>DAIDHE010000333.1 GCA_027459775.1 Planctomycetales bacterium | reverse complement strand
AGCCGCCCCCGATCACCGCCGCGGACCGCGCTTTGCCGGCATAGGCGAGAATCCGTTCGAGATCCTCGATCGTCCGATAGACGAACACCCCTTTCTTATCGACGCCAGGAACCGCCGGCACGAACGGGGCGGAGCCGGTCGCGATCACGAGGGCGTCATAGGCGATCTCGCGGCCCTGTTCCGAGACGACCAGCCTGCGCTCGCGGTCGATCGCCGCCGCCCGATCGCCCACGTGGAGCGTGATCTCGTTTTCAGCGTACCAGGTCGCGCACGCGAGCTTCAGACTCTCGGGGTCGCGATCGTCAAAATATTTTGACAGGTTGACGCGATCATAGGCCGGGCGTTTTTCCTCGCAGAAGGTCGTGACTTGAAGTGTGCGATTGGAGTCGTAAGCAATGAGCCGTTCGCAGAACCGGTGGCCGACCATGCCGTTGCCGATCACGACCACCTTTTTTCGCGCGCCAGGTTTTGCTGTCATCGTGTGGTCCTCTCGCGGGCGTCTAGTGGGTGGTTGGTCCGCTCGTGGGATGGGCGGCCTCGCCGTCCGCGGCCGCGCGAATGCGGACGGCGCAGGCCTTGTAGGCGGGCTGGCGCGATTCGGGGTCGAAGGCCGCGAGGGTGAGCCGGTTGGTCGAGCCGTCGTGCATGGGCATGAAGAGCAGGCCGGCCGGCACGGTCGGGGTGACGAACGCGCGGGCGCGAGCCGATCCGCGTCTCGACTCGACGACGCCCCAGCGCCCCGTGACGAGCCCCAATTCCCGGGCGTCGGCGGGGTTGATCTCGACGTAGGGATCCCTGGGATAGAGCTTGCGAAGAACGTCGGACTTGGCGGTGCGGGTCTGGGTGTGCCACTGGGCCGCGCTGCCGCGGCCGGTCAAGAGCTGGAACGGATAGGCGGCGTCGGGCGGCTCGGGCAACGGCCGGGGGGCGTCAAAAAGGAACCGAGCCCGGCCGTCCGCGTGGTAATACCGGCCGTCCGAAAAGAGCCGCCGCCGCGGGCTGGGGTCGGGGTTTGCCGCGGGATACGGCCACTGCACGCCCCCCGCAAGGTCGAGCGCGTGATAGTCGGCCACGCCGCTGAAGTCGCAAGGCCGGCCGGCCGAGAGCCGCTTCAAGATCTGAAACACCGACTCGGGAGAGCTCCATTCGCGAAACATCGCGCCACAGCCGTGATAATGTGCCGCAAGCGTGAAGATGTGAAAGTCCGAAAGCGCTTGCCCGGGCGCGCGGCGGACTTTCTTGATGAGCCCGATCCTGCGTTCCGAGTTGATGAACGTTCCTTCTTTTTCGCCCCAGCCCGCCGCGGGCAGGAGCAGGTCGGCGAGCCGCGCGGTCTCGGTCGAGTGGTACATGTCCTGGACGACGAGGAACTCGAGCTTTCCCAGGGTTTCGCGCAGCGTGCTCTGGTCGATCCAGGAGTGGGCGGGGTTGGTGGCGACGATCCAGAGGCCCTTGATCGCGCCCGACTTGACGCCCTCGATGATGCCGTCGTACGACAAGCTTGGCCTGCGTGGAATGTTCGCTTCGGGGATGCCCAGGATCGCGGCGACACAGGCGCGGTCGGCGGGGTCGGCGAAGTCGCGCCCGCCGAGCAGGTTGGTGGTGTTGGAAAAGAGTCGCGAGCCCATGGCGTTGCACTGGCCGGTGATCGAATTGGCGCCCGTCCCCGGCCGGCCGATGTTGCCGGTCATGAGCGCGAGGTTGATCGCCGCCTGGGCCGTCTTCACGCCCTGATGGCTCTGGTTCACGCCCATCGTCCACCACAGCGAGACGCGGCTGGAGCGCTCGATCCGCGCGGCCGCGTCGAGGATCACCTGGGGGGCGAGACCGGTCTCGCGCGCCACCAGCGCGGGTTCGTACGGTCGGACGAACTCGGCGAATGCGGCGAAGTCGCGGGTGTGGGCGTCGATGTAAGCGCGGTCGATCGCGCCTCGTTTGATCAGCAGATGCGCGATCCCATAAAGCAGCGTCAGGTCGGACTTGGGGCGGATGGGAAGGTGGAGCGTGGCCGCCATGGCGGTCTCGGTCCGCCTCGGGTCCACGACCAGGATCTCGGGTGCGTGCGGGTTTTTCGTGACCCGCTCCCAGAGCACCGGGTGGGCGATGCAGGGGTTGGCGCCGATCAGGATGATGCAGTCGGATTCCTCGAGGTCGTGGTAAGAGTAAGGCGGGGCGTCGAAGCCGAACGATTGTTTGTAAGCGACGGCGGCCGAGGCCATGCACTGGCGGGTGTTGCCGTCGCCATGGACCATCCCCATGCCGAATTTCGCGACCGCCCCCAGGAGCGCCATCTCCTCGGTCGCGATCTGACCGGTGCTCAAGAACGCGATCGAGTCCGCGCCATGCCGCGCCTGGATCGCATGGAACCGCGCGGCCATTGTGGTCATCGCCTCGTGCCAGGAGACCGGACTCCGTGCGCCGGCCTGGTTCCTCAGCAACGGGACGGTCGCGCGGTCGGGGGCGTCGAGGACAGTCAGAGCCTCCCAGCCCTTGGGACACGCCAGGCCCCGGTTGACGGGGTAATCGGTCGTCGGGGTCAGGTTGATCGCCCGGCCGTCCTGGAGATGGACGGTCAGGCCGCAGCCGGTCGAGCAGAATCCGCAGACCATCACCGTCGTGGCGTCGGGGATCTTGGTCGCGGGCACCTGGCCCAGCCCGAACCGGCCCGGTTCGCGGACGAGCTCGCGAGTGAGCGGACCCTCCTTGGCATGGAGCAGCGCCTGGATGCGTTTCAAGATCGACGGGCGGTCGAGGGTGGTCGTCATGACGTGAGCGCCCCCGGCATCCGCGGCCGGGTGACCGCGCGGAAGAAGAGGAAGCGCTCGAGCAGTTCGCCGCCAATCGAGGCCGTCA
The DNA here is from genome assembly GCA_027459775.1 of Planctomycetales bacterium. Classification (GTDB taxonomy): domain Bacteria; phylum Planctomycetota; class Planctomycetia; order Isosphaerales; family Isosphaeraceae; genus JAKBAP01. The sequence continues at coordinate 4,259 of DAIDHE010000333.1, read as the reverse complement.
GCGCGACGACGGCCAGGGCCGCGACGACTTTGTCGCCGCCCTGGGCCGCCGCCGCGATCGCGAGCGAGGGCACGACCACGCCCCCCGCCACGCCAAGCCATCTCCGGAAATCAGCCGTCCGTTTGAGCGGGCCGCGGAGCAGGCCCGCGGTCAGCCTGAGAGGCTCGACGACGGTCTCGTCACGCTCGCGTGAATCGCCCGTCTCGAACCACAGCTTGGCCGCCGAGGCGGCGATGAGCGCCCCGGCCAACACCGGGATCAGCAATCCCGCGGGGCCGTTCAGCGCGAGGGCGCTCGAGACGCTCACGCTCACCAGGGCCGCGGCCAGGCCCAGGACCAGCGTCGTACCCGCGAACTTGACGCCGGCGGAACGCGCCTGCCAGAACGGCCTGCGCACCGCGTGGTACACCATCACCGAGCAGGCCACCCCGCCGAGGCCAGCGACGACCACGACGACCAGCAGAGCGGTCCGCAAGACCGCGTGACCCGCCATCCAATCGGGCGCGAGCAGCTCGGCCGCCACCAGCGCCGTCGCCAGCTTGGCGAAGAGCCCGAACGCGAGAACCTCACGGCTCAGCCACGAGTGACGCAGCCCCAGGATCGCTCGGTACGCGAAGAGCGGCCGCCCCAGATGGAACAGACTCGCCGCCAGGCCGATGTACAGGAAGACGAGGCAAAAGCCGAGATGCGGCGGCGATCCCAGGCCCTCCGCGAGCCCCGCCAACCGCGCGAAGAGCGCGACCAGGAACCCGCCGGCGGAGAGCTGGGTTGTCATAAGCATGATAACAAGAGGCATATGAGCATGTTCAAGCTTCATCCCAATCTCATCGGCCGGACGAAAATCGACTGGCATGAGCGATCGATAACGCGTCGTCGGGGCGGTGTACGCGGGGTCGGAAGCGGTCGCGACGAATTCGCCGGCCTCGGCCCGGGCGCGGACGACGGCGCGGTCGACCACCGTGATCCGGATCGCCTCGTGCGGACACGCCTGAACGCACGCCGGCGCTTCGCCCCCCTTGAGCCGATCGCCGCACATGTCGCACTTGCGCACGATCCCCTTGCCCGGATGGAATTTGGGAGCGTCATAAGGACAGGCGAGCGTGCAATACTGGCAGCCGAAACACTGGTCGTCGAGGTGCTTCACAATCCCGGTGACCGGGTCTTTTTCATACGCATTGACCGGGCACGCGGTCAGGCAGGCGGGGTCGAGGCAGTGGTGGCACGACGAGGTGACATGCTGGATCACTGGCAGCGCGGCCAGGCCGCCGACCACCAGGCCGACCTCGCGCCAGGACTCGCCTTCGTCGAGGCCGTTGAGGGTATGGCACGCCGCCACGCACGCCTTGCAGCCCGAGCAGCGGTCGAGGTCGACCTCGAAAGCCAGTTGCTGGCCAGGGCCGGGAGGGCTCGCCGGGAGCAACGCCGAGTAGTACCGGCCCTGAAGGGGCTCGAGGACGTCCTCGTGGAACTGGGCGAACCGCTCGACCGCGCTCAGGTCGCCCTGCTCGCTCAAGAGCGAGTCGACCAGGAACCCCCCCCGCCCCGCGTCCCACGACCTGGACGCAGGGGGTGTGACCACTCGTGAGCCGACCCCGTCATCGAAGTCCATCGGTCGAGTCGCTCCCTGGGAGCGCGCTCTCGCGGAGAGCGGGCTTCACCGGCTTTGCTGGGTTGGCGAAGTTTTTTGACCGGGCCGGGTACGGGCGGGAGAGACCCATCCGCGGCTCGAACGGGCTTGATCAAGAGCAGCGGGCGTGCCGTGCACCCAGAAGCGGCCTCGGCTTGCGGAAGAGCGAAAGGTTCGCTCTGCCAAGGCTTCGCAAAACCGAAGGGCCTGACCCCGAGACGACCCGGTGAATGATCGAAAACCATGCGTCGTTGCCGCGTTTGACAGCAGGCCGTCGTGTTTGTGGCGAGAGTTGTCAGACGAGAAAGGGGGATCAGGCTGGGGGATCAGGCCTGTCCGTCGAGGGCGGTTTCGTGGCCGATGGTGAGCCGGAGCAGGTCCGGCAGCGAGCGGACGCCGAGTTTTCGCATCAAGCTCGCCCTGCGCAATTCGACCGCGCGGGGAGTGACGTCCAACCGGGCGGCGATCTCCTTGTTCGGCCGGCCCTGGCGGATCATCTCGAGCACCTCACGTTCCTTGCCGGTCAACCGCTCGAGCCGCGCCCGGACGTGGTCCAGGCTCGACTCACGTGCAATCCGCTCGGCGTCGCTCTTGAGCGCCCGCTGCACCTTTTCAAGCAAGAGTTGACCGTTGCAGGGCTTTTCGAGGAACTCAACCGCCCCGGACTTCATCGCCCGAACCGCCATTGGCACATCGGCATAGGCCGTGATGAACAGGACCGGGAGCCGCACGCCGCAGGCGATCAGCTCTTCGAGTAAATCGAGTCCGCTGGCCCCCGGCATGCGGATGTCGAGCACCAGGCATGCGGGCCCCTGGCCGGTGAACCCGTGAATGAAATCGGCCGCGGAAGCAAAAGTCGCCGTCTTGAGACCGACGGTCTTGAGCAGCCAACTGAGCGAGTCCCGAATGTCGGGGTCGTCATCCACGATGTAGACCATGGGGGGCGTCATCATCGCCATCGCCGGCCGGGAGCGTGAACTGGAAGGTCGTCGCGACTTCGGGGCTCGACGTGACGGAGATTTCGCCCTGGTGGGCCTCGATGATGGTGCGGCTGATCGCCAGCCCCATGCCCATCCCTCCGGCACGCGTGCTGAAATACGCGTCAAAAACCCGCTCGATGCGCTCGGGGTCGATCCCTTCTCCATTATCCGTCACGCGGAACCTGGCACCGCCGGATCGGGTGCGAATGGTTTCTATAAGCACTGCCGGCTCAAGTGGTTTGGCCGCCGCGATCGCCTCGAAGGCGTTGTGGACGAGGTTGACCAGCACCTGTTGCACCTGGACCGGGTCGCCATGGAGAATTGGCAAATCGGGTGCCAAGTCGAGCCTGACGGCGACCTCGCGCTGGCGGGCCTCGGCTCCGAGGATCTCCTCGACCTCCTCGACGAGTCGGTTGGGCTCGAAGGGTTCGTGACGCAGCTCTTGACGGGTCACGAAGTTGCGAATCCGCTCGATGATCCGGCTGGCGCGTCCGGTCGTGGCCAGGATTCTCTCGAGCACGCCTCGGATCTCTGTCACGGCCGGCTCAGGGCTCGAGAGCTCGACCAGGCAGCCCTCGGTGTAATTCGCGATCGCGCCCAGTGGTTGCCTGAGTTCATGAGCGAGCCCGGACGCCATTTCTCCGATCGCGCTTGTGCGACCGACGTGGCTGAACTGCTCGACCAGGGCCCGGTGCCGGTCCTTGGCCTGTTCGAGTTCCCAGGTGCGTTCGCGGACCCGGTCTTCCAGATCGTCGCGCGCCTGACCGAGCTCGGCGACCTGGCGGCGGATCAAAGTCACGGCCGGGCGGAGGATGAACAGGCCGATCGCGGCGAGGGTGATCAGGGTCGCGCCGGCGACGGCCCAGCTCAACCTGCGCAGGCTCTCCACGCGGCCTCTGGCGTCGCGTTCGTGGAGCTCGACAACGTGATCCATGCGCTCGAGGTATTCGGCCTCGTTGTCGAGGATGCCGGCGAGCCCTTCCTTGAGCGCCGTCGGATCGGGCCGCCCGGCCGCACCCGCTTGCACGACGCGCCGCGCCGCCGTCTGGATCTTCTTGAACGAGGGCTCAAGCTGATTCATCCCGTCGCGGGCCTCGGCGCCCGCGCCCTTGGCTTCTCTCAGTAATTGTTCGTGGGAGGTGGACCAGAGATCGAGCACCTGGCTCATTTCCGCCAGGTAGCCCCGCGCTTGATCGTCGCCTCTCTCGAAGGCCAGGGCGGCCTTGGCCAGCCTTTGGCCGAGCATTCGCTGGCGGCCGGCGGTATTGATCAAGGGGGCGTCGGTCGCCAGCCGGGTCATGGACGGCTGGATGAGGGCGGCGTCGCCCAGAATGAGAACCGCGACCACCGCCAGCGCGAGCCAGTATTTCCGAGCTAGGATCTCCGCGACGCCTGGGTTCATGATCGGCGCTCGTCTTGCCCGCGGCGAAGGAGATCCAGGCTCTCATGGCTTTCGCCCGTGGTCCCGCGAACGAGCCGCATGGCCAGGGTCCGTCTAGGATGTGTACCGTCGCGTTAACGGAGAGGGGGGGATTCGAACCCCCGAGACCGGTTTCCCAGTCTAACGGTTTAGCAAACCGTCGCTATCGACCACTCAGCCACCTCTCCCGGTCGAGGGACGGCGCGCGACCGTCCTTCGTCGACATTGATTC
>DAIDHE010000332.1 GCA_027459775.1 Planctomycetales bacterium | reverse complement strand
CGCGTCTCGACGTCCTCGGCGTGCAAGATCGGCGGACGATAAGACTCCGAAAGCGCGGTCAGGTCGGCGGGGTCGAGCTTGATCGTCTCGCCCGACGCCTCCGCGGGCAGATACGAACCGAGAAAGCTCTCTTGAAACAGCGCGAACGACTGCCCCGCGCCCCCCGTCAAAATCAACTGGCCCCCCCAGTGAATCCAGTCGAGCATCGCCTGCTGCTGCGCCACGGTCAGAAGGTCGGGCGAGAGCCCGTCCCACACCACGTGGCTGGTCGTGCTCCAGCACAGCGGGTGGGGCGCCAGAAATAAACTGTCGGTCTCGGTGGGAATCACGATCCGGTAGTACCGCAGCTTGTCGAGATCGACCGAGCTCCGATCGGCCGACTCGGGCAGGATCGACCCCATGCGATTCCAGGCGGCGTACTGGTTCGAGGACTCCTTCGCCAGCACCACCATCAGCATCTGATGGGTCGGCAACTGGAGCAAGTTCACCGGCCACGTGGCGTCGTACCGCGGTGAGCCCGGCCGGGCGAGATCGAACGGCAGCTCCTTGGGGATCGTGCTCAAGATCGCCTGGAACGTGAGCCGCGCGCGACGGCCGGCCAGGAGCCGCGCGTCGCGGCGAAAGTCGATCAGATGCGCCATGTTCCGCAGCGGCGTTCCATCGGTCCGCAGCATCCCCACGTAGTCGACGTCGTTGGCCTGCAGCTCCACCGCGACCGTCGCCCAGTGATTCGCCTTCACATAGGGCAACACGTCGAACGGGGCGACCTTGGATCGAAAAAACTCGAACGGCGCCCGGTTCTTCGCCTTCTCGATTTTCTTCTTGATCGATTCGGGGTCGGTCAAAATCTGCAGCCGTTCGTCCTCGGGCTGCATGGGCTCTTGACCGCGCGCCCACCCGGCCGCGACCAAGGCGCCCAGCACGACCACGACCGCCAGCGCCCCTGAGTATCGCCGTGTTCGCCTCAAACACCCCTCCACCGGCAGCGAATCCCGCCCGATTTGAACCGCCAATGCCACGCCTTTATTCCCGCGCGGACGCGTCGCTCTCGAGAGCCGACTACGACTGTAACATGACCGAGCGCCCGCCGAAAGCCATGCGAAACCGGCGACCGCGGCCAGGACGCGCGAGCCACGCTCAACCATGATCATTAAATAGCATATAATGATCATCTGTAATTGTACTTTCTGGACTTGCCTCGTCCCACCACGAGCAGGCTCTTGCGCGGGCCGGTGATCGGGCATGGCGCTCCGCGCTTGCTTGGACTCGTGGGGAGCACATTCCCACGCTCTCGGATGAATCGGCGCGGCCAACAGGGGCCCAAGGCGTTCCGGGCCTGAGCGTCGACCCTCGGCGTGGCATGATGCGGCAACAACGGGCAGGTTCCTGGCGCGGCTTTTCCCCGTCGGATACGCCGCGGCGGGCCGCGCTGAGCGTCTCGCGACCCGATGGTGTGCCATGAACATGTCCTGGGCTGTTTGGCCCGGAGCACCGTGAGCGTCGAACAAGGCGTGGTGAGTGGCCAACGTCATGACGTAGGGTCTCGGAACAGAGTGCGCGGAACGCGCCGCGGCGGGTGTGGTCCTGGCGGTCGACCAAACGATCGCCGGGCGCGAATTCACCGGGGACGAGGAGAGGCTGACCAAACGGTTTCGCGCAAGGGGCGACGTGGGACGAGGAACCGCCGATGCCTCGGGAAGAGACTTTCCCGGTCGCCAAGCCTTCCGCTCGGCGAGTCGTTCTTGAGTAGACTGTCTCTTCATTCACGTTAACGCGCGATTCGGTTCGCTTTACTGGAGGGGCCGCGCGATCGCCAGTTCTCTCGGCGGAAGTCTCGATCATAGAGCGAGTTAAAATTCTGAAATAATTATTCGCGGCTTCCAAAGTCGCACGCCCCTGGCCATGAGCCTGGCCAAAGCTCGCCAGCCGCAACGCCCAGCGACCAAGGCCCAGAACCCCCGCGGTCCAGAACGGACATGCATGGCGCATTGGGGCTCTGGGTTGATCGAAGGCGTGCCGTGCGCTCCCTGCGCCAGACGCGAAAGAACCCCACGCGCTCGGTCGGGCGATAGCCCATGCCAGGCAGGTCGCGGACGAGGCCGGGGATCGCGGGCTGGTCGCCGGCCGTCGCCACCATCTCGACCGGGCCCCGCTCGAGCGCCTCGCCCAGCCAGGCAGCCCGCGGCTCGGCCCAGCCCAGCTCCTCGAAAACGGGATAGAGCCAGGGGTCGAACACCAGCTCGCGATTGCCGAAAACGCGATTGTCGCCCGGTCGGTCGACGAAATAGATCGACGAGGGCCTGTTGCCCACGATCTCGACCACCCGGCCGGCGGCCCATCGCTCGAGGGTGCGCCTGGCGGCCACCTCGCGGACGTCGGTGAGCGCACAGACCACGGCCGCCGAGCCCGCGGCCAGGAGCGTGAGGCCGCCCTTCGCTCGTGACCAGGCGGGGCTCGACAAGACCCGCGAGGCGAGCCGCCCGGCCAGCACGCACGCGAGCCCCTCGGCCGTGATCGCATAGTTGTACCAGGCCCCGGTCGACAGCCGCGCGAGAACGGCCACGAGCGCCAGTTCACAGCAGAGAAGCCCGAACACTAGCCGGTCGAGCCCCCCGCCCCGCAAACGGCCCTGATCGAGCCAGCGAACGCCGGGAAACACCAGGACCGAAAGCAGCACCAGCCCAAAAGCCAGCAAGCCCCCCTGCCCCGGCCGCGGCTGGGCCGCTTGGAGCCAGGCGACCCCGGCCAAGAGCACCACCACCGCGCAGCCCATGATCCCCGCCACGCGCACGAGCCGGCGAGCGCTTGCCCGATCGATCGCCAGCACGATCGCCAGCACGATCAGGATCGGACCGGTGTTTTTCCAGACGAGCGCGAGCAGCATGTTCCCGGCCGCGCCCCAGCTCGCGGGATGAACCCGGCTAACCCGCCCCGCGGCGATCATGATCGACCGCGCCATCAGACCGCCCGAGATCCACTGCTCGACTCCCAGGATCACGGCCGCCACGCCGACCGCGACCGTGAGACCGGCCGCCGCCTGACGCCAAACCGCGGGCGCCCTCGCCGCGTACCCCACTGCCGCGGCGATCAGAACGATCACGTTCTGCTGCTTCACGCAGACGGCCAGGCCCAGGATGGCGAACCCGGCGAGCAAGCCTCCGCGGCCGTCCATCCCCCGCGCCGGCCGCTCGAGCGCGAGCGAAAGACCCAGAAACACGAGCGCGGACCCGAGCATGTCGGGGCGGACCTCGAACGCCAGGCCCCCCTGAATCGGCGCGGCGGCAAAGAACAGCGCGGCCACGACCCCCGTCGAACGACCCGCCCCATCGAGCCGCGCCAGCCGATAGAGCCCCGCCAAGATCCCGAGCAGCCCCAGCCCCGAGAGCACCCTCCCCGCCACGAGCGTCGCGGCGACCGGGTCGCCCCAGAACCTCGCCAGCGGCCAGGCGAACAAGGCGGTCAGGCGATAATAGACAGGCGCATGGATGAGAACAAGTCGATGGCCTGCCTCGTAAGGTCCGTAAAGCGCCCCTGGGTGAGAGAGTTGCCGGGCGGCCGCGAGCACGAGCGGCGACTCGCTGGCCTCCATGTCGTGGCCGCCCGTCGCCATCACCAGCCAAAACACGAGGGCGCTCGCCGAGCCAGCGAGCGCAACCCACAAGATCCGCTCGCGACCGATCGCGCGCCCGGGCACGGCCGCCTGGCTCATGGCACGCCCAGCAGATACAGGCCGATCGCGAGGATGGTTCCCACCAGGGCGACCACCAGGCCGGGCCTGCGCCTGAGCTTGAGATAAAAGATCAGGAGCAGGCCCGACAGCGAGATCGCCGCCATCAGGACGGCCGAGCCGTCGATCACCGCCGACCAGACGGGGCCGGCGTCGCGCCCCTTGTGCAGGTCGTTCACGATCGCGACCCAGCCGTGCGACGTCTCGGCCAGCGTGTAATGACCGGTCGCGCGGTCGATGAACGCATCCGCCGCATAGCCCGGCCCCTTGAACGCCGCCACGCACTCCGCGTCGTCGACCCGAAACTCCACGAGCGCGCCCCGAAGCGCATGCGCTCGCCGCAAATGCTCGACGATCTCCAGCCGCGAGACGCTTTCGCCCGAGCCCAGCAAACGGGGGTCGACGTCCCCCTCGAGCTCGCGCCTGCGCTCGACCCCCGTCTCGAACCAGCCCGGATGATTGAGCGTGATCCCTGTCACGCTGAAGAACAGGACGATCGCCAGCCCGAGCATCGACATATAGATATGCAGCCAGCGCACCAGGCGGGCGAACTTCAAATTGAGGGCGCGCGCGACCCCCGGCCCCCGCGTGCCGGCGAACGGGGTCGCGTTATTTTCCCGGGTCTCGTCGGCGATATTCGAGGCTGGCGGACTTGATCTCGACATTCCCCTTGAGCACCTCGGAAAACGGCTTGTCGGCGAGCGTGACGGTCTGGCGGATGCACTGGTAGGTGCCGTGCTCGCGGGCGGCCTCGATCGAGATTGTGTATTCGCCCCGCGGGAGCAGGCGGCCGGCGTCGTCCTTGCCGTCCCAGACGACCTTGTACTTGCCGGCCGGCCGGGTCGGGCGGGCGATCGTGAAGAACAGATCCTTTTGCTTGTTTTTTTTCCGGGCCCGGTCGCCCTTGTACCAGCGCTTGAGGTCGGGGAGCCAGCGAAACGGACCCGGGCCCCCTTGCGAGACCCACAGGATCAGCGTCCGCACCGACTTGCCCTGGGCGTCCTCGACCCAGACGACGACGTACGGCCGGCGATAGCGGCCGCCGGCGGCGGGCTGATTGATCTCATAGCCCACCTCGAGCTCGAAGCCTTGCCAATCCTCGGCCGCTTTCGACGCGGCGGGTTCTGGCTCCCGCCCGGCTTGCCCGGCGGCCTGTTCGAGCCGGGCGAAGCCCGCGGTCCGGATCAACCGCCGGTCGCCGGTCACGACCAGGAACTCGACGCCCGGAAGCGCCCGCGCGATCGCCAGGCTCTCCTCGGGCTCGAGCACGCTCATGACCTTGGCGAGCGCGTCGGCGTCAAGGCCCCGTGGGGCGATCACGGTCGCCTCCAGCCGCCGCTCGACGGGCCGGCCGGTTCGAGGATCGATCACATGCGAATACCAGTGGCCGGCGACCGGAAACCCGCGCTGCGAGCCGCCGCTGGTGGCGACCGAGCAATCCTTGAGCCTGACCCGCGTCAAGGGCTCGGCCGACTCGGAATCGGCCCAGGGGGCGACGATCGCGACGGTGGGCTCGAGCGCGCCCTGAACCCGCAGATCGCCGCCGAGATTCACGAGCGCCCCCCGCGCTTCCCGGCCGTCGCCGATCGCGGCCGCGCACGCGCGGTGGGCGATGTAGCCCTTGGCGATGCCGTCGAGCGAGAGCGGGGCCGCGCCCAGGCGCAAGGCCGTGCTCGTCCTGGGATCGAGCCGCCACGCCGGCGCGGCGAGCTGTTTGAGCGCCCGGGCGATCTCGTCCTCGGCCGGGAGGGCGTTTCGCTCGGCCGCTCGCTTCCAGAGCCGCGAAACGACCTCGACCCGAGGGTCGAACGCCCCTCGCCCAAGGGCCATGAAATGCTCGCAGGCCGACAAGACTTCCATGAGCTCGGGCGAAATCATGGTCGACCCTCGCGCCGCCTGGAACCGGCGGAACTCGCTGGCCGGGTCGTGATTCGAGAAAACGGCGGCCAGGCGGTCGATCTCGTGGAGCGCCCGCTGTTCGGCGGCTTGTGCCTGGAGCTGGGATTCGGCGTTCACCACCAATTCCAGCGACGTTCCGAGGACGTTTTCATGATAATACGCGAATTCCTCGCCCCGAGCCGCGAGCGCGGCCAGGGCGAGCCCGACGACCAGGCCGCCGGCGACCAACGCGGGGCGGACTTTTCCCGACCGAATCCTTCGAGCCATGATCGAGGGGAGTTCTCCACTGGGGCCTGAATGTGCCAGGTCACGCTGGATGAACATCATAAGAGTCATGAGCGCGGGCGGGCAAGCCGGCGCGCGAAACCACGGACCGCGGAACACGCAACACGGTTCGTTTGGCCAAGGAACCGCGAATGGCCAAGGAACCGCGAATGATTAAGTTGATCGAGTATCATCGTCGGGATCGCGCGGGCTCGCCCGTCCTGGGAGCGCGGGCGTCTCGCCCGCTCGGTGCCCTGGGAGCGCGGGGGTCTCGCGTGCTCGAGTGATCCGTGCGGGCGGGACGCCCGCGCTCCCAGGGCAGAGCGGGCGCGGCCCTGGGATCCATGGGATCTCGAAGACACGCTCCCCGGCGTTGGATTGCCTATTTCTTGAGCGTCTTGAGCAAGGCGGCCGCGTCGTCGCGGTGGGCGAACGCGCCGGGGAGCTTGAGGGCCGATTCGAGGAGCTTGAGGGCGTCTTGATCGTAGGACTTGTCGACGAGCACCCGGGCCAGGTAATAGGCGACGTCGGGCGTGGCGCGGGCGGCCGAGACCGACGCGCGCAGGATTTTCTCGGCCTGGTCGACCTGGCCGACGCGATAGCAGCCCCAGCCGACGGTGGCGAGCGCCTCGGACGAGCGGGGATTCTGCCGGGCCACGGTCTCGGCGATCTTGAGCCCGCGCGACCGCTTGACGGGGTCGTCCTGGTCGATCAGGGTGAGCGCGAACAGGTTGGCGACGATCAGGTTGGCCGGCTGGGCGTGATAGACGGGCTCGAGGGTTTTTTCGGCGGCCGCGAGATCGCGCGCGTGCCACTCGATGAGCCCCTTCATTTGCTGGGCCTCGCGCGATTTGGGATCGAGCTTGACGGCGGCGTCGATGCTGCCGGCGGCGTCCTTGGAGCGGCCCTGATCGATCAGCCAGGCGGCCTGGGCCAAGAGCGGGCGCGGGTTCTGGGGCTCGGCTTTCACCGCATAGGCAAACCATTCCTCGGCCTTCTTGGCGTTGCCCTTCTGGTTCCAGAGCCAGGCCATCGAGACCCCCGCGGGCTCGAGCTGGGGCGCGTCCTTGACCGCCTGTTCGAGCGCGGCGAACGCCTCGTCCGATTTCTCCTGGCGAAAGAGCATCCGCGCCAGCCGCTGGCGGATCGCGCCGTTCTTGGGCTCGAGCTCGAGACTGGCCAGGAGCTCGGCCTGGGACGTCTTCCAATCCTCGCGCCCCTCGGCGACCGCGGCCAGGCCCTCGTGCGACTCGCGCTGATACTTGCCGGCGAGCTCCTCGCTGAACCGGCCGCCGACCACCAGGCTCCGCGCCTTGATGAAATTGAGCTGGGCGTCGCTCAGCCGGCCGTCGGCCACGGCCACGGTGCCCAGGGTCAGGAAGACGTCGGGATGGTCGGGTGAATCGGCGGCGGCCTGCTCGAGCACCCGCCGGCCCATTTGCTGCTGATCGGCCGCGAACAGGAGCCGCGCGAGCAGAACCCGCGGCGGCGGCCAGTCGGGATGCTTGAGGGCCTGGGTCTTGATGAGCTCGAGCGCCTCCTCGAGCTTGCCCGCTCGAATCTTTTCCATGGCCGGGTCGAGCTCGCCGGGCGGGGCCGCGGCGGCCTTTGCGAGCTCGGCCTTGGGCGCGGGGGACTTGGGATCGGGCTGATCCTGGGCCCGGACGACGCATCCTGACAGAACCGCGATCAGGACCGCCGCCGCGGCGGTTCGCGAGCTTGATCCAGCACCCAGCGTCGGGAGGAAAGACATACCCGGCGTCCCTTTCAAAAAGTTCATCTTCAGGCGCACGACCCGGCGGAGCGACATCCTAGAATAGCATCGGCGTCTCCCGTTGGGGAGACGCCGATGTGTTTCTTCATCACTGATTTCGCACGGCCGCGGCCCGATCGGATCAGGCGACGCGCCGGCGGCGGGCCGCCATCGCGCCCAGGGCGCCGAGCGCGCCCAGCGACAGCATGATCACGCTCGACGGCTCGGGAACGATGCCCTGGGGCGTGCCGTCGATGTAGGTGTAGCCTCCCCGGTCGTCCACCGTATAGCCATTGGGCGCGGTGATCTGGATCTGGCCGCCCGCGATCAAACCGTCAATCGTGCTGATCCAGTTGCCGCCCGAACTCGGATCTTGCCAGCGGAAATCCCAGTTGGGCGTCGAATTCAGCGTGAAGATCAGATCCATGCTGCTGGGGTCGATCGTGAGGCTCGACAGCGACGTGCCATTGAGCGTCAGGCCCGTCCCACCGACTTCCTGGACGGTCAGGGTCGAGCCCCCCTGGAGGTTGATCAAGCTGTTGACAACGTCGCCGCCATGCAGGGTGAGCGCGCTGCCGTTGCCGACGTAGAGGTCGGTGGTCGTGACTGGACCCACGTTCGTCAGGCTGGCGGACGACGACCCGTCCCAGCCGACGAAGAGCTGGTTGGAGGTGATGCCGTGGCCCTGGGCGATGACCGCCGAGCCCTGCACGTTCAGGGTGCCGCTGATATTGAGCGCCGCGCCCAGGATGAGCGTGCTCTGCGAATACACGTAGATGCTGCCCATCACGCTCCCGTTCGCCGTCGTCGTCGCCGCCGAGCCGTTTTGGAGCTGCAGGTACGACACCGAATTGTTGAGCGTGCTCGTCGCTCCGGAGTTCAGAAAAAAGTTCGTCACGGTATCGCTCGAGCCCAGGTTGAACGCCATCCTGTTGCCGACAAAAAGGCTCGTCGCCGTCAAGTTTCCCAGTTGGTTGATATTGACCGCGCTCGAGCCATTCCAGCCGAGGTACACCTGGTTCACCGCGATCGCGTTGTTGCCCACGTTCAGCGTCGACCCGTTCTCCACGTTCAGGTACCCGGGCAGACTGAGCGCCGCCCCCATCTTGAACGTGCTGCCCGCAAAAACGTCGACGCTGCCCGTCACATTGCCCGTCGCGGAGGTGGTGGCCGACGAGCCGTCGTTGACCTGGAGATAGCTGACGGCGTCGTTCGAGCCCAGGGTGATCGAGCTCGTCGAGCTGAGAAGAGAAAGACCGCCGGCCGTGAACGACCCGCCCGACTCGGTGATCGACCCTGTGCCTCCGTTCCCGAGCTCGATGTTCCCCGATACGGTCAGCTTGTTCGAACCCAGGACCAGTGTGCCGCTGTCCCCGCTTCCATACCCCAGATAAAGGTAGTTCGCCTCTTCACTCGCCGTGAGCGTCACGGTAGCCGTGCTGGCGGCACCCACAGGCGTATTGTTGCTGCCGATGAAGACGTTGTTCGAGGACCCCGGGACGCTTCCCGTGGTCCAAATCGAGGCGGTCTCCCAGTTGCCGCTCGAGATCGCCCCCACCTCTTGCGCCTGGGCCGGCCCGGCCCAGGCGGCAAGAACCAGGAACCCAAGGCTGATCCTCACACCCCGCGTCATCATGGTCGCTTGCCCCTTGGATGATCGCCCGTGCACGCGGTCGTCGCGTACGAGCCTCAATGTTGATTTTGCGAAGCATGCCCTGGGTTGCCCGATTTCGTCGCCGCGACAGCGATCCGATTCCAACCGATTCCAATCTCTCTCGTGAAAGCGAGCAAAATCGAACATGGCCGGCGAGTATAACGAACAGTCCCATAACAGGCCAGGCATTTCTTCCAGAACAACACTACACTGTGGAAAACCGGTCGACAAAGCGGACTGGCCCGCGAGGTGCTCGCTCTCGCGGTGGATGGCCACGCCAGGCGAAATCGCGATTCGTTGTTACTGGATCACCTTCCCTGATTGCTTTTGGAACGCCCCATCCAAAAACGAGGGAAACCGCGAGTTTTTTTCAAACATCGTTCGAGACCGCGCGATGTTGATCACCGAGGTGGCGCCGGTTCCGATGTCGGATCCCGAGACGCTCGAGAGTGTTGGGCGTCCTCGCCGGGGGGAGACCGAGTCCGAGCGGTTGCTTTTCCGTTGCCGCTCCTGATTGCCCACGCCTTCGTGCGCGTCCGCGCCCGCGTGATCCCGGCCCAGGCCGCCAGCGCCAGAACCGCGAGACCGATCCTCAAATCCCGTGTCGCCATCGTCGCTTTCCCTTTCATGATCCGCCCGATTCGCCGCCGCGCGGCGTTCGGGTCGCCCGTCCAGTGATGTTTTCGCCAACCACGATGCGAATCGCGGGCCATCGTCTCCGTGCCTGGGCTTGAAACGGCGCGTTGCATGCGGGGATCCGCCCTTCGATCCCAAAGGACGGACGTCTGGGCGTGCACGAGAATCACATCAACATGTGCCGTTCAAGTGCGGGAATCGGCGACCTGGCCGCTTGGCCCGGAGGGTCGGACGCTCTCGCGGCGTCGCGACCGGTGAAGCGAATCGCACTTCGCCGTCAGGCGATCATCTCGATCGATCGCCTTTGAGCGGCCAAGTCGACAAAGATCCTAATGGTTTCGGTGATGGGCCGCAATCCCGCGTTTGGAAGTGTGGTTTTATGTCAATATGCAAACGACGGACACGGGGGAAACGGCAACGGCGTCTCCCGCGGGGGAGACGCCGTTGCGAATGGCCGACAGGACACATCGGAGCGGCGCCGCGCGGTCGCCGGCTTCATGGGGCGATCCCGCGCGGGCGGAGGCCCTTTTGGTGGGCCTCACCGCGGTTTACCGCGGCTCGACCCACCCTACGCGCCGGCGGCGGGCCGCCATCGCGCCCAGAACGCCAAGCGCGCCCAGCGACAGCATGATCACGCTCGACGGCTCGGGCACGGACGCCATCGGGTTGCCGTCGATGTAGGTGTAGCCGCCCCGGTCGTCCACCGTGTAACCGTTGGGCGCGGTGATCTTGATCTCGCCGCCCGCGATCAAACCGTCAATCGTGCTGATCCAGTTGCCGCCCGAACTCGGATCTTGCCAGCGGAAATCCCAGTTGGGCGTCGAATTCAGCGTGAAGATCAGGTCCATGCTGCTAGGGTCGATCGTGAGGCTCGACGACGACGTCCCGTTGAGCGTGAGGCCGGTGCCGCCGGTTTCCTGGACGGTCAGGGTCGAGCCCCCCTTGAGGTCGATCAGGCTGTTCACGACGTCGCCGCCGTGGAGGGTGAGCGCGCTGCCGTTGCCGACGTAGAGATCGGTGGTCGTGACCGGCCCGGCGTTCGTCAGACTGGCCGCGGACGTGCCGTTCCAGCCCACGAAGAGCTGGTTGGACGTGATGCCGTGGCCTTGGGCGTTCAAGGCCGAGCCGCTGTCCTGCACGTTCACAGAGCCGGTGACGCTCAGCGCCGCTCCCAGGTTGAGCGTGCTCCCCGAGTAGACGCTGACGTAGCCCGTTACATTGCCGGCCGCCGTCGTCGTCGCAATCGCGCCGTTGGTCAGCTGCAGATTCGACACCGAGCTGCCGAGCGTGCTCGTCGCCTTGTTGTCGAGATAGAAGCTCGTCACCGAGTCGGTCGAATTCAGGTTGAAGGCCATCCCGTTGCCCACGTACAGATTCGCCGTCGTGATCGCCGCTCGATTGTCAACCGTGATCGCGCTCG
>DAIDHE010000319.1 GCA_027459775.1 Planctomycetales bacterium | reverse complement strand
GCCCGGATCGACGCGGTCGGGCACGTGAACCGGATTCTCAAGGGTCTTCGGTTCGGGGCGGGGGCCAGGGTTCCGGCGATCGGATCGCGGCTTCTGGACGGTGAAAAGGTGGTGGGCGCGGCCACCTCGGCCGCGCCGTCTCCCTTTGATGGATCCCCGATCGCGCTGGCCTTCGTCAAGACCGCACACGCGCAGGCCGGAACGCGGCTCGAGGTCGCGCCCCCCGGCGGTGGAGCGTCCGAGTGGGCCGTGGTCGTCGACTTACCGATGACGAATCGCCGGCCTGGCGATTCATGACGGTCGAGGCCGGCTGGTTCATGCCACCTCGAGCCCCAGCAGACCGTCGTCGGGGATGCTGGCGATCTGAACATAGGACGAAGGTCCGCGCCCCAAACCGAGCTGTTCGAGCACGAGCAAGCCATAGGGGGAATTGGGGTTGCGTCGGCCGGCCAGGCCCGACGCCGAATAGCTGACGCGTCCGCGGAATTTGGTCGCCCCGCAGGTCACCTCGACCCACGGACGTTCGGTCCCCTGGCGACGCTTGAGCTCGGCAAGGATCGACTGGCACTGCTCGTAGGTCATCTTGGACCCTCCCTGGTCCCTTTTTTTCGAGATGGGGCGCGCCTGACCGTCCTGGTCGCGGCCGTGAGCCGGGCAACCTGGCCCGGCCGAAATTGGCCACGCGCCTCCCTGGCGAATTCATCGGCGGTCGACGGGGGGCGGATTCAAGACAAAACCTCGATTTTCGCCATTGTGCGGGAAGGATCGACAGCGGGGTTCACACGATCCAGGGGGTCCGGGGAATTCACGCTGATCTTCCTGATCAACGTTGACCCGCTTGGGGAATTATGACAAAACTCCCCGCCTGAAACGGTCGATCAAAGCGCCGTGACGCCCCGTGGAGAGTGGCTCGCGTCAGGCGCTGGGTGAGCTCGAGGTTGAATCCTGAGGACGTAAGCCATGGATGGCGATCGGCCGCTCTTGGAACAGACACAACGGGGCGTGATTCCGCATCGCTGGGTGCGGCATGAGGAGCCCGATGCGCTCGCGGTGGTGGCGGCGTTTGACGTTGTCGTCGCGGGCGGGGGGCCGGCGGGGCTCACGGCGGCCTACGAGCTCGCCAAGCACGGCTCGCCCACCGTCGTCCTTGAGGCCGACCCCAAGCTCGTGGGTGGCATCAGCCGCACCGACCAGTACAAGGGATATCGCTTCGACATCGGCGGGCATCGCTTCTTTTCCAAGAGCGCGGAGATCAACGATCTCTGGCGCGAGATCCTGGGCGAAGAGCTGATCACGCGCTCGCGCTTGAGCCGCATCTACTACAACCGCAAGTTCTTCCACTATCCCCTTAAACCCCTGGACGCCCTGTTCAAGCTGGGTCCATTGAGGTCGCTCAAGATCCTGGCGAGTTACGCCCATGCCCAGTTGCGCCCGATCAAGCCCGAGCGCACCTACGAGGACTGGGTGGTCAATCGATTTGGGCGCGAGCTCTTCAAGGTTTTTTTCAAGTCCTACACCGAGAAGGTGTGGGGGATGCCGACCTCGGCGATTTCCCCTGACTGGGCCGCCCAGCGGATCAAGGATTTGAGTCTGGTGAAGGCCGTTTTGTCGGCGGTATTCGGGCGGCTGGCCAACCGCGGCGAGGTGATCAAGACGCTGATCGACGAGTTTCAGTATCCGCGGCTGGGGCCCGGCCAGATGTGGGAGACGGCCCGAGACCGGATCAAGGGCCTGGGCGGGGCCGTCCACCAGGACCGGAAGGTTGTGAGCATCGAGCACCAGGGGGGCCTGGTCCAGGCGTTGATCGCGGTCGACGGCCAGGGCCGGCGGACGCGATACGAGGGGAATCACTTCCTTTCGACGCTGCCGGTCCGGGAGCTGATCCGGGCGATGAGCCCGGCCGCGCCTGCCGAGGTGGTCGAGGCCGCGCTGGGGCTCAAATACCGCGACTTCCTGACCGTCGTGCTCATCGTCGATCGGGCTCGGACCTTTCCTGACAACTGGATTTACATCCACGAGCCCGAAGTCCGGCTGGGGCGGATCCAGAACTTCAAGAACTGGTCGCCGGACATGGTCCCCGACGCGTCGAAGACGAGCCTGGGCCTCGAGTATTTCTGCTTCGAGGGGGACGACCTCTGGAGCATGAGCGACGCGGAGCTGGTGGCGCTTGGCCGCCGCGAGCTGGCGACGATCGGGCTGGCCCGAGCCGAGGAGGTCGAGGACGGCTGCGTGGTCCGCGTGCCCAAGGCGTATCCGGTCTATGACGACGAATACCTGGACCGTCTGGCGGTGATTCGCGGCTGGCTGCGCGGGCTCGAGAACCTTCAGCTTTCGGGCCGCAACGGCATGCACAAGTATAATAATCAAGACCACTCGATGATGACGGCTCTGCTGGCCGCGCGAAACATCCTGGGGCTGGGCGTCTACGACGTGTGGAACGTCAACACCGATGCCGAGTACCACGAGGGATCGAGCGAAACCGCCGATCGCGGCCGCGCCGTCCCCAGGAGCGCGGCCGCCGTGTAAACACGCGCGGTTGGTCGGCCGGTCGACTCGGGCTCGCGTGTCGCCGCGCCCCCTCGCCGGCGCGGGAGTCGCGGCTTCACGAGGATTTCTCCCTCAAGCGAGGCGTCGCGTCACGGCCATCGCCGCCGGTGGTCCCGTGATTTCTTCGGGCGAGCGATCGAATCGACCACGATCGGGCTCAGAAGAAGACCTGGAATCGCAGCCAGAAAAGGTCGGTGGCGGAGGCGTACTTGCCGGGCGCCATCGCCACGGGACCACCGAAGATGGCGTGCTGCCAGTCGAGGAAGACGCGGGTGTAGAAGTTCAAGTACCAGTTGGCGCCGACATCAACGATCGAGGCGTGGTTGCTCCAGAGGTTGGGGTCGGCGAAGCCGGCGGTGAAGATGTTATTGCCGATGTCGAGGGTGCTCCAGCGGGCCTGGAGCTCGATCGCTCCGGGGCTGAAGGCGCCTCCCTTGAAGACGTCGAAGTTGAAGTCCCGCCTGGGCTTGACCACGTTGACGCGGCGCGTGAGCTCTTCACCGGTGAGGAAATACGACGCATGGATCATGTAGCCGTCAAAGTTGACGGGCGTCGAGGACGAGCCGTTGATGGTTCCGTAGCCCTGGCGGACGCCGCCGTATTCGGCCATCAGGAAGAACGACTTGTAAAACCACACCGCGTGGGCGGCCCATTGCATTCTCGGGCCGAGCTCGATCGCGTTCTTGTTCAGCGCCAGGAACGTCGGCGAGAGGCTCTGGGTGTTGTTGGTCGTCTGATCGTTGGCGGTCTGGAAGAAGATGGGTTGCGGCGGGTAATTGTCCTCATACCCGACGTCGAACGAGCCGCCCAGGTTGAGATACTTGAAGGCCTTGAGTTCGTCTGAGTTCAGGAATGGACGCGTGTTGAAATAGCCGATCAGATCCTTGGCGGAATTGAACCCCTGGAATGAGCGACGGGGCCCGTTGAAGGCGCCGACGGCGTAGGTCATGCGATTGTCGAAGAGGTCGCCCAGGAGCATGGCGCCGATCTGGCGATTGAGGGAGAGGTTGCCGGCGAAGAGTGAGCGCTCGGGCGCGATCAAGTCACCCTCGGCGATCGAGAAGTATTCGTAGAGATAAGGGGTTTTCATGCGCCCCATTCGCAGGCGGAGCCGGTCGCTGAACCGTAGGGTGAGGAAGGCGTCGAGGATGTCGAGCGAGTTGTATCCGCGGTTGATGTCGGTGTAGAAACCGATGTTCTTGGTCAGGTCGCCCGAGAAATACCAGCGCTGGCGAGGGATGTAGAACTGGGACTGAAGGTATCCCTGATTGGGGGGGGGAAAGCCGCGGTACTCGACCTGGGTGAGGTTATGGAACTGGAGGCTGAACTCGCCGTCGTCGGAATTGAATTCGAGTCCCTCGCCGAACCGAACCCCCGCTGCATGCTTCTGGGCGGTGTCGCCGGCCGCGGTGGCGGCCTGAGGGAGCATGCGGCGGTCGGTGCCGCGCGCGCCGATCGCCGGTTGCTGGTCGGGGCTGGTCCTGCCGCCGGTCCCCTCGGCCCCCGCGCCGATGCGATCCATCCGCGACCTGGTCGTGGCCCCCGCGGAGGGCGGCGGCGAAAGGGGTTGCGAGTCGTCGGGCAGGGGGACCAACTCGGTACCAGGCTGGCCCCTACGCACGACCCCCTCCGCGCCAGAACGCGATTGTCTGGGGGACATCGGTGGTTGCGCTTCAACTTCCTCGAGCGGCTCGAGCGCCGTTTCCGCTTCCAATACCTCGCGCACGATCCGCGATTCCACTTCGCTCCGGCTGACCGCGCGGGTTGAGGCCGACGCCGGCTTGGGATCCTTCGTCGATTCTTTTTCCTTCCTGAGTCGCTCGGTGAGGCCGTCGAATTTCTGCCGCAGGGTCTCGTACTCGGAGCGAATCTTCTGGTTCGACTGCTCCATCCTCAGATAGGCCTCTTCCATGCGCTTGAGACGCTCTTCGAGAGCCTTGGCATCTGGGGCGGCCTGCTTGTCCGCGGGCTTTGCACTGGCTGGTGGGTCTGAAGGAGGCGCGGGGGTGACGCTCGAGCCGGTGGATTGAGCCGATGCGGCGGACGAAATGGACAAGAGCAGCACGACGAGCACCGCGAACCTGGTCGGGCGGGCACCTGGAAACGCGACTTGAGGAGTCCTAAACTTCAAGGGAAGAGAGGCGTCAGGACGCTCTCGCATCGAACGGGTATCGGGCACCGGACCCCCTGTTGCTCGCGAGGAGTCGGACCACGAAGAAACGACTCTCTTGGTATCGGCGGAGGGATCGGGGCGACTTGAGAATTCGTCACGATTCTGGGACCAGGAACCGAGAGCCCCGCTCCCTCGCGTTTTGTCGGAATGCGGTCGACTTGCGAGCGACGGTCGTTAAACTAAGACATTCAGAAGTCGGTGATTGGAGATTGGTTGAGCCTGAGTGATTTGGTGATTGCGTGATCGAAGTCCAAATTCAAGTTCGTTGGTCAGAGCCGATTCACGAAGTTCAGGAGATCAAGCCCGAAGGGGCTGGAGAATGGGAATGCCGAGCCGCGAAGAGACGGAGGGAGGGAGGGACGCCCCTGGATTTGTTTGCGGGCGAGCCATGAGACCGAGAGCGACCTTTCGAGTCACGATGCTGGCTGTCTTGGTGGGAGTAGCCAGTTCGCTGGGTGTGGCGGGCGCATCGCGTGGTGACGAGCCGGCGACTTCGCCCTGGGTGGGCAAGCGGGTCGTGCAACGGATCAGCGACTTTGTGTTGCGGGTCAACGATCAGGTCGTGAGCCCGCGGAGCTTCATTCTGTTTTACCGGGTTGAGCAGTCGAAGGACGACTGGTTGTGGCTGAAGGCCGAGGGGAAGGCGCTCTCGGGCTGGGCCAAGGCAGGGGAGGTCGTCGAGGCCAGGAAGGGCATCGAGTATTTCACCCAGCAGATCCGGGTCGCACCCCAGGACGCGTTCAATTATGAAATGCGCGCGACCCTGTACCACGATCGCAACGAGCTGGACAAGGCGCTCGCCGACTACGACGAGGCGATCAAGCTCGATCCCTCACACGCCTGGGTGTTCAATAATCGTGGCATCGCGTGGACCGACAAGCGCGAATACGATCGGGCCCTGGCGGACTTCAATGAGGCCATCCGGCTCGATCCCGAGAACGCCAACGTCTACAACAACCGGGGGTCGGTCTGGCGGATCAAGCACATCGAGGACGAGGCGATCGCCGATTTCAACGACGCGATCCGGCTGTTTCCCGAATATGGCTTCGCCTTTTACAACCGCGGGTTGGCGTGGGTCGACAAGCACGAATACGACCGCGCCATCGCGGATTTCGACCACGTGCTCGCTCTCGACCCGCAGGACGCCCTGGCCCACTACAACCGCGGGCTCGCCTTGCTCCACAAGAAAAGCTACGACAGGGCGATCGTCGATTTCGACATGGCCATGAAGCTCGACTTCAAGACCGCGGAAGTCTACTTTCACCGCGGCGTCGCCTTCTTTGAGATCAAGAAACACGACAAGGCGATCGCCGACTTCAACGAGTGCCTTCGGCTCGACCCCAGGTATTCGCAGGCTTACTTCAATCGCGGATTGGCGTGGGCCGACCAAAAGGATTACGTGAAGGCTTTCGCCGACTACGACCAGGCGATCCGCCTCAATCCCGCCTACGATCAGGCGTACGTGAGCCGGGCTTGGCTCCTGGTGAGCTGTCCGGACGCCAAATTCCGCGATCCCAAGCGGGCCATCGAGTCGGCGACCAAGGCTTGCGAGCTCACACGCTGGCGCGACCCTTATGAGATCGGCACCCTGGCCGCGGCGTACGTCGAGGCGGGCGACTTCGATTCGGCCGCCAAGTGGCAGTCGAAGGCGAACGAGCTCTTGAACGCCAGCAAGGGTGTCGACTCGGTTCCGCGGCTCCGCTAAGCCATCCCCGCCCGCCGGCTCGAGTCTCGCGCGCGCCGGCGGCCCGGGGGCTAGAATTTCTTGAGTGCCGAGGCTTCGTCGGCGTAAATGTCGAAGATCTTATCGAAACTGCTCACGCGAAACGCATCAACGATCACCGGGCGCAGGCAACAGAGCCTGAGTTTTCCCTTGAATTCCTGGATCTTGCGGTTCAGCTTCACCAGGTGGGCCAACATCGCGCTCGAGACGAAATGCGCATTGGACAGGTTGAGCAAGATCTTGGTGTAGCGTCTGCTCGCGACCAGGTCGAGCAGCTCGCGGCCGACCAGTTGGACCTTGTCGGAATCGAACATCGAGACCGATTCGTTGAAGTTGACGACGGCGACCTCGTCGACGTTCTTGTAGGTGATGTACTCATAGTCGATGGGCGGCATGGGTCTGGTTCTCCTGGGCACCCGAACTTCGGACTCGACGATGACCGTCCGCCGGGTCGCCGACCACGGCGTGTGACTCGCCTGCATGATAGAATCCATTTCTATCGAGTTTACCCGCCCGACGCCATCAACTTTCGGGGCGCGCGCCCCGCGTCGGCTCAAGCCGACTTGACCGCGGCGCGGCTCGACCCTATGCTGGTGTTAACGTGCAAAGGGCTCTCGCCGAGATATCCATGCTTGTCCTCTCGACCAATTCCCTGGTCAGATCTTTCGTCGCGATCCTCATGATCGTCGCGTCCCTCGCCCCCCGTATTTCCTTTCCCCACGTGGCGCGGGTTCGATCCCGGCTCTCCCGCGACCACGCGCGAGCGGCGCCGAGCGAATCGGGCGCGACGCTCGCCGCTTTCAAGCGCACCGAAACACAAACGTTGCCGGCCATTGATCCGGGCCTGAAGACCGAGACGATCACCCTCGCCCAAGCTTATGCCGAGGCCGTCCCGAGCGTCGCCTCCCCCCGCGCCAGGGCACGCGCTCTCGAGGACCCGCTCCTGGCGATTCCGCGGCTGCTACGTCTCCGGTTTTGAGCCCCCACGAGCCAGCGCTGGCTCTGGTTTTTGCTCGACCCCGCACGTTGACGTGATCATGGCGGCGCGGAGCGTTCTCGAATGCTCTGTGAATTGATTGAACGAGTTCTAGCATCTTTCAAGGGGTGATTGAGATGGCGACGGAACAGAAGACCGCGATCGAGCGAGTCGAACCCGCGAATCGACCCGCGGAGCCCCCCAAAACGGCCCGAGGCGGGCGCTGGGGTTGGACGGCGGCGCTCGGTCTGATCGCGGCGGCGGGGGCCGGCGGATTCTTTTTTATGGGGGCCGGCGGCGAACAGAAAGCGGGCGACAAGTCCCATTCGCAGTCGGCCGAAAAGGGGCACGAGCAAACCGGCGGCGCGAGCGAGCTCAAGGTTGCCGTCATCAAGCCCAAGCGCGGCGGCATGGAGCGAACCACCGACCAGCCCGGCACGATTCGATCGTTTGAGTTCGCTCCGCTGTTCTCCAAGGTCTCCGGCTATGTACGGAATCTCAGCGTCGACCGCGGCACCAAGGTCAAGAAGAACCAACTTCTACTCGAGGTCTACGACCCCGAGCGCGAGGTCACGGTGATCCAGACCACGGCCGCCCTCGATCGCTCAAAGGCGGCGGTGAAACAGGCGGAAGCGCGAGTGACGGTCGCCGAGGCCGGGGTCGAGGCCGCCAGGGCCAAGAAAGTGCAAGCCCAGGCCGTCATGGACGAGATGGAAGCCAAGAAAGAGTACCGCCAGAAGCAGTATATCCGGTACACCGACCTCGCCCGCAAGAACGCGATCGAGCAGCGGATCGTCGACGAGCAACTCGACGACCTCGAGGCGGCCAAGGCGTCGGTGCTGTCCGCGACCGCGGGCATGGCGACGGCCGTGGCCGAGGTGGCCGAGGCCGAGGCCAACGTCCTGAAAGCCGAGGCCGACCTGAAGGCCGCCAAGGCCGAGGTCGAGGTCAGCGCCGCCAACCTCGAGATGGCCAAGGTTTGGCTCGGATATACCAAGATCACTTCCCCCTACGACGGCGTGGTCACCGACCGCGGCGACGGCATCCACAACGGGTCGTTCATTCGCTCCGCGTCCGAGGGGGGGAACCTCCCGCTCCTGGTCGTCGCCCGGACCGACCTCTTCCGCACCATCGTGCTCGTCCCTGACAACGACGCCCCTTATTGCAAGGTCGGCGACACAGCCATCATCAAGTTCGACGCCTACCTCGGCCGCGAATTCCCGGGAAAGGTCAGCCGGATCTCAGAGTCCGAGGATCTCAAGGACCGCAACATGCGGGTCGAGATCGACCTCCCCAACCCCACGGGCGAGCTCCGCGACGGGATGTGGGGCCGGGCGGTCATCCTGCTCGAGAAAATGGTCAAGACCATCACCATCCCCGCGTCGTGCATCATCAGTCGCGACGGTAAGGGACAAGCCGTCATCCTGGTCGTCACCAAAAACGAAATCCATCGCAAGAACGTGCTGGTCGGCATCGACAACGGCCTCCGCGTCGAGGTCATCAAGGGTCTCTCCGAAACCGACCTCGTGATCCTTCGCCCCGACGAGTCGGTCGCCGAGGGGACCAAGGTCCAGGTCGACCTCACCAACGACGTTCAGGGCCCAGGCAGCGTGCACTAAGCCTGGATCTCCATCGCCGATCGAGTTGGACGGGGTGACGTGCCGAAGATAGGTAAGAGTTTCGTCGCCCCTCCACTCGTTCGGGTCATGGAGGACCATGAATGACCACGCGAAGAACGGTTCGCGCCCGCCCGTGCCTGGAATCGCTCGAAACGCGATTGGTTCAAAGCGGCGGGTTTCCCGCCAATGCCATCGGTACGAGCACGGGGGTGGTCGCCGCACCCGGCGAGGTCGTCGCGGCGTCGGTCGCCGTCGCCCCGCGGAACCTCACGCCGGGGAAAAACAGCACGATCCTCGGCGTCTTCGTCCAGCCGACCACGGGCAGCGGTCTGCATCCGCGGATCGTGGCCGTCGAGGAAAACGGCGGGGTCAAGATCCCCTTCAAGCAAGGCCGGCCGTTCCTGGCGGGCTATAACGACCAGGTCGCCGCATTCGTCAAGGTCGACCGTCCGGGTCCCTTGACGGTCCTGGTGTCCGGATCGAAGCACACGACCGGCGCGTTTCTCTACGAGGCGACATTGGCTGGCGACCTGAACGGCGACGGCGTCGTCAACCAGGCCGACCTGCCGCTCTTCGCGGCGGCCTACATGTCCAGGCGCGGCGAGCCCGCCTACAACGCCGCCGCCGACTTCAATCAAAACGGCCGCGTCAACCTCTACGACGCCATGGCCCTCATGCACAACCTCGCACCCGAAAGCCCCGCCAAACCGCTTCAGGTCATCGTCAACCTTCAGCCCAAGGACCAGACGCCGTACCCGACCTCGGTCAATTCGGGCGGCGCGACCTACTTGAAGAACGTCACCATCCTGGGCCAGACCACTCCGGGCAGCCTGGTGATCACCGATTCCAAGGCCGAGACCTACACCTTCACCGGGAAGGCTTACGTCGCGAGCTCGACCGGGTTTTTCTCGATCCCGGCGAGCAACAGCGCAGGCCTCAACAACAACGACCTGCTGATCCTCGACCCTTTCGGCCACAAGCTGATCCGGTCGTACCCGATCTTCTGGAACGCTTTTGCCCAACCGCACTCAAAGCTCGGATGAGCAGGATTCGCCAGTTTCGCCCCTCTCTCCGAGTCGGGGTCATTCGTGCCCGACAGGCTTGAGCGGGGCGTGGCTGGCGTGATGGCGTGGCTCAGGTGCGACCGGGCGAGCGCGGGCGACCGAGCCGTGGAATGGTTGCCGCGTCGCCGGGGAACACGGACTGCACTCCGCGACTGGCCGAACGGGACCGCGTCAAGGCTCGGGGGTCGGGGTCAGGGATTTTCGCCTGAGCGCGTTCAACCAGGGCACTCCCTTGATGGGCGAACGCGTCGCGAGGATGGCGTCGATCTGGGCGGTGGAAGGTGTGCCCGCGCGTTCACGTTCGATTCCCTTCTCGGCGAACTGCATGGCCTCGCCATCCCACTTGCCGCTGTTCAACCCCGTGGCGAGCGACCCCAGATACCAAACCAAGGCATTGCGCGGCTCGGTGAGCTCGAGCCGCAAAAAGATCTCGCGGGCCGAGGCGTATTCGCCTCGTTCGAGAAGGGTGACGCCGAGCTTCATCGACGGGTTGTCGGCCAGCTCGTCCGTCGCCGGCGAGGCCGACGCACTGGCCTGGGGCGACAGCGACGTCGTGTTCGAGCCCGCGCCCCGCGCACCCTTGAGCGATTCGACTCGCGAGCGCAGCGCCTTGATCTCCTCGCCCATCGACTCGAGCCGATTGTCGTAATGGCGGACCTGGGCGGGAAGCGAAGCCACATCGTCCATCAGCCGCGCGAGCTCGCCCATCTTGATTTGCATCGTGTGCAGCACCGGCGGCGTCTCGTCCTTGGGACGGCTCAGGCGGTCGACCCGCCCGCTCAGCCCGTCGATGCGCTGCGCGAGATCCGCGATTTGTTTTTTCAAAGTGCCCGCGTCGTCGGAAGCGGTAAAACCCGGAATCGAGGATGCGGTCCGCGAGTTCGATTCCATGACCGTTTGCGTCCCCGAGAAATCCGACTTCGCGTTCTCGGCCCCGCGCTTCGCGGACACGGCCTCGGGCTTTTTCCCGGACGCGTCCGACTCCGCCAGCTTCGCGCCCAGAAAGTGCGCGTAACCGGCCGCGCCCACGACGCCGCCGATCAAGCCGACGACTGCCGTCATGAGGAGGCCGGTCATCATTGAGGGCCGTTGTTGGGACGGCGGATCAGGTCGGGCGAGGGTTTCTTCCCGGCCGGGCCGCGAACTCCGGCCTTGGCCGTCACGGCCCTCGCCGCGTTCCTTTTGCGCGCCGCGGGTCGGCGCCTCCTGGGTGGCCGCGGCCACGGAGTCGTGCCGCTCCTGCTCCGGCTCGTGGGTCTCAGGTTCCGGTGCAAATCCCTTGGCTTGAGACATGGTTGAAGTCCTGAGAGAAGACCAATGCCCTGTTCACAGCGTCTTCCAATGAATGGCATGAGGCAAATTGGTCTCGAAGCATCAAGGAAATCATATGGCAAATGATGTGCCGGGTCCAGCGATTGACGATCGGGCTGGCGCGCGTGCTGGCCGTTGACGGAAAGGCGACGGTCGGGGCGTGGCGTCGATACTGGGCGGACTTGCAGGGAACGTGGCGATTGTGCCGATGTTATCAAAGGGGTCTTCGCGGACGACGGAGCCTCGTTTTGCGCGAAGGAACGAATCGTGTCGCGAATGCCAGCCTGGCGGCGGGCTGAACGGCGGAGAGGAAAGCCATGCGCTGTCGAGAACGATCGTGGTGGCTCTGGCGATTCTGCCTCGTGGGATGGCTCGGAACCTGTGGGCTCACGGTCCAGGCCCAGCCTCCCCAGAGTGGGGGGACTGATACGCCCACCGTCCTCGGGTCCCAAGTGCCCCCCGAGCAGGGCCGATCAAAGTCCATCCTGAGTTCCGAGGTTCATGCGATCGACCTCAACACCGCCCTCAGGCTGGGGGGCGTTCAAAACCCCGATTTGTTGGTGTCGCGGCAGTTGGTCGTCGAGGCGGTCGCCGAGCGACAACTCGCAGCGGCTCAATTCCTGCCATCCATTAATGCGGGCACGAGCTACAACACGCACGCAGGAGTGTTGCAGCAGTCCAACGGGAACATTCTCTCCGTCAATCGGAGTTCGCTGTATGTTGGGGCGGGGTCGCTGGCGGTGGCGGGGGGGACGGTTCAGATCCCGGGCGTGGTCTTGTCCGCGAACACCGACGAGGTTCTTTTTCGTTATTTGATCGCGCGACAGTACGTTCGCCAGCGTGAATTCACCACGCTGGCGGTGCGCAACCAGGTGTTTTTGAGCGTCTGCCAGGCGTACTGCGATTTGATGCTGGCGGAGGGGCGGAGGGCGATCGCCGAGCACATCGCGAGCGACGCCGAGCAGGTGGCGCACATCACCGCCCA
>DAIDHE010000306.1 GCA_027459775.1 Planctomycetales bacterium | reverse complement strand
GAGCGGCGGTTCCGCTGGTCGCCTTCGCGGCCGCGCAGTACGCGGTCTTCGGCGAATTCAAGCTCGCCTACGAGTCGTTCGGCGGCGAGGAGTATCTCTACGAGGGAAGTTTCTGGAAGACGCCGCTCGAGCTCGACGCCTTCAACGACCACCCCGAGCCTTACTCGGTCTATCTGCTCCATATGACGCTGGGCCATCACGGATTCTTCTCCCTGACCCCGGTGTTTCTCTTTTCTCTGTGGGGCGCGATCCGTCTGATCTGGCAGGGGGGATACCGGTCGTGCGGGCTCTTTCGAAGGCCGCCCCAGTCCCCGCCGCTGGCGATCATCGCCTGGATCACGCTCCTGGTGACCGCGGTTCTGCTGGCGTTTTACACCTGGAACCCGAAGGCGCGGAATTATGGAGGCTCGACCCAGGGCCTGCGCTGGCTGTTCTGGATCATCCCGCTCTGGATGCTGCTCCTGGCCAGGGGCGTCGAAGGCGGGGGCGTGAGCCCGTTGGCGCGGCGGTTGGCATTGCTGGCGCTCGTGGTCTCGGCCGTCTCGGTCGGCTACGCCATGCGCAACCCCTGGACCCATCCCTGGATTCTGGACGCGATGGAGCATCTGAATCTCTACCCGCTGTCGCGCTAGGGGAGGGCGTGTCGCGATCCGGCGGTTTCGTTATAAAATGCGGCTTCTATCGAGAATGACTGGTCCCGATGTGAGAGAGGGAGGACGGAGTGCGACTCGCGGAACTCAACTGGCCGGCTGTCGCCGCGCTTTCCAAGGACACCCCGGTGGTGGCGCCGATCGCGGCACTGGAGCAGCACGGCGGCCATCTTCCGCTCTTCACCGACAGCATGCTCCTGGCCGAGGTCGTTCGTCGCGCGGAGCCCGCGCTGGGCGATCGCGTCCTGTGGGCGCCGCTGTTCTGGCTGGGCAATTCGCATCATCATCTGGATTTCGCCGGTACGCTCTCGGCCGCCCCGCGAACCTATCTCGACCTGCTGGGCGACCTCATTGATAATCTGGTGAAGCACGGCTTCCGGCGGATCGTGCTTCTGAACGGCCACGGGGGCAACATCACGCCGGCGCGGCAAGCCGTCTTCGAGGCTCGCCAGCGCTATCGCGAACCGAACGGCCCGCTGTTTCTCGAGGCGACGTA
Organism: Planctomycetales bacterium; assembly: GCA_027459775.1. Classification (GTDB taxonomy): domain Bacteria; phylum Planctomycetota; class Planctomycetia; order Isosphaerales; family Isosphaeraceae; genus JAKBAP01. The sequence continues at coordinate 30,181 of DAIDHE010000306.1, read as the reverse complement.
CTGGCAGCTCGCGAGCGGGCCGCGCGTGCTTCCGCCCTCGTTCACGCAGGACCAGATGGGTCATGCGTGCGAGTGGGAGACGTCGATGATCTTGCGGCTCGAGCCGCGGCTGGTGGGTCCGATCGAGGGGCTCGAGCCGGTTCCGCTCGCGGCGGGGTTCGAGCCTGGCGCGCGGGGCTGGCTTACCCAGGATCGGAGCACGACCGGCCACATCGGCGATCCGCGATCGGCCACGGCGGCCAAGGGCCAGATTCTGCTCGAGATGTTCGCGACCGAGGCGGCCGCCTACCTGGAACGGGTGATTTCCTGGGACGGTTGTTCCAGATTGGGATGAGATGAGCCAAACCGAGCCCGCGGCGAGAAGCTTCGCCGGCATGAGCACCCACGCCTGGACCATCTGCTTGCTGATGCTCGTGGCGACGATGCTCAATTACATGGATCGGCAGGCGCTCGCGCAGCAAGCCACCGAGATCAGCCATGCGCTCGAATTCAGCAACGAAGCCTACGGCACGCTGGAATTCGGCTTTGGGCTGGCCTTCGCGATCGGCGGGCTTCTGTTTGGGTTCGCCACCGACCGGCTGGGCCCGCGCTGGCTCTATCCCGGGGTGCTCCTGGCCTGGTCGGCCGTCGGATTCGCCACCGGATCCGTGCATACTTATCAAGAATTGTACGCATGTCGGATTTGCCTGGGTTTTTTTGAGTCTGGCCTCTGGCCCTGCGCGCTCGTGACGTCGCAGCGGCTGCTGGCGCGCGAGAATCGCCCGCTGGGCAACAGCCTGATCCAGTCGGGCGCGTCGTTGGGCGCGATCGCGACTCCGTTCGTGGTGCTCTGGCTGTCGGATGGATCGCCGTCGAGCTGGCGACTGCCGTTTCGGGTGATCGGGGCGAGCGGGATTCTGTGGGTGATCGCCTGGCTGATGGTGGTCCGACCGCGCGATCTCGATCTGGACGCGAAAGTCGAGCCCGAGCTCGCGCCCGATCACGACGGCGCGGTCGACGGGTCCGGAGCCGCCTCGCCAGAGCCCGGCCGGGGGTTGCTGTTTCGACGGCTCGCGGCCGTGATCATCGTGGTGATCGTGATCAACCTGTGCTTTCAGTATTTCCGGGCCTGGATGCCCAAGATGCTCCGCGAGCAGCACGGCTACAGCGCCCGCGAGGTCCAGGCCTTCTCGATTGCGTTCTATCTCGCGGCCGACGCGGGATGCCTGGCCGTGGGGTTTCTGGTCAAACGACTGACCAATCGCCGCTGGACGCTTCATACAGCGCGGATGGCGGTGTTTTTCGCCTGCGCGCTCATGACGGCGCTCAGCACGGCGGCCGCCTTTCTGCCCGCTTCGTGGACGCTGCTGGCGGTCCTTCTGGTGATCGCATTCGGCTCGCTGGGCCAGTTTCCAATCTATTACGCCCTGACCCAGGAGCTCACCGCCAAATACATGGGAAACCTGTCGGGACTCCTGGGCTTCGTCTTCTGGTCGGTGTACGCGCTCGTCCAGGCCCCGATCGGGCGCTGGATCGACCATTCAGGAACGTATTCTCATGTCACTTTCATTTCCGGGCTCTTGCCGATGATCGGGTTTCTGGCCTTGATCGCGCTTTGGAACCCGCTCCGGCGTGTTCGCGCCTGACGGCGCGGGTCGATCAGTCGTGACGGCCGTGGCCGAATCGATGCCCGAGAAAGCCCGCCTCCTTGTGCCGGACGTCGTGGTTGACCTTGACCTCGATCAAGAGCGGGAGGTGGTCCGAGGCTTCGCGTGCGAGCCGGCTGTGCACGATGTGGGCGCGCTCGATCTCGAGGGGTCCGCGGATGAACGCCTTGTCGAGCGAGACGACGGGCCAGTAGGCGGGGAACGAGCGAAAGCGCTTGCGAGGCGCTGTCGCCTGGATGAAGCCGTGGCGGGCGAAGGGCCCGCGCGCCAGCGTGTTGAGCCAGTCGTTGAAGTCGCCGACGACCAGGGTCGGCAGGTCGGCCGCCTGGCGAAAGATGCTGTGCTCGAGCAGTCGTCTCACCTGCCAATGGCGTTCGCGTTCGGCGAGCCCCAGGTGCCAGTGGACCAGGTGGATGGGAGCTTGCGGCGTTTCGATCACGACGAGCTGGGCGCCTCGCGGCTTGCGAAATCCCCGCCGTAGCGACACCTGATGGGCCGAAGCCAGCGGCCAGCGCGACAAAAGCAGATTGCCATAGCCGCCGGACCGGAACCGGACGTTCAACTGGTAGAGCGCGGCCTCGGCCTCGAGCGCCTTCGCGAGCCGCGCGGGCTGGTCGTCGTGATCGGTGCGCGCGAGGTTCTGATCGACCTCTTGCAGACAGACGACGTCGGGGTGCTCGTGCCGGATCACCTCGATGATCCGCTCGAGCTCGTAGCGGCGGTCTCGGCCGCCGATGCCTTTATGGATGTTATAGGAGAGGAGCCTCATGATCCTCCGTCTCGGCGCAGGGTGTGGTCGACTGATCGACCTCGCGAGCCTGTCCTTCGCCCGCGTGTTTGTGCCAGCGCAGCCAGCGCGAGGAACGAACATGCTCCTCGAGCCGCGCCAGCGTCCCGTCGAGGACGACGTGCCGGGGCTTGCCCTCCGCGTCGAGCTCGACGGGCGCATCGAGCTCGAGGTTGGGATCGAACGTGATCGGGATCAGGCTCCGCCGCGCCTTCACGATTCCCCAGCAGACGAGTCCATGGTGGATCGACCGATAGGCAAACCAGTATCCGATCACATTGGGGCCTGGCAAGACGGCCAACACCACCGAAATCGGAGCGATCACCCCGTTCACGACCAACCAGAGGAGATGTCTCCAGAATTGACCGCGGAGATAGAAATCCCAGATCCGGGGCGGAACGCCGGCCGCGAGGTGGGCTGGATGGCGAATCACCAGCTCGCGCGTCGACCATAACCGCGCGAGCCCCGGTTCGTCGGGGCGGGTCCAGGTGTGCAACCAATCCCAGGCCCGGCGCAGCCATGAGATGACGCCCGCCTGGTCCTCTCGCCAGCTCGTTTTCCAGCGTTCCAGCCGGCTGATCAAGTAGCCGCGGACCCCGCTGGTTTTGCCAGCGGGCCGATGGCGAGGCATTCCATCTTGAAAGGTCGCTTCGTCGGCGAGGAAGAGACATCGGTGGTCGTCGAGCCAAATCAGATAGATCGTCACGAATCGGTCCGATCAGACGCGCTCGGGGTTGCACGCGAGCGACAAGAGTGATTCTAACACGAATCACCGGGGACTGCTCGCCTGTAGTCCTCGGAGTCCCACGACGGCCGGCGCGGTTCGGCACGCCGAGGGTTATTCGGACGAGACTCGCAAACCTGAGGGAAGCGGTTCGCTTTCGTCGTCCAGGTAGTCGAACAGGCCAGCCAGGAATCCGGACGTGGTCCGCGGTTTGGGAGGCGGGCGAAAGGCGTCGGCGCTCGAGAGCTCCGCGACCGTGATCAGCGGCCCCGAACCGATCCGCTCGAGCAGCTTCGCCGCCGCCGGCTCCAGCTCCACGAGCAAGCCCAGCACGTGCAGCACGTTCAACAGCTCGGTCGTGTATTCCGCCAGCCAGCCCTCGGGTTGAATGTCGCCCAAGGTCGAGGGGGATCTCCGATCACCGATGATCGGCCGTTCGCGGTTCCGCTTTCGGTAGCTGAACCACTGGCTAAGCACTCGTTTGCCAGAAACCTCGTACGCCCAGACCTCGGGCGGGACGTTGTCGACGTGGCCCGCGCCCACCAAAAGGCGCCGCCTGGTCGCGTCGTGGGCAATCTCGTCGGGCATCGCGTCCTCCGCGGTGGGGATCGCGCCCTCCTTCGGGATGCGCGGGGCCTTGCCTTTCGGCAACCGCGGCACACCCGCCGGGCGACCCGCCTTCGGGTCCGCATAGCGTTCGCCGAAGGTATGCAGCCAGATCACACGACGACCTAATTCCACCGCTTCCGCGAAGAGGTTGGCCCTCGCAGTTAGTGGAATCCGCAGACCCGGCTGCACGAGGTTGGGCTGGAATCGGGCCGTATACGCCGGATGCGCGGCCACCCCGGCGAGGTAGGCGAAGAGGTCTTCCGGCATCACCAGCGTCTTGTATTTTTTCGCAAGCATGCGAAGCAGGGCGGGGGGCATGTTGGGATCGGTCGCGGCTGAGTCGCGCCACAGCGGGAATGCTCGGCCGCCACGGCCGTTGTAATGATGGAGGTCGGGAACCAAAGCCGTGAATGTCAAAGCCGGCCCCACACTGGGCGAACGATCGGATGGGGCCGTCAGATGAATCTGCTTCCTGGAATAACCCTGCCAGAGCCCCGGATTGGGCTGATTGATCACCCGGTTGTCAGGGATGATCCACTGGCGGTCGAACGAGCGGAATCCACAGCGGACCGGCGGAAGGCAGTCGCCTTTTTCATCAGCGATGGGCTTGGGATTGTCGGGATAGCCCGGCAGGCCCTTGGCCACGACCTTCCTCGTGTGCTTATCGCCGGGTTCTCCACCGCGAAGATGGGGATGAAAAAGCGACTCCTTTTGTTCCGGCCTGGCCCGCGTCAACTTCCGCCAGCGCACCAGCAGCAACTCCGCGTCCGGGGCGATGACCCACGTGCGGCCAGGCATCACGCCCGAGCCGTGGTACAAGAAGAACCGCTCGAGCGGGGGAAACGCGGCCCATTCGCCGGTCGCCTCCGGACGAAACGACGCGCGATACTCAGCCGGGCAGTCGACCCAGTTCTCGCCCTCGAGCGACAGACCCTCAAGCGCGGCGAGCTTATGCTCCCGGCGCCCCTTGGGCAAAACCGTGTACCGCACCCGCGCGGGCACGTCCGCGGCCTTGGACCTCGATCGCGACGCCATCACGATACACACCGGCTGCTGGACGCCTTGAAAAATCCGCGTCGGCACGTCCGGTTGATGGCCCTCCGGAGAACAGTCGACCACCCAGATCTCGTCGGCCGTCCGCCGAAGATAGTCCCGCATCTTCTGAAATCCAGGCCCGTTCAAAAAACCGGCGACCGTAATGAAGCTGACGACTCCGGTATTGGCCTTCGGATCCTGGTCGAAGACCTTCCACGTCGCCCATCTCCAAAAATATATGTACAAATTTCGTAAATGCTTGGCATGAGCACCCACCCCCCAGTCCGCCGGAGGCATCCATGCGTCCAAAAGCGCGGGCTTCCGCGAATTCGGATTGCCAGGCTCGACCCACCCACCTCGACCCTTGGCCTTCTCCTTGTACGGCGGGTTGCCGATCACCACCGTGATCCGCTCGTTGCGCTTGATCTCATTCGCTTGCCGCCGCGACGCCGCGAGCGGCTCCACGATTTGCGGGAAATAGCCCTGCTCAACCTCGGGATTGTCGAGCGTATCCGCGACGAACATCCGCACCGGGCCGCGCGGCGCTCGGCCGATGAGCCGGAGCAACTCCGCGTGAATCCGAAGCTGCGCCACCGCGAACGGCCCGAGCTGGATCTCGAACGCGATCAGCCGCGAAATCGCCGCCTCGATCGCCTGCGGGACGGCCCCTTCGCCCTGATCCTCCTCGACGACCGACGCGACCCGACGGAGCACCCCCAGGAGAAACGTCCCCGTCCCCACCGCGGGATCGGCGACCGTCACCGCGGGCGACGCCAATCCCAAGGACTCTCCAAATCGGCTCTTGAGTACCTCGTCAACCAGACGCGTCATCACGCCCACCACTTCAGGGGGCGTGTAGTAAGAGCCCGTCTGCTTCCTCAGTGAATTGTCGTAGACCTCCAGGAAATCCTCGTAGAAATACAGCCAGGCGTCGGCCTTGCCCTTGCTGATGACGGGCCACTTCACCGCGTCCAGCACCCGCGCCAGCGTTCCCAGCGAGGTCTTCAGCGTGGCTTCGTTGCTGGCGTCATCGGTCAACAACCGAAGCGCGGTCCCGATCAGCGAGTTGGTCTGGGCGAGCTGCCGGGCCGCGTGATCGAGACCCCCCGAAAGCGTGATCTCGCGCGCCCGGGCCATGAGCAGGCCAAACGTCACCGCCTGGGCATAGCCGTCGGCGAATTGCACATCGTCGGCCTCGGGAAACAACAGCGCCCGCCAGTCCACGGCCAGCGCGGTCAAGGCGCGATCGCCCAGCGAAAGCTGCTCGGTCACCTCGTCGCGCAGCAGCCGGCACAGCCGCGCGGCCACCCGCGCCAGCTCCGACGCGCTCCGGGGCGGGATCGGATCCCAGCGCAAGAAATCCGCGAAAAGCGCCAGCAACTCGGGCGGTCCCTGAAGCCCCGCGCCCGACGATTCCACGTCACCATCGATGTGAACGATCTCTCCCGCCAACTCGCCGTCGCGCCACAAACTGAATGCGTTGCCATCGGTGTAAAGCAGATTTGGCAGCGATTGCAGCTTCTCCCATTGCTCCAGATCGTGCCCCTTGAACGTGCGCGGGTCGGCCCCTTTGCCAGGCGCCTTCACCTCGACGAACCCCACCAGCGCCCCCCGGAGCGTGATCGCGTAGTCGGGGCGCGTCTTCAGGCTCGAGATCGCCGTTTCGCCGACCGCCGTGAACACCTCTCGGGGCAACCCGCAAAGCTCGGTCAGATCCGCGAACAGCGCTTCCAAGGGCGCGCGGAGCTGATCCTCGGGCTCGCCCGCCGCCGAGGGATTCGCCAGCTTGGCCTTGGCAAGAGCGCCATATCGTGAGATCGCCGTTGTCCGGTCGAGCTTCATTGGATGGCGTCCACGCTTGAATACGATGCGAAACGACCACGGACGAGACCACGCGGGCGCAAGAAAGGTCCGGGTTCTCGCAACCACCGAACGGCGGTCCATTTGCTCATGGTTTCACCGCTCCAGGGGATATCGGCACGCCGGCTTTTTCGAGGTCGGTCTCGACATCTTCCGTGCCGTTCTCGCTCGGTGCTCCGGAGCTTCGAGGGGACGTCGGGAAGTGATGCGACCTCCGGATGCGGCGCCGGTAAGAACGCATGCGCGAGCGACGCCAGCACAATCACCTGAAACGGCTTGCCGCCTTGCTCGCGATCAAAGTGCAGCATTCCAGGGCTCCCCAGCGCCACCGGCGTCCTGAGGACTGGAATACCAAGCTCCCGCCCAATGGCAAGCGCACGCCCAGTCCATTGCTCAAACACGATAACCAGCCTGGCTCGCGGATTCCACTTCCTCGCCTCCCTTGCTCCTACGACCCGACCTCGAACCAGCGCGGAAGCCCGGAAAGACGCGACCGAGGGCGATTGGAATGACGATGTTTTCGCAACAATGGGACGGAGATGCGCGCCTCGGAAGAGGGAAGGGCCCACCACACGCCCGGAAGTCCAGGGAAGGAATCTTCGGTCATGATCGTCCATGCGCTCAATCGAGTTTGCTCCTGGGGCCGCGCGGATCGGTCGCACGACACATTCTCCGCCCTGAATCGCCGCCGCGCCCGCCCGGCCGTCGAATCTCTCGAAGGCCGGCGACTGCTTTCCTTTTACCTTGGGCCCTCCCTCTCGCGCCAGCTTTCCACGAGCGCGGGCGTCTTTCAGATCCAGACCGAAGGGGCGGGCGCATTCAAGGTCCATCCCGCCGGAGGAGGCGCGATCGACCTCATCGTCTTCGGCACCAATGTCAATTCGACCGTCAGTATCACCCAGATTCGCCCACCCTGGCACAGGCCCGCACGATTCCTCCCCATCCGCAAACTCGTCGTCGTCTCTGGCGAGCTGGGAAACCTGGTCGCACCCCCGGTCGAGCTCACCGGCAAGATGACCCCGCTCGTGGGTTCCGTCGCCTCGATCGACCTGGGTGCTCTCGGTCAAAAATCCCAGGTCGACCTCAGCGGGGGTTTGGGCGACCTGACCGTGAACAACGTCGTGCTTGGTCCCACCGGCCATTTCGTGGTCTCGCAGGATCTCAACACCCAGAACCCGTCGAGCCTGCTTCCCTTGAATGGAGGGCCGACCTCCACGATCACGATCGGCTCGATGACGCTCGACGGCGGGCGGTTCATGATCGGACCTGACACCACCGGTCCATTTGCCGTGAATTCCAATCTCACGATCACCCACGACGGCGTTCTTTCGATCACCCGCGACATCGCCGACGGACTGACGATCGGCGGCAATCTGGTGCTCTCGGACGGCGGCCAGATCGTGGTGGGGCGCAATGTTACCGGGCTCTCGGTTGGAGGCAACTTGCTCGTGAGCCAGAGCAACGACGGCATTGCCGTGGGCGGGGCGCTCACCGGGCTCGTCGTGGGGGGCTACATGCAAGGGCAGGGGGGGACGACCGCGCCCACCACGATTGATGTCGGCGTGGGTCTCAACCTGAGCTTGATCAGCATTGCCGGCGGCGTGAGCGGGGTCGGCGGCCTGATCAACGCCAACATCACGGCGGGTGGCTCGATCAGCGGCGTCAATGTTCCCTACGGGATCGTTCAGAGCACTCTCACGCCCAACTCGCCCCCCGCATGAACCGCACAGGCCGCGGGCGAGCCTACGGGCCCGCGCTCCCCGAAGTGGTCGACAGGCTCACCCGTAGCGTCTGGACGGCCGAGCTGGCGTCGGGCTCGATTGAATGGGTCAGCACGGCCGAGTCTAGCTCGCGAGCCAGCGCCAGCACGTGCTCCAGGTCTCGGTCGACGGCCTCGGCCGTTCGACCTCCGCGCGCGGCGATCGCGCGGGCCACGTCTTGACGCCGGCTCGCAAGCGCCCGAGCCGCCGCCTGGACGTCGATCACGACATAGCTCGGCGACCGAGAGGGAACCTCGCCGTTCGTCGCCGCCGAGGCGAGCCGCCGAAAACGCTCTCCAGCCCCGGAGTCCGCCCCGGCCTCCAGACACTGCGCGACCACCGGCCGCGACGAACCCACGATCACCCTGCCGCCTCCCTGGTCGATGGCAAAGGTGAAGAGAGCGGGCGCATCAAAACCAACCATCCGTGCGCCCGCCGCGAGATCACTCTGGATTCGTGCGCCGGCAAGTCCACGCTTTTCATCGAGCGCGGCCAGGGCCAGCACCGTCTTGAGCGCGTTCTCGACGGCAGCGCCGATCGAGTCCCGATTCGCCGCCGCGACGGCGCCGGCCTCGGAACCGCCCGCCTCGTTCAGGCTCACCATCAGGGCCGCCGGGAACTCAAACCCCTTGCGACTCACCTCGCTCGCTTTCGGAATCTCAGGCGCGAGGGCGAAGGCGACCACGCGCGGACCGAGCCGAGGCAAAACCCTGGCCCGGAAGTCTTGTCCCAAAAGCAGACCGGTGAGCACGGTTTCGACGTTTTCGACGGCGGATCGCTCGGTGGGAGCGAGCACATGGTCGAGCCCGTCGCGAAGCGCCTTCAGGTCGAAATGAACCGACGCGACGGCGATCGACCCTGGCGGCGTGCGATCGACCCGCGGGTTGGAAGGTCTCGGATCGGACGCCCAGCGCTTCACCCACGGAGCGACCTTGGCGGGATCGAAGTTCTCGACCAACCGGACCGCGATCGCCGCGTCTTCCCACGTGAGCGCGGCCCCGACGTATTCCACGGCGGCGAGCGACCGTGTGGCGAGCGCGAGCAAGCGATTGTCCGCTGGTGTGGCGGGTTGGGCGGGGATCAGTCGTTCCAGGCGCCGGGGATCGAGATACAGCCGGGCGAGAGCCGTTGCCGGCATCCGCCGCCGGATCGCGGCCAGCCGAGGCGAATCACCAAAACCAGGCGTGCCGACCTCCTCGCCATCAGGCGCTTTCTTCGCCCCGGCGATCGCCAACCAACGATCGATCACGCCCGTGATCAAGGCTTCCTCGCTCGACAGCGCGAAGACCCCGTCGCTCGTCGTCACATACCAATCGGTGGGCCGGCCCGCGCCCGCGGGATAAACGCGCCCGTGGTACACGATTTCGCCCCGCCGGCGCTCGATCGCGTTCTCGAGATCGCCGGCCTCTTTCTGGGCGTGATTGATGCGCTCGATGAGGCGCTCGAGCAAGGCCCGATCGCGCGCTTTCACGAGCAGCACTCCCTGCGGCGAGGCGCCTTGCTCGGGAACGCGAAGCGCAAGCGCCGCCGCGTCGCCCAGGAGATCGTCGCGAATGCTCTCGATCGGCGTGTTCAGGATCGTCTCGATCTGCTCGCGAGCCTGATCGAACCGCGTATGTTGATCCGAATTGAGCCAGGCGCGCGCGGTCGGCAATCGCCAGAGGGCGGCCGCGAGCCTGGACCCGGTGAACCGCCGAGCCTGCTCGCGCAGATTCTCGACGGTGACGACGCAGGCCGCGTCCGGGGGCGCCAGCCGTAACAGCCGATCAATCGGGGGCGGGTCGGCGGCTCGTGCGCGGTGAGGGATCGTGACAGCCCAGATCGCGAGCAGGATTCCTCCCCTCAAGATCGGTTGAGCAAGGTGTAAACGCCCGCGGGGGGCCTGGCGAGGGCGTCTGAAGGGATGGAGCATCGGCGTCTAAACCCCTTTCGTGCTGGTTCGAGCCGGTGGGGGATGCGGGGGATTCCTCGGTGGTTCGAGCAGCCGGCCGAAAACCCTCCGGGCCGAGTCCGAAAGAGGACGAACGCCGTCGACCAACCGATCGCCCACCTGGGCCAGGGCCCCCGCGGCGGCGGTCGTGTCTGGAGCGAGCGCGGAGAGCGAGGGCAAGTAGACGACGACGGTCGTGGAGTCGGCCGAAGTGGATTCGACGGCGCTTCGCGCGTCGATCGCGGGCTTATCAAAGAGCGGCCGGCCCAACCGGGCCGCCGGATCGGACGTTTCGCGGGCGAGATCCCACGTGGCCGAGGCGGCCTGGGCGAGCGCCTCCCCCAGCGAGCCCTGGACCGGGCGTTGGCGACCAGGCGCGGCCACGAGAGCCACCGGCGGTTGATCCCTCCATGACGCGCTCCCCAGCCAGAGCCCCATCAGCCCCGCCACGGCGGCCGCCGACGCGGCCAGGGCCAGACGACGACGCGAGCGCGATCGGGCGAACACCGCCCCGGTCGCCCGCTCGATCCGATCGGCAAGCGCAGCCGACGGCAGGGGGGCTGACGACGACGCGATCGCGCGCCGCAAAAGCTCGAATCCGCGAACGGTCCGCTGGCACCGCTCACACTCCGATCGATGGCGCGCGAGGGCGATCGAAAGCTCGTCCTCCGCCCGCGAAGAACCTCGCTCGTCGAGCCAGATCCCGGCGTCGATCAGCCGATTCAGCCCGGCCTCGAATTCACGGCAATCCATGATCCCCTCCCCGACCCAGCGTCTCAAACCACTCTTGTCACGGATGAATCCCGCGCCGGCCCAGATCGCGGGCGAGCTGCGCCCGCGCTCGATGCAGCCATGTCTTGACCGTCCCCACCGGACGGGCGACGGCCAGCGCGATCTCCTCGCAAGAAAGCTGCTGTTCGTGAAACAAGACAAACACCGCCCGGTACTCGGGCCGCAACAGGGCCAGGGCCCGCTCGAGCTCCCCCGCCAGATCCTCGGCATCGGTCGCGGGCGGGCGCGGGTCGACCTGATCCTCGGCGAGCTCGACCCCGCCCCTCATCATGCGCCGACCTCGGTGCGCGAGCGCCGTCCGGCAGCGATTGGCGGCGATCTCAAGCAACCATGGCCTGATCGGACGCCCAGCGTCGAATCGTCTCATGCCTCGAATCGCGCGCAGAAACGTCTCCTGGGTCGCGTCCTCGGCATCCTGGCGATGGCACATCATGCGATAGCAAAGGCCGAAAACCACCCCCTGGAAACGCTCGATCAACACCCGAGGCGCAAGCGGGTCGCCGGCCTTGAGCGCTTCAACCAGAGCGGAATCGTCCATCGCCGCCTCGCCAGGCCATCCGCCTCGGACCACAGCCGGCGGGTTGCTCGACAACGAGGTATACCCGAGACTCTCGCCTTTCGTTTCAAGATACCGGCTGACGACGACGAATTCACCGACCAACCGCGAACGGACGCACGGGTTGCACCAGCCGAAACAACCGCCGAGAGCGATTCTCGTCCGTTGCACCGGCATGCTTGTATCGATGACACCGCGTACAGAATCCTCATCGGGCGCGTCACGGCGCCGGCGGACCTGGCGGCGGATGCGCGCCAAGCCGAATCCACAGCACCAAAACCACGCCGGCCAGAACCAGGGATGCTACGAGAAACGATCCGTAAATGAGAGCAAACACCAGGTTGTCGGCCTCGTAGTTGACGAATCGATAGAGCTGCGCCTCGATGGCGCGATCGGGGTCCATGGGCGGCGCAGCCGGGTTCTCGTCGCGCAAGACGTCCCTGCGAACCGCCAGCTCTGCGGCCTGGATGTTGTCGCGGTCGGACGTGTAAGAATAATACACCTGATGTCCAATCATCAGATAATTGACCAGCACGGCCGCGGCAACCCCTCCGCCGAAAAACTGGGCGACCGACAGGAATGGCCGGACCTTCTCCTCGCGTTCGGGGTCGGGGCTGAAACGCACGTCCATGGCGATCATGAAGAGACCGACGCCCAGCCCCATGAGGAAACGGCCTGGCGCCAGCTCCCAGTGCTGCGGCGCGGGGAACCAATTCAGGTCGTTCGTGACGCGGATGGTCCAGTAGGGCCATTCCATGGTTTGCCGATGGCACAGATAGAGCCCGCCCGCCAACAGCAACAGGCCGGCGAAAGCGCCAGGGAGCCCTGGACCGGAGCGGCCGCGGTGCAGCCGGAACGCGACCAGGGACAGCGACGCCGCGACCCCAATGGGCAACGGCCAGATCAGCCAGGCGCGCTGCCAGGAACTGAAATTGACGAGCGTCCCCCCATAGACGTTCATCGTATAACCATGAAAGAACTGGCACATACCTCCAAAAAAGAACAAGAGCAGGCGGATCCCGTTCTCGTTGAGCGCGACCCAATCCAACCGCGGCCACGCGATCCACAGCGAGACGCCGAAGGCGGCGGTTCCGACGATCGAGACGGCCACGATGTCGGAGCTTTCCGCCCAGCCGTGCAATTGACCCCAGTGCAGGACGTAAAAGAGGGCGGCGATCGCGACGATCAAGGGGAGCAGAAACGTGAGCGAGCCAGGCGCCTCGGGCGGCGGCCACTCGGTCGTGTGCTCCATCGACAAAAGTACGACCAATCCGACCGCGGCGGTCATGCCCTCGAAGAGGAATCCGAACTGCCAATCCGAGGCCTCGCGCATCATCGAGGCGGCCGAGATCACGCCAGGCCCGGCGACCGGGCAAAGGATGACGGCCCAGGTCACGGCCGCCTGCCACCTGCGCTCGATCAAACGAGGAGCGAAGTAAATGACCAGGCCCGCGCCCGCGCCGGCCGTCGCCCGGGCCGCCAGGAAGACCTCAAGCGGCGCCAACATCGCCCCGTTCACAAACGACCCAGCCGCGACCAGAACCAGACCCCAGCGAGCCAGGCCGACACACGACCAGCGCCGAGATAGAGCCGGAGACGCCGCCATCATCAGGGCGAGGCTGACCAGATAACACGACTGTAAAGCGTAGACCTCGGCGGCCACCCAGCCCTTGCCAACACCCATCTCGCGCAGGTTCATGGTGTGGCCGGTGGTCGTGATCAAGACCGCCGCCAGCGCGATCAAAGGCCGGATGGCGAGTAACCGCTCCACGACCCCGACCGGCCTCTCGAGCGGAGGAATCCCCTCATCACTCGTCGCCATGGACGTTCTTTCCGCTCGCGTCGAGACGATTGATCCAGGAAAGCTCCATTCCTTGCGGGGTCTGTACGGTCAATGTCGGTCGAGGCGCGGGCTGCCGCTCCATCGCTTGCAACCGTCGCGACAGCTCGTTAAAGGCGCCCGCGACGGCGGACTCTTTTTCCCCGGCCTTGAGCGCGCTCCAACCCGGCCCGATCGTGAGGATCACGGGTAAACGCAATTCCTGTTGAAAGACGCCGACGCCGTACGGCTGCACAATCCGCGCGGGGGGCAGAACCTCGACCCGGCTGTACAACGGCCGCGTGCCCGATCCTTTCTGCTGGGAAGCCCAGGTCTTGATCTCCTCGGCAACTTGCCGAAGCGCGGGATCGTTGATCTGATTGAACGTGTAAGCCGGAGGAAGCTCCCCCGCCGCCGCCGGCCGCTCCGCCGGCGCTCGCGACCGATCGCAGCCCGCGGCGACAACCCACGGCATCGTCAGTGCAATCCCCAGCAATCCCATCTTCGTGTTCACGGCTTCTTACCCTTCTGGACGCTGGGATCGCCAGCCGGATAGAGAATCGTTTGCCACTCGCGGGAAACCGGCCGGAATTCCGTGGTTCCCACCACCAGTTGAAACGTGTCCCCGGGCTCGAGATTGGCCTCGGTCCCGCGCTGAAAACTGGAATACCCCAGGCCGACGAGCAAGCCAATGCCCATCCCGCCGCCGATAAAAGCCATGTTGCCGGCGGACATCTGGGCCCCGATGCTGGCCCCCATCCCGATTCCCTCGGCCCCAAACAACGCCGACAGCAAAACGCGGCGCATCCGCGTGGAAAACCCGCGATCGGCCAGATCCAATCGCCAGGGCGCCAATCCCAGATCCCCCCCGAGATTCTGGACGAGCTGGGTCATCCGCAACGACACGTGGCCCGGCCGCCCAAACCGTCCGGGGGGCGTGATTTTCGTGACCGAGCCTCCCACGAGGGTCGGGTACGGCGGTCGCGGCGCGACCACCTCGGCCAGGAATCGATCGCCCGGCTGGATTTGCGGCCGGCTATTGAGCAGCCGTTCTCCCGGGCTCAACCCATCAATCGGCAGCAACTGACAGACGCGCAGAGTCACGGTATCGCCCTGATGGAGCAACGCCGGCGCGGCCTTGGGCCGCGGCGAGCTTGGGACCGCGGTGAGCGGCGGCGCCACCACCGGCCGTGGCGGCGGGATCCGCGGTCGAAGGGCGGGCTCCTCAACCGCGAAGGGCAACGCCGGGACGTCGGGCGGGGGCTGCTGGGCGGCCGCGTCCGTGCTCGAACCCAACGTCGCGGCCAGCCAGATCCCCGCGAGTGCCAGGCAATGGCGGCCGCCGCCCGCGGCTCTCCCGGACGGTTTTTCACGGATTCGCATTGCTCCCCTCCTGGGCGGGTCGCGCCGACTCGCCGCGCCACGACGGCAGCCACGGCGGCCGGCGGAAATAGTTCCCATCCTCGATCGGCTTCTGATAAACCGTCAACCGGGCGATGCGCTTGCGTTCCACATAATCAAGTAATTGTTCCGTTGCGCGAAGAATATCAAAACGCGCCAATTGGAGGTTATACCAGGCCGTCCAGCGATTGGCGTCGGCCTGAAGCAAATTGACCCGCGCGCCCAGAACCTCGATCATGATCGACTGCTTCTGCTTGTAGAGCCGTTCCTGCCGTTCCAGCAGCTCGTGACGCAATTGCAGCTCCCGTTCGCGCTGCTCCCATTCACGGATCGCCTGCCGCCAGCGGTCCCAGGAATTGCCCGTGTCGGCGGCCACGTCGATCAAGGCTCGCTCCAGCTCTAACTGCGATTGGACCGCGTCAAGATGGGCCGCTCGAACGCTGGACCACAGCCCGACATCCTGGATCGGCAGCCCATAGCTGGTGCCGAAGATCGCTCCCAGCGTGACGCCGCCGTTGGGGACGCCGGCGTTCTTGAAGCCCAGCTCGGTCGGCAACCCCCCCGTCCCCAGCAGGCCCAACAGGCTTCGCTGCTGTTGCAGCCGGGCAATGCGCATCCCCACCACGCGCAGACGCACCTCCATGCGCTGTTGCTTGGCCAGTTGGATCGCCTCCTCGCGGGTGTCGGGAAAATCGGGCATCCAGCTCAGGTCGGCCTCGTCGGGATCGATCAAGTCAAATTCGTACATGTGATCCATGCCGATGGGCACGACGCCTTCCTGCTGGGGGACGAGCAGCCGGCTCTGATGCATGACCAGGTCCAGCTCGCGCTGGCTGATCCGGGAAGCCTTCTCCAGGTCGGCGAGCAAGACCCGCGCCTTGCCCTCGCTCACCATCG
The DNA here is from genome assembly GCA_027459775.1 of Planctomycetales bacterium. GTDB lineage: Bacteria > Planctomycetota > Planctomycetia > Isosphaerales > Isosphaeraceae > JAKBAP01. Next base: position 14,365 of record DAIDHE010000306.1, on the reverse strand, counting down.
CCTCGCCGACCTCGACGTCGTGCGATTGCCTTTGACGGAGCTTGCGCCGCGTCAGATCCAGGTTCTCCCGCGCGAGCGCCACACCCAGCAGGGCCGTGCGAATGCCATATTGCAACTGCTTCGCCGCGTAATAATCCTGAATCGCCAACATCACCTGCGAGCGCCGCACCAGTTGCTCCATGACAATCTTGGCGTGAACCCCCTCCTCGGCGATCGGCAACGCCGTAATGTGGCCAGCAGGATCAAGCGGAAAGAACATGCTCACGCGATTGAGCGCGGCCTGCTGGAGCAGGGGGTTGCCCACCAAGAGCGCGCCGTCGGTGACGTCGGGCAAGATCATGATCTTGCCCGAACCGGCCAGCTTGTTAAAAGCGACGGCCAATTGCGGCAGGTTGATCAGCGGAACGAATTGCTTGAGGGCGTCGAACCGAGCGACGGCCGCCGTCCGCACGGCGATGTTGGCCTGAACCGTCTCGACGTTGGCCAGGCTCATCCGAATGGCGTCCACCAGCCGCAACGGCGCGGCCGCAGCGACGGGCGGGTTCTCGATCGGGGCCGGTCGGTTCTCACCCGCTTGGCCGGGCTCGATCGACGCCGAAGCGCCGGTCTGGCCGCGCAGCGAGGGAGCAAGGCAACACGTCGACATCGACAAAAACACCGCGATCCACCACGGACGACACGACTTTACTCGAGTTTCGGACGGTTCACGCATCACGGTCAAGACCTCGGCTCGTCCTCACCATTCATGAATACCACCGCGCACGGAGCGCGTCAGGTCGATGGCGACGGTCGACGACATCCCGGGACGGATGCGATTGTGGTAATTCTCCACGTCGATGAAACGGATGCGGATCGGCAGCCGTTGGACGACGCGGACAAAGTTCCCGGTGGCGTTGTCGGGCGGGAACGTGGAGAACACCGTTCCGGTCCCGCCGGCGACGCTCTCGACGTAGCCGTCGAACGTCCGCTCGGGGATGGCGTCGATGGCGATCCGCGCCGCCTGCCCGACCCGGACGCCACGCATCTGCTCTTCACGCAGATTGGCGACGACCCAGATGTTCTCCATGTCGATCGGCACGATGCTGAGGAACGGCTTATGGGCCTCGAGCGTCTGGCCGACCTGGATCGTGCGGCGGCCGATGATCCCCGCCCGTGGCGCGCGAATGAACGTGTTGCTCAAGTTGAGCTTGGCCTGGCGCAATTTGGCCTCGGCGAGCGCCTGCCTGCTATGCAGCGACTGGGCCGTGTCGGCGGCGACCAGGGGTTGAAGTTGCTCGGCCGCGGCCCGGCCGACCCCCGCCACCGCGTTGGCCAGCGTCTTGCGGCTCAGCTCCAGACGCACCCGCGACTCTTGAAGCTGGAGCTCGCTCGCCAGCACCTGACGGCCGGCCGCCTGGATGTCGCTCTGGAGCGACGCGACCTTGGCGATCGCCTCCCGATAAGCCGCCTCCCGATTGTCAAACTCTTGCACCGGAACATCGCCGCTTCCCGACAGGCTCTTGAACCGCTCGTAATAGTATTGTGCGTTCCGCCTGAGCGCCTCCTGGCCCGGCAATTGCGCCTTCAGCGACGCGAGGATTTCCTGGTCCTTTTCTTGAAGCCGGATCCTCGTTTGAACGGCAACCTCGGCCGCGCGAACCCCCTGTTCGGCCTCTTCGCGAGTCGCGACCGCGGCGTCCAGCAGCGATTTCCGGTCGTCCGTTGTATACCGCGCCGTCAGGTCGGCGGCCGCGGAAGAGTGGCTGGCTTGCTGATAATCCGCCAGCGCCTGATCCACGGCGATCTGGAACTCGACGGGGTCGATCTGAGCGATGGGATCACCCGGCTGAACGATCATGTTGTCGTCGACGAACAAGGCCACGACCAGCCCGCCGACATCCGAGGCGATGGGCGTGATGTTGCCCACCACGTACACATTGTTCGTCGACACCTCGTTCCGCCCAAGCCACCACCAAATCGCCAGGCCGACGACGCACACAAACCCCACCAGAAGCGGGAACCACCTGCGCCATCTCGTCATCCTTGCATTCGACACCACGCGCACTCCGACCGTTCACCACCGGCGCTCGATTCCGTACCTGCTCGCGCTCTGGTTTCGGTCGTTGACCCATCGATCGCACACCCTGGCGGGTCGCCAACATCGGGATCCCGCCGGTGCACCCAGGAACCACGACTCAGAACCTCGCACGGAGATGTTATCGGAAATATGGATTCTATTCTCTAATTATAGCGATTGTGCGGCCTGGGATTCCAAGCATCGCGGAACTTCGACGTTCCGCCAATGCACCCACGCACGAATTCGCGGTGCCGAGAGCTCGATCGTCGCGGCTTTGGCGACCGATGCGTTCGGAGGGTCGCTGGATCGGTTTGTTCAGTACCGTTCCATCGCGGCCAGGATCTGATCGAGCTCCACCACGGCGAAGGTGCTGGCGTAGTCGGACATGGCGTACGGGATGATCAACTGGCCGTTGTGCACGACCGCGCCGCAACTGTACACGACGTTGGGAACGTAGCCCTCGCGCTCGAGTGCGTCGGGCTCGAGCAGCGGCGCGGCCAGGCGGCCGATCACCCGCGACGGATCGTCGCGATCGAGCAAGAACGCGCCCAGGGCGTACTTCCGCATCGGGCCGACCCCGTGCGTCAAGACCAGCCATCCCTGATCGGTCTCGATCGGCGATCCACAATTGCCGAGCTGAACAAATTCCCATGAATACGTCGGCTTGGCGATGAGCTCCTTGGTGTACCAGAAATGCAGATTGTCGGAGTACATCAAGAAAATGTTCTCGTTGTCTTGCCGCGACAGCATGGCGTACAGGCCGCGGACCTTGCGGGGAAACAGCGCGAACCCCTTGTTGCGAACCTCGGGACCGTTCAGGGTGCTGATCTTGAACTGGAGAAAATTGGTCGTCTCGAGGATCTGCGGCAAGACCACCTTGCCGTCAAAGGCCGTGTACGTCGCGAAATAGATCGTCTGACCGTCTTCCTCCTGAAACTGAACGAACCGAGCGTCCTCGATTCCCCCGGCCTCGGCGGGCGACGAGGGGAAAATCACCCGCTCCGAGATCTCATAATCGGGCGAATACTCCACCTCGTAGTTCGCCTTGGCCAGAGTGAGCATCCCCTGCATGATCGACTCGTGCTCGCGCTGTCGGGGCCGGTTTTGTGTCAAGACCCGATGGACCACGCTCTCGAGCTCGTTCAGGGTGAATCCCTCGCCCACCGTCCCCAGCACCTGGCCGACGAACGGCCCGTCGATCCCGAGCTCGGACAGCTTGCGCTGAAATAAAGGCTTCTCATACCGCGTATGGGGAATCGTCTCGGGCGTCGTCACGAACCGCGTCGGCTCGTCCATCCGGATCCGGCACGCCGCGTCCACCACCCCCGAGCGAAACGTGATCGACGACACGTGCCCCTCGCCGGTCGCGCGCAGCGACACCAGAAACCGCCGCGAACCCTCCGGCAGATTCGACTGTTCCGGATGCCAGACCATCGACGGGTTGAACAAGGCGGCCGACTCGAGCGAGTATTCCTGGGTAAAATACGAGCCGATGAGCGTCCGCCGATTCTCGCTCAATTGCTGGTCGGTGAGCAAGAACGACTTGACCTGTTCATATCTTTTAATAAAGAATGAGTGAATTTTTTGGTGACGATCGTGGAATTCGACCATCACCCGGGCGAGCAACCGATCGACCTCGGGCTCGGAGAGGGCCAGGACGCGCGCCAGGATCCGCTCGACGCGCTGGGAGCTCGCGGGCTCGAAGGGTCGGATGACGACGCGGAGGTTGTTGGGCTTGAGCACGATCCCGGTGCGGCGCACCTGGAGCGGCGTCCGCGGGCTGGGCGCCGGAAGGGGGTGATCCGTGCTGGGCGCCATCGCCGCTCCGTCGGAATCCTTGGCGACCACTCAATTGCTCCTTCGCAATCCTGGGATACTAGAGTCCGCTATCCGCTGGCCGGGGTGCGAGAGGCGGAGGCCGTGCTCTCGATCAGCTTCATCTCGGCGAGCGACAGTAAAAAGGCGAGGGTCGATTCCGCCCCCTGGTTCAGATTCAGCCGATCTTCGTGCAGCCCGTCGCAGCAGCCCCCCGTCTTGGCGTCGTAGACGTCGAGCCCCAGGTCGTTCCCGCCCAGGAACCACTCGAAAGCCACCCGCGCCTGCTGGATCCAGAACGGGTCCTCTGTCAGGTGAAACGCCTCGATGCAGGCCGAAACCGTGGCATGGGCCTCGATCGGCTGCTGGTCGAATCGAGCGCGCTCGCCCCCTCTTGGATAAAAACCCTTTGATCCGATGGGGCGGAAGCAGCCCGTGGGTGATTTCTGGACGCCCACCAGCCACCGCAGCGCCTCGACTCCGCGCTCGCCGGCCTTGGAATCGCCCCCGGAGCGGGCGCTCGAGATCAAGGCGTGCGCGAGCTTGGCGTTGTCGTAGGCCAGCCGATCCTCGAACCAGCACCAGTCAGGCGCGGCGGTCGCATCGAGACGCTCGAGCAGCCGCTCGGTGAGCAAGTCCCGCATCTGGCTCGCCGGTCGAGCGCCCCCGAACCGCTCCAGATAAAACGCCACCCCAAGCAAGCCAAACGCCCACGTGCGCGGCGAGGTCGTCTCCGCGATCGAGGGCAGCGCCAGGTCGAAAAGCCCCGACGCCCAGAACTGAAAATCACGCCGTCTTGATCGCGCCACGCAGGCCCCCAGCGCCCAGATCGCACGGCCCTGGCAATCCTCGGACGGCGTCTCCTCGATCCAGCGCCGATCAAACCCCAAGAAATTCCGGAACCGGACCCGCGCCCGGTCAAACGCAAAGTCCAGGAAAGCCGCGTATCGCGTCGCCAACCGGTGCACGATCGCCTGGTCCTGCCCCAGTTGCTCGAGCATCACCGTCAGCAGCATCGCCCGCGCGTTGTCATCGGTGCAGTAACCCTCGGCAAGGCAGCCGATCGAATACACCGCGTGCTGGAGAATCCCCGCCGAATCGGTCATCCGCGACAGATGCTCGAGACGCATGCCCGGCAGGTCCATCGACTGCTCGGCGAGCGTCCGCACCCGGAGCGGTTTGTAGGGTATGTCCAGAAGGCTCCGCCGGGCACGCTGAAACGACTCGACGTAAAGATGCGCGACATGGCTCCAGACCATCTCGCGGCCGAGCATATAGGCTTTCTTGCGCATCGCGTGCCTGCGCGGCTCGTCGCGCAACAGGCCGATGATCTCCCGCGCGAGCGCCCCAGAATCACCAAACGGCACCAGCACCCCTCGACCCTCGGCCAGCAACTCCTCGGCATACCAATAGGGCGTCGAAACCACCGCCTTGCCGCAGCCAAACGCGTAAGCCAGCGTCCCCGACACGATCTGCGCGGGGTTCAGGTACGGGGTCACGTAAATGTCGGCCATCCCCAGGAATTCGATCAATTCGTCGATCTTCACGAAGCGATTGTGGAAGCTCACGTTGGGCTTGATGCCCAGATCCTTGGCCAGCCGTTCCAAACTAATGCGATAACGCTCGCCCTGTTCGCGGATCAGGCTGGGGTGGGTCGCGCCCAGCACGATGTAGACGAAGCCCGGGATCTCCTTGAGGATCGCCGGCATCGCGCGGAGCATGTTCTCGATGCCCTTGTTGGGCGAGAGCAAACCAAACGTGAGCGCGACGAACTTGCCCTCGACGCCGAACTGGTCCTTGTAAAAATTGGGATCGACGAACGGCATGTCGGGGATGCCGTGGGCGATCAGATCGATCTTGGCCTCGGGAATGCCGTACACCTCGTGCAAGAACGTCCGGGCGCGCTCGGACATGACGACCAGCCGCGCGGACGCCTCGCCGATCTGCCGGAGCACCCTGCGCTGATCGGGGCTGGGGTCGCGCAAAACGGTGTGCAGCGTGGTGACGACCGGCATCCGCAGGTCGGCCAGAAGCCGGGTCACGTGGCTGCCGGCCGGTCCGCCGAAAATCCCATATTCGTGCTGCAAGCTGACGACGTCGGCATTGGCGAAATTGAGGAAATCGGCCGCCCGCCGATACGAGTCGATCTCTTGTTCCTCGATCTCAAACCGCGCCTCGGAGGGATAATCATAGCCCTGGTGCGTGTCGTTGACCGGTACGACGAAACAGTCCGCGCTCGGGTACTGGGTGGCGACCGACGTGCACAGATCGTGCGTGAAGGTCGCGATCCCGCACTTGCGCGGAAGATAGTCGCCGACAAACGCGATTTTCTGGATGTCGCTGCTCTGTTTCATCAGGCAAACCACAAGCGAGCGAATGCTCCAGGATTAACGATGAGAACGCCCCCCGGCCGCGAGGCTCATCGATCGGGACGGCGTGCAGCGGTTCCCCATCATGAACGGGCGCGAAGTGTACGTGACGGGAGACTGGACGGCCCGGCCAGGTCGCATGCCGGGAAAATAAGTATGCGACTGAACCCGCGGCTGAGCCTGCTGGACCGGCGCTGGCTCATTCCGCCAGCTCGAGCCCCGTGGGACCGACGAACCGGCGAGCGAATCCTGCATGGCGCGCTCGGAATAGGGACGCAGGCTGTCTTCGCGGATCGAGATCGGTGCGACCGGGGCCGCGCCCGAACGGGCGCTCGAGGTCGTACTGGCCGTCCGAGCGGGCGTGCTCGAGGATGTCGTCACCCGACCGAAATAGCCGTGGCTCGGCCCCCGAACCGTCGCCACGTTCCGCGGCACGGCCTTGGGCTGGCTTGCGACCGTCGCCTTTGCGACCGGCCCCTGCCCGCGCGCCGAGCCAAACGCCAAAACCACGGCCCAGCAAGAGGCGACGATCACGATTCGTGTCTTGTGCATCGGTCAACCCTCCCGTTGCGAACCGCCGTCCGATATCTCGGGCCTTTGACGTGGCTATCGTTTCAGAAACCATTATCCAATTCCAGCCGCCACGACACAAGGGGCTTCTCGGGATGGCCCTGCGCCAGAAAACCGATCCTCCCAGAGACAGCACAAGGCGGACCCCATCCTCGGCAGAGCGACCGAGAGCACTCGGAACTCGAACGAAGCCAAAAGCCCCGAAAGGCTGGGAATGGTCAAGAACCAGCCGTCAAACAGCCCTTGATTCACATTTCGGGGGCGCCGACCTTGGGTCCGGAGAGGTCGTGTTCGAGAAAAGCTTTCAGCACGATCGCGCCGTTGTGTTGTTCATCACGCGAGGCATAGACAAAGGTCACGCGGCCCGCGCCGCACCTTTGACGGAGTTCCTCAACCGCCTGCTCGTTCTTCCGAAGCTCGGCCCGATAGCGCCTCTGGAACTCGTTCCACCTGGCCGGGTCGTGATGGAACCACTTCCTCAATTCGGGGCTGGGGGCCACATCCTTGATCCAGAGGCCGATGGCGGCGTGTTCCTTGCTCAGCCCCCGCGGCCAGAGTCGCTCCACCAAAACCCGCAAGCCGTCATCAAGAGCGGGCTTCTCATAGGCGCGCTTCAACCAAATCTCCACCATCCCCGCTCCTCCTTCGTCGACCCCAAACGGCCGCGGCGGATCGCCTCGAGGAGATCGAACTCCCCATGCTCGTTGGATGTTCCCTCCCCTTCGCTCAACGGCGGGCGGGCCCCGACGAATTCGTTCGCCGCGATCCACCCGGCGCTTTTCCTCGAGCCGCTCGACAGGCCGGTCCGTCTCAGAAGCCGACGGGGTTGGCGGGAAGAACCTTCGTGACGAGCACCGACGAGTCCTCCAGACCCACGAGCGAGTGGGGCTCGCCCGCGGCCAGAATGAGCATCCGGCCCGCCTCCAGCACCCGCGTGACATCCTCGGCGGTGAACGTGATCCGACCTTCCAGGCAGTGAACCGTGATCGCCCCCCGCGACTGATGAGTGGGAATCGCTCGGCCTCGCGCGATGACGAGCCGAACGATCTCAAGCCCCCCAGTCCTCGCCAGCGTGCCCGAATTGGTTTCCGTCAGGGCCGGCCCCAGGGGACGGACGTCAATCACATGATCAGATGCTTCTTTACATGTTGTCATAATAACAGCCCTTATACAAAGAGTCCCCAGCGGGACGTCATGTGGTCACGAGGGCCGGGGAAAAAGAATCGTCAAGAGCACCAGGGAATCCTCGACCCCACGCAGGGTGTGCGGCTCATTGCCCAGCAGGTAGAGCCAGTGACCAGCCGGCAGTTCGTGGACGGCGCCGCCGACCTCGATCGCGGCCCGCCCTCGCAGGCAGTGAACCGTGACCGCGCCTTTCACGCATTGCTGGTGACAAACTTCGCTCCCTCGGGGAAGCACCAGCCGGATCGCCTCGAACTGCTCGTTCTTGACCAGCGCGGTCGTTCTGGCCTCGGACGGCGATTCCTCCGCCGGTTGAAGATTCACGGGCATCCCTGGAAATGCGTGCGGGATCGCCATCAAACGCCCTCCTTTCATCGCGCGACTGCGCCGGTGACGCCACGAGCCACGTGAACGGCAACCTCTCGATCGAGGAACGCACGGGCATCCTCGATCGCGATTCGAACCACCTCGCGATGCAACGGGTCCGAGACATTGTCAAGCGCGGCCGTCAGCCGGTCGGCGAGGTGGTCGACCGCCTGCTCCGAACACGACCCCTCGACCCGCAGCTCGGGAAAACTCTGGTGATAGACCTGGATGGCGTGAGAGTCGCATGTAAAACAGCAACTCTCGGTCACGACGATCCGTCTGGGGTCGGCTTTCATGGCTCGCTCCTCGTAAGTAATATAAATCAAATGCTCATCTTTATCGAGTGTTCGACGTTTCCGCCAACGCTCCCAGCGCCCAGAGAGATTAAGCCTTGCTCATGGTTCACGCCCGTGGAACTTCGCCTGGCCGATCCTCCAGGAAGCTCCAGGCGGGCGGATCGCTCGCCGGGAACGACTCTTGGGAAGCCTCGTCGACGAGATCCGTCGCCGCGGCGAAATCAATCCGACCCCCGCGCCCGCTTGCGATTTCAGGCACGGCTCGAAATGGCATCGCGGCCGAAAGATCGGAGCCCGCCGACGGCTCGATCCCGGCCGCCGTGCTCAATGCGTCCACAAGGTCGTTCGCTCTCATGACGTTCTCCTCGCGGGTCGTCAGATCCGTGGGTTCCCATCGCCCAACTCCAGAACCTTGATCATCCCGTCCCGCATCCGCTGGGCGCGGATCAGGAACGCCTCGGCCTCCTGGGGCAAGCACAGGTCGCGCACCGTAGCCTCGAACAGCTCGACCCAGCGACCGAAATGGCCCGCGCGAAGACCGTCGATCGATCGATGCCGCTCCACCGGCCGGCCCGAATACCGCCCCGTACGCAAGAGCGCCGCCGACCAGAAGTCGGTCATCCGCGCCAGATGCACATCCCAGTCGCCCACGTGCCGCTCAAACACCGGACCAAGACGCTCGTCTCGTCGCGCCCGCCGGTAAAACTCCACGACCACCTCGCGGATGAGATCCTCCGTGATCCCCCGGGCATCAACATGCGGATCGCCCATCGCATCCGTCACGGCCAGCCCATACCAACGCCCCGATTCCATCGCAACCCCCCGCATGCTGCCCCATACCCCACGCGAAGACGCCGGCCGCCAACACCCAAACCATAAATGTGTATCTACAATACATATTATCGTTCCCGTTCCGCCTGTCAACCGGCTTCCGACGCCCTTGTTGCTTGCGACGACCTGGAACTTTGAGCGACGGCCGATCACCAAGGGCGGTTCGCCGAATCGGAATGGGCTCGGGTTGGCGGTTGGGCCGAGGCCAGCCCCGCGAAAATCAGAAGCTTCTCGCAATCGCGCTCGAGAGCGATCAGAATAAGGCCATGCCATCCGCGAGTCCTGGACTCGCACTTGATCCTGCCTGTTTGAATCGTGCCGGCCGCTCGAGCGAGCGGCGCAACTTTTTCAGGAGAGTTCGTCATGGGGACGATGAGCGTTGATCGCCGACAATTCCTGTTCGGCGCTTCGGTGGCCGGTTTCGGCGTCTTGATTCAAGGCCGCAACGGCTGGGCCGGCGGCGTCGGCCGCAACGAGACCATGCAGTTCGCCTGCATCGGCGTGGGCGGAAAGGGACGGAGCGACACCGAGCACGTCGGCAAGCTGGGCCACATCGTGGGCCTGTGCGATATCGACCGCAAACGGCTCGACTCCATGGGCGAACAGCACACGGACGCCAAGAAATACGCCGACTTTCGCGCCCTGCTGCACGACCTGGGCGCCCAGATCGACGCCGTCACGGTGAGCACCCCCGACCACACCCACGCCGTCGCCGCGGTGACCGCGATGCGGATGGGCAAGCACGTCTACTGCCAGAAACCGCTCGCCCACTCGGCCTGGGAAGCCCGCCTGATGCGCGAGACGGCCCGCGAAAAGCACCTCTGCACCCAGATGGGCAACCAGGGAACCGCCGACCCCGGCTTCCGCCGCGGCGTCGAGCTCATCCGTGGCGGCGTCCTGGGCGACGTCCAGGAAGTTCACGTCTGGACCAACCGCCCCTTCCACTACTGGAAACAGGCCCCCGACATCGTCGCCAGGCCCAAGGAAACGCCCCCCGTCCCCGAATACGTGAGCTGGGATCTCTTCATCGGCCCCGCGCCCGAACGCCCCTACCACCCCGGATACCACCCCCACAACTGGCGCGGATTCTGGGACTTCGGCACCGGCGCTCTCGGCGACATGGCCTGCCACACCACCAACCTCCCCTTCATGGGGCTCCAGCTCGGACTGCCGACCCGCGTCAGCGCTGTCCATTCCGAGATCAACCCCGAAACCTACCCCGCCTATTCCACCATCACCTACGAGTTCCCCGCCAAGGGCGCGCGCCCGGCGGTCAAGCTCACGTGGTACGAGGGGGCGAAGAACGGCTCGCGCAACCTGCCCCCAGACACGCTCTTCCCCGCCGGCGTCAAGCCGTCCGACAGCGGCTCGCTCGTCATCGGATCGCGCGGCCGGATGTATTCGCCCAGCGATTACGGCTCGGAGCAGCTGCTCTGGCCGGCGGACACGTTCAAGCACGTCCTGCTGCCACGCATCGAACGCGAACGCGACACCGACCTCTCGCACAAGAGCGAGTGGGTTGCCGCGATCCGCGCCGGCAAACCCCATCACGCCCTGTCCAACTTCGACTACTCGGCGACCCTGACCGAGACGATGCTCCTGGGCAACGTGGCCGTCCGCTCGGGCGAGGCAATCGACTACAACCCCGACACCGGCCAGATCACCAACAGCTCGACCGCCTCGCAATACCTGAAATCCCACTTCCGCGCGGGCTGGGAACTCTGAAATCCAAGGGGTCGGGACTCTTTAATGACGCAAAATCCAAGGGGTCAGGCCAATCAAAGAGTCCTGACCCCTTGGATTCAGCGTCTGCGTAGCGCGCGGTCCATCTCGCGCTTGGCTTCTTGTTTCTTGAGCGCCTCGCGTTTGTCAAAGGTCTTTCGTCCGCGGGCGACCCGGAGCTCGACCTTGGCCATCCCCGACTTGAAATAGATCGACAGCGGGACCAGCGTCATCCCCTTTTCGCTGGTCAGCGAGGCCAGCTTCTCGATCTCGCGCCGGTGCAACAGCAGCTTGCGCGGGCGCTTGGGGACGTGGTTCATCCGGTTCGCTTGCAGATACTCGGGGATATCGCAGCCGTTGAGCCACGCCTCGCCATTCGCGATGTCGGCGTAGGCGTCCTCGAGGTTCGCCTTACCGTTGCGCAGGCTCTTGACCTCCGTGCCGGTGAGCATCAGGCCCGCTTCGACCTTCTCGAGCAATTCGTAATCGTGCCGGGCGCGGCGGTTGCGCGCGACGATCTTCACACCCGATTCCTCGTCCTTGCCCGTCGGTTTCTTGGCCATTCGCGGGGCTCTCCCGTTTCAAGGACTGGGCATGATGGGCTCGGACTCGGTCTGATCGAGCACCCGCAAAAGCGCGGCCACCGACCGCCCCGAGACCGGGTCGACATGGTCGGGGGCGATCTCGGCGAGCGGCTCGAGCACGAACCGCCGGGCCGCGAACCGCGGGTGCGGCACGATCAGGCCGGGCTCGTCCAGGATTCTGTCGCCAAACAGCAAAAGGTCCAGATCAATCGTCCGCGGCCCGAACCGAACCTCGCGGGTTCGCCCCAACTGGCTCTCGATTCCTAGCATGACGCGCAACAGCGCGCCCGGCGAGAGGGTCGTTTCGAGCGCTGCCGCGGCGTTGAGATAATCGCCCTGACCCGCGGGGCCTCCCTCGGGCCGGGTTTCGTGGAACGAGCTCACCGCCCAAACCACGACCCCAGGCGCTTTCTCGAGCAGCGCGAGCGCACCGCGCAGATGCCCCGCGCGATCGCCCAGGTTGCTCCCCAGACCGATCAGGGCCCGGGTCGATGGCATGAACGGCCTCTCTCGAAACTCAAAAACCAACGGTCGCGCTTCCCACGGGGGCCGCTCGAGATCCTCGTCACAGGGCGAGCCGGCCAATGCGTTCGACGGCTTCGAGCAGTCTCGGCGTTTCGACGGTCAAAGCGGCCCGGATGTAGCCGTCGGCCGTCTGGCCGAATCCAATCCCGGGAGTCACCACGACATCGGCCTCGTCCAGCAGCCGCCCGCACAGCTCGGTCGACCGATAGCCCCTGGGGCAGGGGATCCAGACGTAAAATGTCGCTCCTGGAGGGCTCACCTCCCAGCCGATTCGCCGCAAGGCGTCAACAAAGGCGTCGCGCCGTTCGCGGTAAAGAGCCCGGATCGACGGCGCAAGGGTCTGGTATTCATCGAGCGCTGTCTTGCCCGCATGCTGGATCGCCGTAAAAATCCCCGAATCCGTGTTGGCCTTCACTTGCCCGAGCGCCGCGATCAAGGAAGCCCCCCCGATCGCGAAGCCCACCCGCCAGCCCGTCATGTTAAACGTCTTGGACAGGCTGTGGAACTCGATGGCGACCTCCTTGGCCCCCGCGACCTCGAGGATCGACGGGGGCGGATCGCCAAAATACATCTCGTTATAAGCCGCGTCTTGCGCGACCACGAACCCGCTCGCACGCGCCCGTGCCACGACGTCCTGGAAAAACGCCAGGTCGGCGACCCCCCCGGTGGGGTTGTTGGGATAATTGAGAAACATCAATCGCGCCCGGGCGTAGTCCGTCTCGGGTATCGCCGCCAGGTCGGGTCGAAAGCCGTGCGCGGGCTCGAGGGGCATCATGCGCACGTCCGCGCCGGCGAACATGCTGCTCGAGCGGTAGACCGGGTAACAGGGGTCGGGGACCAGGCTCAGGTCGCCGGGGTTGAGGACCGCCAGGGGCAGGTGCGCGATCCCCTCCTTCGAGCCGATCAGGGGCAGGATCTCGCTGTCGGGATCGACGTCGACGCCGTACCGAGCCTTGCAAAACGTGGCGATCGAACGTCTGAGCTCGGGCGAACCTTGATCGAGGGCGTATTGATGAAACGCCGGGTTCTCGGCGTGCCGTTTGAGGCTCTCGATGATCGGCTTCGGGGTGGGCCGATCGGGGTCGCCGACGCCCAGGTTGATCACGTCGCGGCCGGCCGCGATGGCGGCCTTCTTTTTCTTGTCGATCTCCGCGAACAGATAGGGGGGGAGCTTGCGGAGTCGCTCGGACTTCACGAATCCTGTCGCCATCGCGGCGCGTTTCCTCTCAATAAAGGACCAAGATCTCGGGTGGTGCCGTTCCCAGGATCGCGCCGGCTCAGGCGAGCGCTTCCTCGGGCGTGTTGTCGTTGGCGTAGACGTTCTGAACGTCGTCGTTTTCGTCGAGCACGTCCTTGAGCTTGCGCATCTTCTTGCCGTTTTCGACGTCGAGATCGACGTACGTCGTCGGGATGTAGCTCGTCTCGGCGCTCTCGGTGGGGATTTTCTGTTCCTCGAGCGCCTTGCGAACTTGTTCGAAGATCCTGGGGTCGCAGGTGACCTCAAAGTATCCCTCGATGAGTTCAACGTCGTCCGCGCCGGCGTCGAGGGCGACTTCCATCAGCCGGTCCTCGGCGACGTGATTCGCGTCGACGACGAAGAGCCCTTTGAAATTGAAGAGATAGCCGACGCATCCACTGCCGCCCAGGTTGCCGCCGGCGACCTCGAAATGCCTGCGGAGCTCGCTGGCGGTGCGATTGCGATTGTCGGTGAGCACCTCGCAGAGCACGGCCACGCCTCCAGGCCCGTAGCCCTCGTAGAGAACTTCCTCGAAGTTCTCGGCGCCCAGCTCGCCGGTGGCCTTCTTGATCGAGCGTTCGATGTTTTCCTTGGGGACGCTGAACGAACGGGCCTTGTCGATGGCGTAGCGAAGTCGCATGTTCGCGGCGGGATCGCCGCCGCCGGTGCGGGCGGCGACGAACACCGCCCGGCAGAGCTTGGTGAACAGCTTGGCGCGCTTGGCGTCGACCAGCCCTTTACGATGGGCGATATTCGCGGAATGGGAATGTCCCGCCATGGGATTTCGATGCTCCTCGGTTCTTTATCAATCG
>DAIDHE010000288.1 GCA_027459775.1 Planctomycetales bacterium | reverse complement strand
CGCGGATCGAGATCGGGGCGGTGAGCCGGTTGTTGTCGGCGATGGCCTCGTCGCCGTTCCTGGGGACGTCGAGGGTGAGCTTGAAATCGCCGGTCGACCGCGGCCGCCAGGTCAGCGAGTCCGAAGTCCGCCCCATGGCGGCGATGCGGATCTCTTTCGAGACCGAATCGCCGTCCGAGGCGGTGAGGGTGACGGTGGTCGTGTAATCGCGCGGGAGGGCGCTCGCGATGGTGAACGGGACGCGGACCGATTTGCCGGCGACGCCGAAGGTCGGCAGGTCGAGCGACAACAGCTCGACGTCGGGGAGCTGGGACCGGCTGCCGACGGGGACGGCCAGGAGCGGCGTTCCCTTTTGCCGCATGCGGGCGGCCGTCCGCACCGGCGGCGGACCCTCGTTCCAGTCGCCGTCTGAGGCCAGCACGACGCCGCGGAGGTTGGGCGTTTTCTCGAGCGTCTGGGTGAGCGGGTCGCCCAGGTCGGTGCCGTGCCCCGGTCGGGGCGCGGCGATCGGCTGGACCACGACGTTCATCCGCGCCCGCAAGGGCGCCCAGGTCTCATCGGCGAGCAGGGCCGCCACCGCGTCGCGGCGGGCGATCGCACTCGAGGCCGGCTTGCCGGGGGCGACGACGTCGCGCGTGTCCATGCTCCCCGAGGCGTCGACCAGAACGGCGATCGCCGGCTTTTCCTCGGGTCGATACTCCTCGACCCACTCCGGCTGGTTGAGCAAGAGCACGGCCGAGACCACCAGCAGAAGACGCAGGCTCTCGAGCAGGCCCACCGAGCGCAGAAACCCGCTCCGCCGCCAGGCGATCACGCCCACGACGGCGACCACGAGGACGGCGAGCACGCCCACCGCCACGGTCCACGGGGTCCAGAGAAAGACGAGCGATCGCGAGACGTTCATGAGGTCGCTGCTCCACGTACGGGCGCGAGCTTGGGCAGGCACAGCAGGGCCTCGGCGGCCATGGCCGTGATCATGGCGACCAGGAACATCCGCCAGATTTCCTGGATCAGCGAGCCCAGCCGGCCGGCCCGTTCGTCGACCCTCGAGAAATCGAGCCCCCGGAAGAGTTCGGCCAGGCGGGGCGCGGGGATGACGCGGGCGGCGTCCTCGGCGGCCGAGCGGTTGACGGCCAGCAGCCGGTCCTGGGCCGCGTAGACGCCGGCGTGATTGCGATAATCGGTCGAGATCGCGTCCTTGGCCCCCGAGACCCGCGTCCAGAGGACGCCGTCGCCCCGGCTCGACTCGCCCGCCGTGACCTGCCGCACGCCCCCCAGGGCCTGCGCCCCCTGGGCTAAGGCGCGCTGAACCATCACGTAGAGCACGACCCCGTTCGACGCCAGCGACGAATCGCCGGCCGCCGCGGTGGTGGTGAGAAAATAGGTCGAGCCGGCCGGCGTGGTCGCCCGCGAGAGCAAGGGCGCGCCCCCTTTGAGGATCGCCAGCGGGGTCGCGTCGCCGATCAAGGTCTGATACCTCCGCACCGCGAGCGCGCCCACCGGCAAGGCCAGCCCGCTCTGGCTCGCCGCCAGCAGATCCTCGTCGCCCCGCCAGCTCTCGATGGCGGTCTCACCCTTGGCGCCCGACCATGCGCCGTACTTGAGGCCCAGAAACGACGCGTCGCCCGCCCCGGCCGTCGGCAAGAAAAGCGCTGACCCGCCCCGAGAGAGGAACGACTCGACCGCCCTGGCCGCGTCCCCCTGGGGCAAGGGCGCGCTCCAGACCAGAAGCGCGGCCGCGTCCCAGTCGGCGGCCGCCGCTTGAGCGGGGGTCGTCGTCTCGACCTCGCACTTGAGCGCGGGGTCGGGCGGGATCGAGGCCGCCAGCGCGATCGGCCGCGCGGCCGCCGGATCCTCGGCCACCACGATCGTCTTGCGGGGGACCGGCGGCTCGAACGTGAACCAGTAATCGTTGTCGGCCGGGTTGGCGTCGGCCGGGATCGACACCCGGCCCCAGCCCCGCTCACGCCCCTTCTCGAGCGGGATCGGGTGGTCCTTGAGATCGGCCGCCGAGCCCACGAGCTCGACCGTCGCCTCAGACCGCGCCCCGTCGATCTCGAACTGCACCGGGATCGACTCCTTGGCGTCTTGCCGCCCTTCGCGCTCGATCCGCAGCGACACCAGCAGCTCGATCCCGTCGCCGGCCTTCCGCCTGCGAACCCCCGTGACCCTGAGCCTGAGATTCTCGGCGTCCGAGTCAGGATAGGCCAGCAGGTGGAACCGCACCCCCTGGGTGAGATCGGCGAACCCGTCGTGGAGCGCCCGCCAGCGGCCGCTTTCGGCGTTCCAGTCGTTCTCGCGCAGGTCCGAGACGATCCAGATCTCGGTGCGGCCGACCTTGTTGGCCTTGATATAATCATATGCGGTCTGGAGCATTCCTGGCAGATCCGCCGAGGCCGAGGCCGGGCCAAGGTCGGGCGAGCGCAAGAGCTCGCGGGGGTTCTCGAGCGGCCGGGCGGCGTTCGCCGTGCTCTCGATCAAGACAAAGCGGTCGGAGCCCAGGGTCTCGAGGGTCGGAACCAGCCGGGCGAGGGCCGTTTCGAGCTTGCCGCCGGGCATCCCCTGGGCGGTCTCTTGCATCGACGGCGAGCGATCGACGAGCACCATGGTGACGTCGGGCCGGCCGCCGGCCGCGAGCCCCAGCCAGCCCCCGGCCAGGGGGCGGCTCACCGCGAAGACCAATGTCGCGATCGCCAGGATGCGAAAGAGCATGATCAAGATCTGGCGCAGCCGGGCGTAACCCCGCGACATCCGGTTGGCCTGGAGCACGAACATCATCGCGCCCCAGCGGATCGTCTGGTAGCGCCTCTGGTTGATCAGGTGGATGATCACCGGCAGCGCCGCCAGCGGCAACGCGGCCAGCAGCATGGGCTCGAGAAAGCTCATCGCACTCCCCGGGTATGCGTCCGGCCGATCAAGAAACGGACCAGAACCTGTTCATAATCTTCGTCGAGGGCGACCCGATGGTAGTCGACGGCCGATTCCAGCATGACCTGCTTGAGCCCCCCCAGATACGATTCGAGCGCCTTGTGATAGCGCTCGGCGATCTCGCTGGGGTCGGCGAAGATCGACGGCCCCCCTTCCATGTCGAGAAATCGCATCGGCCGGCGAAAATCAAACGCCAGCTCCTGGGGGTCGAGCAGGTGAAACACGGCCGCGTCGTGCTTGCGAAACCGCAGGTGCTGAAAGCCCTCGAGCAGCAGCGCTGGGTCGACGAAAAGGTCGGAAATGATCACCACGAGCGCCCGTTGCGAGACGGTCTCGGCGAGCTCGTGCAAGACCTGGTCGATCTGGGTCGGCCCCTTGGGCGTGGTCTCTTCCAGGACGTCGAAAACGTGCATGAGGTGCGAGGGGTTGCGCCTGGGGGGGATGTTGCGGACGATCCCGCCGGCGACGCACGAGAGCCCGACGGCGTCGCCTTGCTGGAGCGCGAGGTGCCCGAGCGCGGCCGCGAGCCGGCGGGCGTATTCCATCTTGGACACCCCCTTGGACCCGAAATCCATCGAGCCCGAGGTGTCGACGACCAGGCACAGGCGCAGATTGGTGTCGGCCTCGAATTCCTTGACGAAATAGCGGTCGGAGCGGCCCCAGGCGCGCCAGTCGATGCGTCTGGGGTCGTCGCCGGCGACGTATTTGCGATACTCGGCGAACTCGATCGACGAGCCCCGGTGGGGGCTGGGGTGCCGGCCCGAGACGGTCCCCTGCATGGCCCGCCGCGCGTAGAGCGGGAATCCCGCCAGCCGCGACAAAACGGCCGTGTTCATGAAGCTCCGCTGACGATTCTCGGGAAACATCGGCGCTCGTTCCTGGTTTGTTTCCGGGTCGATCCGTCTCAAAGATCAAGAACCCGCCGCCCGGCCCGAACGGCGGGCGGGCGGGCGGGCGGTCTGGTCACGCCTCGGACTCGGTTTCCTCGATCAGCCGGCGGGCGATCTTCTTGGCGTCGATCCCCTCGGCCTGGGCGGCGAAGGTGGTGATGATCCGGTGGGTGAGGACGGGTGCGGCGGCCGCCTGCACGTCCTCGAGCCGCACCATGTAGCTGCCCGACAGCGCGGCCCGGGCCTTCGCGCCCAGGATCAGGTATTGCACGGCCCGCGGGCCAGCGCCCCACGAAACCAGCGGCTTGAGCCACGCCGGCGCCGTCGGACCGTCGGGGCGGGTCTTCCGGGCGAGCTTGGCCGCGAACGCATAGATATGGTCGGGCACCGGCACCCGCCGAATCAGCGACTGATGGCGGATGATGTCGTCCGGGGTCATCAGGTGGTCCAGGGTCGGCAGCGACTCGCCGGTCGTCGTCCGCGCGATCTGGATCTCCTCCGCCTCGGACGGATAGTCGAGCTCGATCAGGAACATGAACCGGTCGAGCTGCGCTTCCGGCAGGGGATACGTCCCTTCTTGCTCGATCGGGTTCTGGGTGGCGAGCACCAGGAACGGCTCTTGCAGGTGAAACACCCGGCCCATGACCGTGACGTTATGTTCCTGCATCGCCTCGAGCATCGCCGCCTGGGTCTTGGGTGGGGCGCGGTTGATCTCGTCGGCCAACACGATGTTCGCGAAGACGGGCCCGGGCGCGAATTCAAACTGCCGCCGGCCCTCGGCCGTTTCCTGGAGGATGTCGGTGCCCGTGATGTCCATCGGCATCAGGTCGGGCGTGAACTGGATCCGGCTGAACTTGAGCGACATCGTCTCGGCGAGCTTGTTGACCATCAGCGTCTTGGCCAGCCCCGGCACGCCCATGAGGAGCGCATGACCGCGCGCGAACAGGCAGATCGCCAGCCGCTCGATCACCGCCGTCTGCCCGACGATCACCTTGCCGAGCTCGCGCTTGAGCCGGGTGTGGGCGTCTCGCAGCTTGTCAATCGCCTCGACGTCGCTCCCGCTCATCCGTTCCCCGGGTGGGGGATCCTTCGAGTCCGCCATGTCCGTCCTTCCCCGATCCTGATCGAAAGTGTGAGTCATCCGCGCTCATTTGGGGCCGACCGGCCGTGAGAGAGTCGCCGGTCCCGCCTCGGACAATGATCAGACAAGGCTAACCCGCCGGCCGTTCCCGGAGCAAGAGGCGGCAATGAAAATCGTCGGAGACGCCCGCGCCGCTCGGGAAATGCGCCATGCTGGCGCGAGGGGCGCGCGTCTCGAGCGGGCCGGTTGGGGGTGGTTGGGGGTGGTTCAGGCGGCCGACGCGTGGGCGATCGCGAGGGCGTCCAGCAGGGAGTCGGCGGTCGACTCCGCGGCGTGTATGCAATCCGGGATGCCGACGCCGTCGTAGGCCACGCCCGCGAGATGGAGGCCCGCGTATTTGGAGAGATGCCGGCGGATGGCCGCGACCCGTTCCATGTGCCCAAGATTGTACTGGGGCATGGACCGGGGATGGCGGCCGATCCTGCTGAAGAGCGGCGGGCCCGATGCGCCCACGAGCGCTCCGAGCTCGCGCTCGACCACGTTCTCGATCGCGTCGTCGTCGAGCTCGAGGGCGCTGGGGTTCATCGCGCCGCCGAGAAAGACCCTCATGAGCACGCTGCCCGCCGGCGCGCGGCCGGGAAACTTGACGGACAGGAACGAGACCGCCAGGATCGACCGCCCCTCGACGGCCGGCACGACCGCGCCGAAGCCGTCCAGGGGGTGGTTGATCTGGTCGCGGCGGTAGGCGATGTTGACGATCACCGAGCCGGCGTAGGGGATGGCGCGAAGCTGATGGGCGAGGGCCGCGTCGTGGGCGTCGAGCAAGCGGGCGGCGACGTGGGCCTCGGTCGCCATGACCACGGCGTCGGCCTCGATCGGCGGCCCGTCCAGCATCTCGATCAGCCAGACCCCGGCCGCCTCGTCGCGGCTGATCCGCCGGACGGCCGCGCCGGTCCGCACCGTGCCGGGCTCAATCGCTCTGGCGAGCGCCCTGGGGAGGGCCTCCATCCCGTCGGCGAGCGACACGAACATCCCGTAGCGCGCCCCGGAGGCGTTGCGGAGCAGCTCACGCGCGCCCCCCTGTCGCGACTCGCGCCAGGCCGCCAGGATCAGGCTGCGGTGCTCGCTTTCCATCGCCAGGAATTGGGGCAGGGTCGCCCTGAGCGACAGGTCGTTGGGGTCGGCGGTGTAGATCCCCGCGACCAGGGGCTGGACCAGGCGGTCGAGGGCCTCGCGGCCAAGCCGTCTGCGGACGAACGAGGCCAGGCTTTCCTCGCCGCCGTCGTCGGGGTCGCGGCGGGGGATCACCAGATCCATCAGAAACCGCAGCTTGCCGCGCCACGACAGGATCGGCGACGCCAGCAGCGGCGCCAGCCGATGGGGCGTCATGAGCACGAATCCCTCGGGCACCGGGGCGAGCTTGCCCCCCCGGACCACGAACGACCGCCGGTGGCCGGCGTCGGTCGCGATCAACTGATCGTCCAGCCCCAGCCGGTGGCAGAGGTCGAGACCCCAGGGCTTGTTGGTGATGAACGAGTCCGGGCCCCCCTCGATCGTGAAGCCGTCCTCGTGGTCGGTCCAGATCACGCCGCCAACGCGGTCCTTGGCCTCGAGCACCTGGACCTCGACAACGCGCCGGCTGGACCGCGAGCGTTCCTCGATGCGGTGGGCGGCCGCCAGGCCCGACAACCCCGCCCCGATCACGACCACCCGATCCGGTCTCGCCTGGTCCCCGACGCGTTCCACGGCCCGTTTCTCCAGTACCCGGTCTTCCCCAAAACGCTATTACTAACCGGGAAGCGACTCGGCGTCGAGACGATAGTGGACGATTTCAGAGGGGGCCGGCGATTCGGGCGGCCGCGATCTGACGCGGTCCGCCCGATATTGATAGAATGGTTTCGATCGAACCCCGTCGGTTGCCAGTGGCCCAGACCCTGCTGGGCGAGGTCGCGATCATGGCTTTGTCGCCGATTTGTGAGCAGACGCACCTGGAGATCGTCCGAGGGGTCTGTCCTTATTGCCAGCACACGATCTCGAAGGGGCGGATCCTCTGGGAAATCCCCGCCAGGGACGAACGAGCGCCAGGCGGCCAGATCGAGGCTCGTCCCCCGCGAATCCCCTTTCCGCTCTTCGTCAAGGATGAAAACTCGAGGCTCCCCGCGCTCATCTCGAACCTGAGCGAGCGGAGGGAAGGATTGTGGGACGACTCCACCTTCCAGCTTTTCGCCTTCGGGTGGGAGCTTGATCTCTGGGAGCTCGAGGAGATCGAGCGCTCGGTGGGGCCGGATCGGCGCGATCTCTGGCTCAGGATTGTTCTGCTCGGGGCTTATCTGCACATGGAACGTACGCTTGAGACGGTCGTCGGCCTGGTCCAGCGCCACGTTCTGTGGATCATCGAGAACACCCCTGGTGCATTCATCGCCGGGATGCTGGGAACGTGTCGCCTGAACCGATTCGAGGAGGATGTCGGCTTCCGCCAGCGGGCGCGGGAGCTCTGGATCGCCGCGCTTGCGGCCAATCCCAGGGACCTGGCGATCCTGTCCAATGGAGCGGAATTCCTTGAGCGGCTCGACCCGGTCTTGAGCGGCCAGATCCTCAGAGCGGCGAGGACGCTTGAGCCCGTGAATTTCGAATGGTCGCGACGGCTGGCGACGCTCTACGGTCGGGAGACGCGGAAGCGCACGGATGAATCGCGGCTCGATTGGGCCGCCATGACCCTGGCCGCATGGCAGGAGGCCGAGTCGCTTTGTGGGTCGGAGCTCGAGCGACTCACCGTGCTCCCTAATCTCGCCCTTTCCGCCATTGAGGCAGGCGCTCTCGAGCGTGCCCGAGCCTACGCCCACGACGCGCTCGCCCAGAACCCGGCCTCGCCTCTCGGGAGGCGGGCCGTTCACATCGGGCGCCTGGTCCTCGGTCGAATCGCCCTCGAACAGGGGGATGTCGAGGCGGCGAAGCGCGGGCTCATCGAATCGCTCCCTGCAACCGAGTCCTCGGCCCATGGCGGATCCGCGGTCTTCGATGACTTCCTCCCCCACATGTCGCTTGCCAACGCGTTGCTCAAGCGCGGCGAGCGCGAATGCGTTCTGCGGTATTTGAGGCTTTGCGCGCGGTTCCGCCTCTCCGAGATCCGGCTGGCTCCATCGACCGAGGAAGTCGAACGGGGCGAGAGCCCGGAACTGCCGGAATGGCTGGTTTAGGTCGAGGCGCCAGGGCTTGTTGTCGTCCCCAAAACGCGATCACGAAACGGGAAGAGACCGCGCATCGAGACGATCGTGGACGAGTCCAGAGGGTTTGACCACCGGTGGACCAGGACGCGCCGGCCGATTCGTCGGGAATCCGTCCCTCAGCGGGGCGGCGCGGGCGGAATTGGCGGCGCGTCGGCCGCCCTGGGTTTTGATGTCGGATCGTCGGCGGGCGGCGAGACTCCTTGCTCGAGGAGCGCCTGGTCCGCCTCGAGCCGGTAGAACCTCGCCTTCAGAACGTCTGATGCATCGAGTCGACCGGTTCGCGCCTGGGCGTCGGCCATTTGCTCGTTTCGCCGCATTCGGTCTCGGTGTTCCTGGATCGCGGCGATTCGCCTGGTCTTGGTCGTGGACAATTCGAGCTCGGCCTCCATCAGTCGCCGCGACCAGCCGGCGACTTCGGAGATGACATCGGCTTTGGCCTGGCGCGCGAGCTTCTCTCGCTCCGCGAACATCTCCAGGATTTGTCGGGCCGTCTCGACTTTCGACTTCGCGATCGACTTCCATTTCGGGTCGTCGCGCGGAGCGTTGCCCCCCGGTCCCGCGGCCGTCTTGCCGCCGGGCTCGACCTGGCCCGGAGCCCAGGACGAGAGCCCCACGAGCGCGGCCGCCGCGCCGAGGGCGAGGATCGTACCGCTCAGGATCTTGGCCCGGCGGATTCTCGAGATGCTTGTCATTTCAGCCTCCGACTGGATCGAACCGAGGGGATCTGGCTGCCGAGGCGCGATCGCCGCCGGGCATTATACCATCGAGAGAAAGTCGCGACCCTGCGGGCTGCGATGGTTTTTAGATGACGAATCCGGCGAGTTGCGAGTCCCCCAGGGCTTTGCCCTGGGCTGTAGCCTCTCAGTCCTTTGGACTGAAAACCGAGGCGCCGATTCGGCGGGTTGTTGACCGACATGGCTTGAGCCGAGCCTGGCGTGGATCGGTCTTGGCGGCGCTCGGATGTGGGTACGCGGTTGGGCTCAATCCCAGACGTATCGTTCGTCCCATTCGAGGCCGTGCTTGCGCAAAAAAGCGCGGTACTCGTCTTGGAACGACACGGTTTGATAATGTGTTTCTTGATTCTCGATATAAGACTTTGCTTGTTCGAGATTGGACGGGCTGACCGAGAAAGCGCCGTAGCCTTTTTGCCAATAGAAATTGGGGTGGATGGCGGCCTTGGCCCATTTTGACGATCCCTTCTTGATCTCTTCCACCGCGTCGCTGACCTACAGGGTGCGTTTGAGCGCGAACAGCAGATGAACGTGGTCCGGCCCGCCGCCGACCGCGATCGCGGGGCATCCGATGGCGTTGAGCGTGCCTGCAAGATAGCTGATCGTGGGCGCGAGTTTATCGGTGGTAAGAAGTGGTTCTCGGTTCTTGGTGCTGAAGACGAGATGGATCAAGATCTGCGCGAGTGACTGGGGCATGAGGGGGGCTCTGCTGATGCCGAGTCGCAGCCCTACAGGCTGCAAAGGGGTTTAGATTATGATATCCGGCGTGACGCGATGAACCCAGGGCTGCGCCCTGGGCTAGAGCCTCTCAGTCCTTCGGACTGCATCCAGAGCCTTCCAGTATCCCGCGGGCTTACCAGTATTGGGCTTATGAAACACGATTGTCCCTGCTGGTTTTCACCCCACCGGCGGCGATTTTATTGGGCTGGTTGATTTGACTTCACTTGAAGCAAGAATCGAGCTCAAACCCGTAGAGCCATGGAACCCGAGGGTCGATCTTCTCTTCCCTGAGTTGATCCGCGTCGGGAGCATCATAATATGTCACTAAAATCGTGTTGCCCTTGACCCGCACATCCCCCTCCAGGCCCTCGAAATAGGCCGTGGCCAGGTGCCTTGCTTCCCAGTTCGCGACCGGCGGCCCCAGCCTCTTCCGCAACCGATCGATCGCCGCTTGAGCAATCAAGGCCATCGTCATCTGTCCATATCGAATGTTGAGATTGCACGTCCCAGCCCGATTCCAGCCCAACGCTTGATGAGCGTTGAAAAACTCTTCGACATGCCAGCGCTTGGGGAATTCCTCGGTCAAGTCCGCGACCTCGTCCCCGTCGCGGGTCGACACGAACGCGCTAAACCGATATTCCTCCGGTCGCTCCCCT
>DAIDHE010000263.1 GCA_027459775.1 Planctomycetales bacterium | reverse complement strand
ACGACGCCGGGCGGATGATCGACCCGCCCGTCTGGCTCCCGACCGCGCCCGCGCACATGCCGGCGGCGACCGCCGCGGCCGAGCCCGACGACGAGCCGCCCGGCGTGTGCTCGAGATCCCACGGGTTGCGAGTCCGCGGCGGGTCGATCCAGGCATAGGCCGTGGTGACCGTCTTGCCCATGACGACCGCGCCGGACCGGCGCAGGCGGGCGACCACGTCGGCGTCGCTCGCGGCCCGGCGCTCAGCCCAGCGCCGCGACCCGCTCGCCGTCGGCAAACCCGCCACGTCGATGATGTCCTTGATCCCGATCGGAATGCCGTGCAATGGACCCCGGTCATGACCGTCGGTTAGCTCGCCGTCCAGACGCCGCGCTTGCGCGCGAGCGCCTTCCTGATCCACGATCACCCACGCCTGGATCCGTTGATCGAATCGGTCGATCCGGCCGAGACAGCCCTCGAGCATGGCGAGGCAAGTCGTCCGCCCCTCGCGGAGCGCGCGGCCGAGTTGGGCGATCGAGGGAAACGGGCTGTGCATGGGTCCGGGGCTGGGATTCATTTTGGCCTTTCGCGGTTCGCGCCCATCAGGCGGGCCGAGGCGTGGCTCAGGGCCTGGCGGGCGAATTCCTGGAGGAACTCGACGCGGCTGGTGAGGTCGAACTGGCGGATGAGCTCGGCCTGGATTCCGCCGTCGCCCCAGGTTTGGCCGCGGCGAAAATAGGTGGTGAACGCCTCGCCCGACACGTGGGTGAGATAGGCGAGCGAGACGGCCTGGACCGCGCCTCCGGCCGCGTAGCCGACCAGCGACGACTTGAAGATCCCGGCGATGAGCGAGGTCGCAGTCTCGAGCAGGCCGAGCTTGAGCAGGGTCTGGATCATCTGGCCGCCGATCATGCGGACGTGGGCGGCCGACAAGGGGACGTCGTAGACCGCGGCGAGCTCCGAGATCATCTGCAACTGCACCGCCCCGCCGGCCACGAGCTCGACGGCGGGGAACGGGTTGGCGAAGACGGTCGCCGCCGTGATCCACTGGAACCGCTCGATGACGGCCTGGGCCTTCGCGTCGCGCTCGAGCGCGAGCTGGTCCTGGGCCTTGCGCGCCAGCAAATGGGCGCGGAGCAGCAGGTTGCCGGCGTGGAGCGCTTCCCCCTCGCCCTTGAGGATCGCGTGGATCCGTACGCGGAGCGGCTCGACCTCAGGCCCGCGCGACTCAAAGGCCGTCTCGGCCGTGCCGTCGGGGCGAATGCGGCGGACCGCGAGCGGGCGCGGGGCGGCCGCGCCGGCAATCACGTCCTCGGCCGCGATCACGCCGCGCAGCCGCTCGCGCAGCTTGGCGAGGATCAGCGCGCGATCGGGCTCGGACAAGCGGTCGGTCTTGTTGAGAAACACGACCGAGCGCTTGCCCTGCCGCGCCAGCGCGATCAGGGGCTCGTACTCGGCCCGGAGGAGGTCGTGGTCGACGACGAACACGAGCAAGTCGGCGCGGACGGCGAGATCGCGGGCCTCGCGCTCGCGCTCCGAGCCGGCAGCGCCGATCTCGGCCAGACCCGGCGTGTCGGTGAGCACCACCACGCCCGCTTCCCCGCCGGCGTGGTAAACGTGGCTCGTCGCCTGGAGCGTCGTGCCGATGACGGCCTGCGCGCGGCCGGCGTCGCGGCCAAGAATCGCACTCGCCAGCGACGTCTTGCCCGCCGAGCCGGTGCCGAAGAGCACAACCCGAAGCTCGCGCCGACCGCCAGACATGAGCAAGGCCAGCTCGCGCTAGAGCTCGGCCTTGAGCGCGGGATTCTCGATCCGCGCGACCAGAGCCCGGGCCGCCTCGGCCTGGACGCGGGCGGCAGCGACCTCGTCCTCGGGAGCGACCACGGGGGCCCCGGCCGCGCGCGAACGACGCCAGACGACAAAACCCCAGACCACGCCCGCCGCGGGCACGATCACGAGCAGGCCCAGGAAGACAGCCCCCATCCAGGGCGCCTGCTTGTGGAACCGCTCGTGGAGGTCGCCGATCAGGCCGAGCACGACCGCGGTCGCGATCAGGCCCACGACAACCAGCGAAAGAACGGCGAAAAAACGTCCCGGCGGCCTGATCATACGGTCTCGTCCCGCGGTCGCGAACGAACCCAACGCCCGTGAGTGATTCGCCACGTCCGAGACTTCATTGTAACCAGGTCGCGCCCCGGATCGCGCGTCCCGGCCGCCCGATCGACGGCCCAAAAACGACCGCGAGCGACCTGGGTCGGCCAGATCGCACGCGGGCGTTTGGGTTTTCTGGCACGGCTTCTAACGGCGAATCCAACTCGAGCCCAGGCTGCTGAAGAAGCCGCTGATGAGCCCTCTGCGCGCCGGCGGCGGGGCGTCCGCGACCGGCTGGGCGGCCGGCACGCGGGTCGCGCCGGGATCGAAAACGGCGTTCTCGTCGGCGGGCGGCGCCGTGATCGACGGCAGCGCGAGCAGCGGGCCTTCTTCGCCGTCGGCGGAGTCGGCCGCGGGGGCCGGACCGCGGGAGGCGCGCGGAGCTGGTTTGGTCCCGTCGGGAGCGACCGGCGGCGCCAGGTCGAGCGGAGGCGCTGGCCGGGGCGCGGGCGTCGCGGGCGCTTGCGGCCGGGTGGCGTCAGGCGCGGGCTTCGCGTCGGGAATGTTGAACGGATCGTCGTTCACCGGCGGCTTGGGCCGCTCGCCGGCCGCGCCGCCGCCAGGCGCGTTGTCCAGCGGTGTGAACGGCGAACGATCCGTACCCGGCACCGCCGGAATCGCCGGCCTGTCGACCTCCGGACGTTCCCCGTCCATCTGGCCTTCGTCACGCAGCGGTCCCAGCTCTTCCTTCTGGCCAAGCGGCACATCGCGGAACGACTTGACGCGGTCGGGAGCTTCCTTGCTCGGGCAACCCCAGCCGTCCGGGAACCGCCGCCAGCACGTCGGGTGATAGCCGTAATACTTTTGCCGGAATGTCTTGTAAACCGGATCTTCCTGGTCCACCGGCGTCCGCTGCCGCCGGATCGGGGCCAGTGGAAACAAGCCGGTTTGCTGGGCGTTCGCCCACTCCGGCGCGAAGATCACGACGGCGAGCCCCGTCAGAACCAGACCGGCCCCTCGACTCCTCGAGTTCGTACGCATCCTTGCCTCGTCCGATCGCGGTTGTACCCTCGCCTCCCGTCTCCTGGGCGGAAGCAGCCCCAACTCCTCACTAAACCGCTCCTGACTGGTTCGATCGGATCGACGGAGCGTCCTGCTGGAGTGAAAATAGGGAATAAAGCGAAGTTCCGTATTTTAGGTAAATGAGGAATACAAGGGATTTTCGGGTCTTGTGGTCTTTGAGTGTTCTCCCGGTGGTTGGTGAGACGAATGGTTAAGAGGTTGGCGCATGTGGGGCGGTCCCGCCTGTGCGAGGGGTGGACTTCCGCGGGAGGCTTTCGCGATGGGTGTCTCGAGGCGGGGTGTTTTGACGGGGATCTGGTTGGGCCTGGCGGTGCTGGCGCTGGAGTGCGAGGCCTTTGGGCAGAGAGCGGCGAGCACGGGCGCGGGAACGCAGTTCGTGCCGGTGCCGTTCATGCTTCCGATGGGGCAAGGGGGTGGTCTTGGCGGCTCGGGCGGCGGCTCGGGCCTGGACGGGTCGGGGTCGACGGGCCCCGTGAATGCGTTTAACAATCCTTATATGACCCCCATGCTCTACGGCAGCATGTTTCCGATGTCGCGGAACCAGATGGGCTGGATGATGCTGGCGAATCAGGCCCAGATGACGGGGGTCGGCGCGGGGCGGCTCTCGGGGGTCCGGCCGGGCACGCCGGGCACGCCGGGCCAGAACCCGGTCGGGCGGACCGCCGCCCAGAAGCGCGGCAGCGCCTCGACCCCGGGGGGACTGGCCGCCCGCTACTTCAATCGCACCAAGCCTGGCTCGACTTATCCGCGGGCCTACTTTAATCGCCAGCCTGCCAACTACCCCGATCGCTCTCGCTAGGATTCCGGTTGGAATCAATTTGAGCGAACGAGCGATTGTGCCGATTGTATGTGTGTCAAGAGGAATTGGAGTCGACGGTCCCTGGTCGGTCCCCGTAACGGGTGGTGGGCGTGGGCGAGTCCGGTCCGGGCTCGGGTCGCTTGCCGCCCCAGGGATTGGCCCGAGGCTCGAGTGCGGGGGAGGGAGAGTCGCATGGATCGCTGGAAGAGAACCCACCGACCGCTCGCCTGGCTGGCGGCCCTGGCGCTCGTCGCCGCGGGCGGCTGTCAGACCGTGCCCACTCCCGAGGAAAAGATCGCCAGCGGGCACATCCCTCGCGAGTTCGACAAGGTCTCGATGCCCGACTACGTGCTCGAGTCGCCCGACATGGTCATCGTCGAGGTCCTCGAGGCCCAGGCCGGTCGACCGATCTCCGGCGAGCGCCTGGTGCGACCCGACGGCAAGATCTCGCTGGGCTTCTATGGCGACGTCTATGTCGCCGGGCTCACCATTCCCGAGGCCAAGGAAAAAATCATCCTCCACCTGCGGAAATACCTGAGCGACGAGGCGCTCGGCATCGTCGATCTCGACAGCGCCACCGGCGAGCCAAAGAAGGGGCCCGACGGCAAGCCGGTCCTGGTCGAGCCCAAGGATTCGTCGATGGTTTTCATCGACGTGACGGCATACAATAGTAAGAATTACTATGTTCTGGGCGACGTGTTGATCACCGGGCGGATGCCGATCACGGGGAACGAGACGGTGCTCGACGCGATCAATTTCGCCGGCGGGCTGATGCCCACGGCCGCACCCCAGAATATCCGCCTGGTCCGGCCCGCCCCTCCGGGCGCATGCTGCCAGCAGGTGCTGCCGGTCAACCTGGCGGCGATCACCAGCGGCGGCGATCCGACCACCAACTATCAGCTCATGCCGGGCGACCGCATCATCGTCTATCGCGACCCGATCGTCCGGTTCACCGTCTTCCTCGATCGCCTGGTGGCCCCGTTCCAGTCGGTCATGGGCTCGATCCTGCAATCCTCGTTCACGATCCGGGCCGTCAAGTACGCCGCCTTGCCCGCGACAGGTGGATTCGGCGGGGCGGCCGGGGCGGGGGGCCGAATCCCGCCCCAGCTTCCCCTCGAACCCGGTGCGAGATAGCCTGACCCAGCCCCGAATGGCTTGACCCCAACGAGCTTTGACCCGCCCAGCCGGCGCTCTCCTTCAAAAGAAGGGAGCGCCGGCTGATCTCGTTGATCGAGGTCAAGTTCCGTCCTCCCCCGATTCGCGGTAGACGTCGTGACGTTTTATCGATACTTTTCCAGCGTGATCGAAGACCCATCCATCGTGGCGACGATCAAATCGTCCCCGTGCGCGGAACGGCGGCGGCGGCGCTGGCGGCTCTGGCTCGCGCTGGCCGCGGCCGTGACGTTCGTCTGCGTGGCCAGCGTGTGCTGGACCTTCCGCGGCCCGTGGTTCAGCGGCAATCTCGCCGTCCTGGACTCGGGCCGGGTCGTGCGATCGGCCCAGCCAACGGCGGAGCTCGGGCGCTGGATCGAGCAATACGGCATTCGCTCGATCTTGAACCTCCGCGGCGGCGGCCCCTCCGATTGGTGGTATCAAGGCGAAATCGAGCAAGCGGAAACCCACCACGTGGCCTTTTACGATCTACCCCTGAACGCCACCCGCCGCCCACGTCGCCGCGAGCTGTTGATGATCATCGATTTGCTCGAGCGTTGTCGGTATCCGTTGCTGGTCCATTGCAAGTCGGGGGCGGATCGCACGGGGCTGGCGTCGGCGCTTTACTTGCTCGTGCGCAAGGGGGTGTCTCCCCAGGAGGCCGAGGGCGCCTTCTCGCTCGAGTTCGGCCACGTTCCGCTGTTTGGCCCCGAGCATCTTCACGAACCCCTGCGCGAATACGCGGCCTGGCTCAAGACCAAGGGTCTTGCTCACCAGCCCGCGCTCTTCCGCGAATGGGTCAAGACCGAGTACGCCGCTCCGGATCCGGCGGTCGACCCGCCCATTCTGCCCGCCGGCCCCCGCGCAACCCGCCGGCAGCCCGCTCCGGCCGCGGGGTAATACGGCGGATGGCGGAGGGATCAATCAAGCACACCCGCCTCTCGCCTTCAGCGTCATGGCGCCCTTGTTGGTCGATGAACCGCCGGGGCAAATGAGGGGTGCCTGCGATCGCTGCCCCTTCGATCGCTACCCCGAGCTGTTCTTCTCGAACCTGTCCTCCAAAACCCGCCAACGGTCAACGCCGGCTTTCCTCGGTCATGGGTCGATCGTCGGACTGCTTGGGCGTTATCATGGAACGCCATCGTCAAGCCGACAGTCGATCGCGCGTAGGCAACAGGGTGAACTCGCGTGCCGGACATTGTCATCGGTATCGACCTGGGAACAACCAACTCGGCGGCCGCGATGCTCGACGGGGAAGAGCCTCGGCTCATCCCGAACGCGCTGGGCGAGATTCTGACTCCCTCGGTCGTGGGCGTGGACCTGGATGGTCACGTCGTCGTGGGGCGGACGGCCAGGGAACTCATGGTGACGCACCCGGACCGATGCACCTCGCAGTTCAAGCGAAAGATGGGCATCGAGTGGAAGACACGATTGGCGGGCCTGGCATTCACCCCGGAGGAGCTGTCCGCGCTCGTGCTTCGATCGCTCAAGCAAGACGCCGAGGCGTACCTTGGCGAACCGATCACCCGCGCGGTGATCACCGTCCCCGCGTACTTCAACGACGATCAACGCAAGGCGACGCTGACCGCCGGCCGCATCGCGGGACTCAAGGTTGAGAGGATCCTGAACGAGCCGACGGCGGCCGCGCTCGCGTATGGGTTCCGCGACCCCGGCTCGGAACGCGTCCTGCTGATTTTTGATCTGGGAGGGGGTACGTGCGACGTCTCGGTCGTCGACGTCATGGACGGAGCGATCGAGGTCCGGGCTTCGGCCGGAGAAGCGATTCTTGGGGGCGAGGACTTTACCCGCGCGATGGCCGCACGTCTCCTCGAGCGATGCGGGCAAGGATTCGAACGCGCCGAGCTGGAGTCGCCAAAGCTGGTCTCTCGACTGATCTGGGAGAGCGAGACGGCAAAGCGCGTCCTCTCGCGGCAGGGTTCCGCGACGGTTCGGATTCCGGACCGTTCCGGCGGCATCGGCGACGACGCACGGATCGAGACGATCACGAGAGACGAGTTCGGGCGCTGGACCGAGCCCCTGATGGCCCGGGTCGAGATGCCCATTCGGCGCGCGCTGGGCGATGCCGGCCTGGGCCGGGGGGACATCAACGAGGTCATCCTGGTCGGCGGCGCGACCCGGATGCCCCGGGTCGTCGAGCGAATCGCATCAATGTTTCCCAGCCCTCCGCTTTGCGGGCTCAACCCCGACGAAGTGGTCGCCCTCGGGGCCGCCGTGCAAGCCGGGCTGATCGCGCGCGATGCGAGCGTCGACGACATCGTCGTCACCGATGTCGCCCCCTTCTCACTGGGAATCCATATATCCAAGCACTTTGGACTTGAGCGCCGGGACGGCTATTTCCTGCCGATCATCCACCGGAACACCACGATCCCAGTCAGCCGCGTTCAGAAACTCCAGACGGTTGATCCAAATCAGACGAAAGTGACCATCCAGCTCTATCAGGGGGAGGCGCGCCGAGTCGCGGACAATCTGAGGCTCGGCGAGTTCGAACTTAACGGAATCCCACTTGGGCCCGCGGGTCAGGAGCTCGAGGTCCGGTTCACCTACGATCTCAACGGGGTGCTCGAAGTCGAGGCGACCGTGAGCGCGACCCGGCAGACGGTCACCCACGTCGTGACGCGCTACGCCCGGGGGATGTCCGCGGCCGATATTGCAAAGGCGGTCAAGGCGATGCAGTCGCTCAAGACCCACCCGCGCGAGGAGGCGCAAAACCGCTTCTTGCTCCGGCGCGCGGAACGCCTTTTCGGCCAGCTGGGCGCCGATGCCCGGCGGATCATCGGCGGCCTGCTCGATGGCTTCGAGGAAGCGCTCGAACAAGGCGACCCCGTCGTCATCGAACGGCATCGGCAAGCTCTGAAGGACTACCTCGACAGCCAGGAACCGTCCGAGGGAGACGAGAGCGAGGAGACCGCCGATGGCCCCTGGTAAGAGCGCCGAAGCCTTGTTCCTTCGAGCCGCCGCGGACCGGCTCGGGCTTCAATCCCCGGTCGCACCCGACGCGGCCACGGCCGCGGTCTTACAGAAGCTCCGCGACGACGATTATCTCCCCGATCCAGCAACCCACGAGGCGATCCTCGCCGTCTCCGGGCGGCGGCTCGGGGATGTCTCGCTCCTGGCCGACGATCTCACCGCCGAAACGGGAAGGCTCCTCGAACAGATCGAAGAGTTCGCGACTGATTTCTTCACGATTCCACCTCCCGATCGCGTGGAACACTGGCGGGCGCTTCACAACACTTGCGAAGGTCGCGAGTCGCTCCTCGCCCGGCTCCGGGATCTCGAGCCCGGTCTGAGCCTCGACCCGGCCTCGATCATCGTCGGGTCGCCGGTGGCGGCGCGGCTGATCGACGACGTCCTCGCACTGTTTGTCTTGCCGCTCGAAGCGCGTGCGCCTCGCTCGCGCGAGCTGGCGATGCAATTCCGGCAAGACCCCGCGCTCACCGACCTCGAGCGCTACCAGGCGCGTCGCGAGCTGGTTCGTCGCCACCGCGACATTGCCAGGCTCTCGCCCGTTTATCTGAAGCAAGTCGCCCGGCACCCGAGCCCGTGGATGCTGGGGCGCCTGTACTCCTGGTACAGAACGCGCGCGAATCGACGTTACCTCCGGCGGCAAACTCCCTGAATGCCATGACCACGGAGTCCAATGAGATCTGGATTCAGCCCTTGGATACCGCGGCCCGATGCGCCGCCCCGACGCCGACGGCTCAGACTCGGAATCAGGTTCGAGAAACAGCCCACGGCAATCTGTGCCCGACAAGGTCGGGGCGGGACAAGTCATGAGCGACCATTTACCGTCCGACAACCCCTCGACCTGGCCGCGCGACCCGTACAAGCTTCTCGGCGTCGCGCGCGGGGCGTCCGAGCGTGAGGTGCGACGCGCCTATCACAACCTGATTCGCAGATTCAAACCGGAGCACGCTCCCGAGGCGTTCCGCCGAATCCGCGAAGCCTATGAGGCCGCTCGGAACTCTGGAACCCTGCCCCCGCTCTGGATTCAATCGTTCGAAAGCAGGGTCGTTCGCAGCGCCGAGCGGTCGGCCGCGCCCAATCCTCGTGACATCGTCGTCGAGAGCGACCTCGATCCCAATCCGACCGCTCCCGTGCCCGGTCGAGGTCGGCGTACCGCCGATGTCTGGGAGACGGCCCGCGAAGGCGACGTGACCTTGGCCTACGAGAGGCTGCTCGAACGGCTCGAACACGGCACGCCGACCGAGGAGGTGTTTCTCCAGCTTTATTGGCTGCGCGTCGCCGCCCCTGGCGCCCGTGACGAGCAGGCGGTCGGTTGGCTCATTCGCGGGCTGCGGGCGCTCGGTCCGTCGGCGCGACGAATTCAAGAGCTCGTGAGACGAGAGGCCGAGCTCGACGAGACCGGACTCGTTTGCGAGCGACTCGCCGACCTGCTCTCGCCGGGCGTCGCCACCGAGCTCGTCCTCGCCGCCGCGAACTGGCGATGGCGCGCGGCGCGGCGACTAAAGCGCTGGGATGTGATCATGACAGACGTCGATGCCCTCCAGGGATCGCCCCTTCGTCTGGATCCCGACTCATGGATCCAAATCCTGCTCGCCGCATCCGGGAATGGCATGTGGGCGAACGGTCGGGCGGTGCGCAAGAAGGCCGTATCCTACCGGCTCGAGGCCGAGCGGCTTGCACTCACATCCGCGCTCGACGTGAGCGACGCGCTCAACCGGGTCGACTATGCCGAGTGCGTCATGAAGGGCCTGCGAAGGATCTGTCCGGAGAACCTCATCGATCGGCTCTTGCATGGCCCGGATGCCTTCTTTTCGACTCCCGTCGGCTCGCCCACGAAGAAACTCCTCGGTCGGCACTTGTATCACCTTTTTCGCAATTCCTGGGACGACCGCGGAGCTCGACTCCGCCAGCGCCTGCTCCCCTACGCCCGAGCACTCACGCGTGATCCCCGGACGGCGCTCTCGCACCTTGACACCTTGAGCAAAGTCGCCCCCGCCGCGTTCGGGCTTCTGATGGAACTCATGGGAGGTCGAAGCAATCCAATTCCCGATTCCTCCGTAGAGGATGAGGTCGAGGCGTTTCTCGAACGGAGCCGCTGGTCAAAATACGCGGCCTTCCGATTCAATCTCTTGGACTTTTGCCAGTGCCAGGCGATCGCTCCCGACATCTTCGCGCAGGCGATCGCGCAACACCCAGGATACCTCGTCATGGAACCACTTAGCTGGCACGAGCTCGCCTCGTCGCCCGACTTGATGGAGCTCCTCCGGCGGCGAAGAAGCAGGAAGGGAGCCCGCCATCTTGGGGTCATGATCACCTCCGACCGGCCGTTAGCCATCCTCTTTCACGCCTGGCAACTCGCGAGGGAGTGACCGCGAAGAAAACCAGATGACAATCAAGGACACGCAAAGAGCGCCTAGGTCACGCGTCGTGATTGAGCATGCGGGTCGTGGGCTCAATAGAGCAAATAACGGCGGCGAATCGGCAGGAAATCCGCCAGGGCTTGCGAATAACGGGCCATCACCGCTTCGGTGGGCTTGCCGGCGGCGATGTCGTCGCAGGTCTGTTTGCTGGCGATCAACCGCATCAGCCCCGATGGCTTCCAGTCGTGAGGATAAAGCGCATGCAAGGCGTGTGCGAGCTCGAGGCCGAGCCGGATCGGGTCGAGCGCGGTCCGCTCGGTCACGGCGATGAAGACGCCGCCGCAGCGCTCGCCTTTGTACTGCCGCTCGCTGGGCGTGAAATGGATCGGCGTGAAATGGACGCCGGGGATCATCGCAACATTGAGCTCCCGGGCGAACGCCCGGGGATCGATCCAGGGTGCTCCCACCCGCTCGAACGGCGTATCCGTGCCCCGGCCAGTGGCCAGGTTGGTCGCCTCAAGCATCCCTAGGCCAGGGTAAAGAATCGCCTCCGTCAGATTGCGAATATTGGGCGAGGGGTTCACCCACACCAGACCCGTGGCGTCATAGAGCATCTCGCGCGTCCAGCCCTGAACGCGGACGACCTCGAGAGTCGCGCCGATCTTGCGCTCGGCGTTGTAGAGCCGCGCCAGCTCGCCGGCCGTCATGCCATGGCGGACCGGCAGCCGGTGGTAGGCGATGAACGATTCCTGGTCGGGGTCGCGCACCGGGCCCGAGACCAGGGTTCCGCCAATGGGATTGGGCCGATCCAGAACCACGAACTTCTTGCCCGACTCGGCCGCCGCCTCGAGCGCCAATCCCAGCGTTGTAATATAGGTGTAAAAACGTGATCCGATGTCTTGGATGTCATAAACCAGGGCGTCGAGCCCCTCGAGGTCGCTCTTGGAGGGTTTTCGAGCCTGGTCGTAGAGGCTCACGATCGGCAGCCCCGTCGCCTGGTCGACCGAGCTGGGAACCCTGGCGTCGACAGCGCCTCGGATTCCGTGCTCGGGAGAAAACAGCCGGACGAGCGTCACTCCCTTGGCCTTGCGCAGCACGTCGATCGTCGAGCGGCCGTCCCGCGTGAGCCCGGTGTGATTGGTGATCAGCCCGACCCGCAGCCCTTGCAGGGGTTTGAAACCCTCTTGCTCGAGGACGTCGACGCCGCACAGAACGGCCGGTAGCGCCGGGCGCGAGCGGGGCCGATGGGCAATGGCGGGCGGGGCGCTCGTGACGGCCGGCCGGGGCGTTTCGGCGACGAGTGCCGCCGCGGCCAGCGTGGCGATCCGCGATCGTAGGGCCGTCGGCGAGCCCCCCTTGCCGTCGGGATGCAGGCGGCTGGCCAGGATCACGACAAACATCTCGGTCTCGGGATCAATCCAGAGGCTCGTGCCGGTGAAGCCGGTATGGCCGAAGCTGGTGGGCCCGAAGAGCGCCCCGCGGGGGCTGCTGTAGCTCGTCTCAACGTCCCAGCCGAGCCCTCTGCGCTCGCCCTCGGGCGTGTCGCCGGGGCTGGTCATCAACCGGACCGTGAGCGGGGCGAGCAGGCGGCGGCCGTTTGGGGCCAGGCCATTCGCGAGGATGGTGGCGGCGAAGGTCGCGACGTCGTCGGCCGCGGCAAAGAGCCCCGCGTGCCCGGCGACCCCGCCGAGCGCTCGCGCGCGGGGGTCGTGGACGACTCCGCGCAGCATCACGCCCTTCGCGTCGGGCTCGGTCGGCGCGATTCGCTCGACCGGCACGTCCACCGGCTTGCCGGCCGGCCGAAAATGCGCCGACGTCATGCCCGCCACGTCAAAGATGCGCTGCTTCGCGAACTGGTCGAGGGTCATGCCGCTCTGTCGCTCGACCAGCCGGCCCAGGATCATGAACCCCACGTCGGAATAGCGAAACCGCGCGCCGGGCGGAGCCTCGAGATCGATCTGGGCCATTTGCTCCCACCCCTTTTCGGGACCATTCGCGAAGTCGCCGATCGGGTTGTCGGGAACCAGCCCCGCGCGATGGCGGAGCAACTCCTCGATCGTGATCGAGCGCTTACCGTGGTTGCTGAATTCAGGCAAATGGCGCACGAGGGGGTCGCCCAGGCGGATCGCGGCTTCCTCGATCAGGATCATGAGCGAGGTCGCCGTCGCGATGGGCTTGGTGAGCGACGCCATGTCAAAGACGGTGTCGCGGGTCATGGGCTCGGGGGTGGGCTTGAGCGCCCGAAAACCCGCCGCGCGGGCGTAGACGATCTTGCCCTTGCGCCCGACCACGACGACCACGCCGG
Organism: Planctomycetales bacterium; assembly: GCA_027459775.1. Lineage (GTDB taxonomy): Bacteria > Planctomycetota > Planctomycetia > Isosphaerales > Isosphaeraceae > JAKBAP01. The sequence continues at coordinate 26,626 of DAIDHE010000263.1, read as the reverse complement.
GGATCTCGTCGTGGTCGATTGCCCGGTCGATGGCGGCGTCGATCCGCCTGAGCCGCTCCGGGTCGAGCCCCAGGCTCACAGGGTCCGCGCTCGCGAGCTGGGCGTGGACGCGGCTCGACATGAACAGGGAAAACACCGCGGCGACGAACGTGTACGCAACGACGGCGCGGGCGCGAGCCTTGGTCATGGGGAAGGTCTCTCGGGGCTGGAAGGTCGTGAACATTCGCGAGCCCTGATCGTCGCCGCCCGAGCCGGCGGATGCAACCGGGAAGACGCGACCGAACCCGCGGCCGCATCGCTTTTCGTTCCGCTCGACCTGGCTCGGTACCGAGAGCGAGAGCGCTCGATCGTGAGATTGGTCTGGGTCGGCGATTCGTGATACGATCGACGCCGGTGTGTACCAGTGAGAATCGCGAGATGGCTCGTGAATCGAAAGCCGCGAGACGCGCCATGCCGTCGCCGTTTCCGGGGATGAACCCCTTTTTCGAACAGACCGCGCTCTGGCTCGATTTTCATACCGAGTTCCTCTCGGCGTTGCGTCGATTGCTCGCGCCTCGGGTCGGGCCCAAGTACATCGTTCAACTCGAAGAGCATATCTCTATCCATGACTTGACCGGGGCGCCGCGGTCGAGACTGGGAACGGCCGGCCTGTCGCTGGTCGAGTCCGTGGGGGGCGAGGCCGGCCGGCCCGCGGTCGGGACCATCGAGGCTCCCGCCCTTGTCTTTCTGCCTGAACAGGAGGTCGAGAGGGTTCCGTACCTTGAGGTCCGCGATCGGCAAGGACGCGAGCTTGTGACCGTGATCGAGCTCTTGAGCCCCTCCAACAAGCGAGCCGGCGACGATCGCGAACAGTATCTCGCGAAACGGCGCGAGCGGCTACGAAGCCCCGCTCATCTGGTCGAGATCGACCTCTTGCGCGGTTGGTCGCCCATGCCCCAGGAGGGCCGCCCCCCCTGCGACTATTCGGTGATGGTGAGCAGGGCCGAGAAACGTCGAGCGGCCGATTTCTGGCCCATCGGGCTCCGCGATCGATTGCCCGTCGTCCCCATTCCACTCCACGCGCCCGACCAGGCGGCCCCGGTCGACCTGCAAGAGGCGCTCCATCGAGCCCACGACGGACCAGGGTATGAACATTTTATCTACCGAGGCGAGCCCGAACCGAGCCTGTCGGCCGAGGACGCCGCCTGGGCGCGAGAGTACCTCGACCGTTCCTAGCCGCCCGATGCAATCGACCAGCCGCGGCCAACCTCGCGGCCCGCGCGCCCGCTTCGCCGTCCTTGACGCTCCGCGCCGTCGGGCGGTATCGTGACCCATCGTGTGAGGTCCATCCATCAAACGATCAATCGCTAGCGCACCATGCTCTATAAACGTACTGCCAGCTGCGGCGAGCTCGACGTCGGCCAGATCGGGCAAAGCGCCACCCTGAACGGCTGGGTCGACGCCTATCGCGATTTCGGCGGGCTGGTCTTCATCGACCTGCGCGACCGCTACGGGATCACCCAGGTCGTGTTCGAGCCCGACGCCGGGGCCGCGCTCCAGGCCCAGGCGCGCGAGCTGCGAAACGAATTCGTGGTCGGGGTCAAGGGAACCGTCGCCCGCCGCCTGCCCGGCAAGGAAAACCCCAAGCTCAAAACCGGCGCGATCGAGCTCCGCGCCCAAGAGCTCATCGTCTATAACGCGACCCCGACGCCCCCCTTTGAAATGCACGGGCCCGCCCCCAACGAAGAGCTCCGGCTCACCCACCGCTATCTCGACCTGCGCAGGCCCTCGATGCTGGCGATCTTCGAGACCCGCCACCGGCTCGCCCAGCTCATGCGGCGGGTGATGTCGAACATGGGCTTTCTCGAGGTCGAGACGCCGATCCTGGGCCGCAGCACGCCCGAGGGGGCGCGCGACTTCCTGGTCGCCAGCCGCGTCCACGCCGGCCATTTCTACGCCCTGCCGCAGTCGCCCCAGCTTTATAAGCAATTGCTCATGGTCGCAGGCTTTGACCGCTATTTCCAGATCGCCCGATGCTTCCGCGACGAGGATCTGCGCGCCAACCGCCAGCCCGAGTTCACCCAGCTCGACGTCGAGATGTCGTTCGTCGACGACCACGACGTCACGTCCACCATGGAGCGGCTGGTCGCCGAGATGGCGCGCGATTTCACCGGGCAAGAGCTCCAGCTCCCGCTGCCGCGGCTCGATTATCACGACGTGATGGAACGCTACGGCAACGACCGGCCGGACCTGCGCTATGGCGTCGAGCTCAAGGATCTGGCCCCGATCGCCGCCATGACCGAGTTCAAGGTCTTTCGCGAGGCGCTCGAGGCCGGCAAGCGAGTCCGGGGCATTTGCGCGCCGGGCGCGGGCGCCCGATACAGCCGCAAGGACATCGACGGCCTGGCCGAATTCATCGCCGGCATGGGCGCCAAGGGGCTCGCGTGGCTCAAGGTCGAGGACGCCGGCCTGACCGGGCCCATCGCCAAGTTCTTCGGTCCCGAGGCCAAGGCCGCCCTGACCCAGGTCTTCGACGCCAAGCCCGGCGATCTGATCCTGATCGTCGCCGATACCCAGTCGATCTCGAGCCTGGCGCTCACCAGCCTGCGCAGCCGCCTGGCCGCCGAGCTCAACCTCTACGACAAAGCCTCGTTTCATTATTCGTGGGTCGTGCGGTTTCCGCTCCTGGCCTGGGACGCCGAGGAAAACCGCTACGTCGCCGAACACCACCCGTTCACAATGCCCTTGTTCGAGGATCTGCACCTGCTCGATACCGATCCCTCGAAGGTTCGAGCCCAGGCCTACGACCTGGTGGTCAACGGCGAGGAGTGCGGGGGCGGGACGATCCGGGTCCACGATCCGGCGATCCAGTCCAAGATCTTCACGCTGCTGGGTCTCACGCCGGACCAGGCGAACGAGAAGTTTGGCTTCCTGCTGAGCGCCCTCCGCAACGGCGCACCGCCGCACGGCGGGATCGCGCTGGGGTTTGACCGGCTGGTCATGCTGTACTCGGGGCTGGACAACATTCGCGACTGCATCGCGTTTCCCAAGACGGCGCGCGGGACCGACCTGATGACAGGCGCTCCAGGAACCGTCGATCCCCGGCAGCTCAAGGAGCTGCACCTTCGTCCGATTCCAGGGTCGTGAACCGCGAGCGGGGTCGTGGGCGGACCCCAGCCCGGGAGCCTCATGCATGAGCGAGCGAGTGCTGATCGCGGCGGGCGTACGGACGCCGATCGGAGCGATGAACGGGGCGCTCGCCAGCGTGCCCGCGCCCCGGCTGGGAGCGATTTGCATCGCGGCCCTCATGGAGCGGCTGGGAATCCGGCCGCACCGGGTCGACGACGTGATCATGGGCAACGTGGTGGGGGCCGGGCTGGGCCAAAACCCCGCCCGGCAGGCCGCCCTCTTCGCCGGCCTCGCCCAGAGCACGCCGGCCTTCACGGTCAACAAGGTGTGCGGCTCCGGGCTCAAGGCCGTCATGCTGGCCGCCCAGGCGATCCGCCTGGGCGAGTCCGGACTGATCGTCGCCGGCGGAATGGAAAACATGTCTCGTGCTCCTTATCTGCTCACTCGTGCACGTGAAGGCTATCGCCTGGGGCACGGCGAGATCCTGGACGCGATGATCACCGACGGCCTCTGGGACGTCTATAACCAGAAGCACATGGGAACCTGCGGCGATCTCTGCGCCCACGAACGGGGTTTGAGCCGGCAAGAACAGGACGACTTCGCCGTCTCGAGCTTCGTCCGGGCCCGCCAGGCGATCGAGGCGGGCTGGTTCGCCCGCGAGATCGCGCCGGTGGAGCTGAAAGCCAAGGGGACGACGACGGTGATCAAGGACGACGAGAGCCCAGCGCGATTCCAGGAAGCCAAGCTGCGGGCGCTCGCGCCGGCGTTCGACGCGGAGGGGACGATCACGGCCGGCAATGCGTCGTCGATCGGCGACGGCGCGGCCGCGTTGGTGATCGCCAGCCAGGCCCGCTGCGACGAGCTCGGCGTCGCGCCCATCGCCTCGATCGTCGGCGCCGCCACCTTCGCACAGGCCCCCGAATGGTTCACCACCGCCCCCGTCTTCGCCATCCGCAAACTCCTCGACAAGGTCGGCTGGACGCTCGACCAGGTCGACCTCTTCGAAATCAACGAAGCCTTCGCCGTCGTCGCGCTGTACGCCGAGAGAGCGCTTGGCCTCGATCGGGAGCGGCTGAATATCCAGGGCGGGGCGGTGGCGCTCGGGCACCCCATCGGCGCGAGCGGGGCGCGGATCCTCGTCACCCTGCTCTCAGCGCTGACGCGGACGGGCGGACGCCGCGGCGTCGCCAGCCTCTGCATCGGGGGCGGCGAGGCCGTCGCCGTGGCCGTCGAACTGATCTGATCTCGGCCCTTGCAATCGGAACGCGAATCTGTAAGATTTAGGCTGTCACGAAAGTGACTCGCATCTCGGAAAAGACCGAAATCTCGGAACCAAGCGCCTATCGGCCGTGATAACACTTGATTTGGAGCAGCTCGAACAGCAAACGCCCCCGCGCGCCGGCACCGTCGTGATCGACCAGGATCTCGGGTCCAACGCGACGGCTGACGATTCCTGATTCCAGGTCGGCGATGGTCTTGGCGACCTGAGCCCAGGATCAGGGTTCGCGCACCGCAGCGGCGAATTGAGGGAAGGTTCGTGGACATGGCGGAGAAGACCTCGGAATCTCCCGTTCGGATCATCGGGAGTCGCGAGCTGCATCAGAATCTGCCCGGCATCTTGCGAGAGCTCGAAAACGACGCCGTCCGCTACGTCCTGACGGTCCACGGCCGCCCCCGGGCGGTCTTGATCGGCGCTGCCCCGTATTTGAGCATGATCACCGAGGGCCGCGGATCAAGCGAGGCCCTGGTCGGTCTCCAGCTCACGGCACTCCTGGGCGGCGGGCTGGAATCCGTCTCACTCGACGATCTGGAAAAGGCCCTCGGCGACGGCCACCCCAACGCGGGGGACTAGACCCGAGCGGCCGGTTCACGCCTCGGCCGGCGGCTCGGGCTCAAGCCCGGGCGCCGCGGAACGCTCGCGACGAAGGCGGGCTCGGGCGTATTCAAAGACCCCCGGCAACACCGAGATCACGATGATCGCGCCGATCACCAGATGAAAGTTGCCCTTCACCGTCTCGAGCCCGCCAAACCAGTAGCCCAGGAGTAGAAACGACGTGATCCACGCCAAGCCGCCGGCGATGTTATAAAGCGCGAACCGGGGGTAGCTCATCGCGCCGATCCCCGCGACAAACGGCGCGAAGGTGCGCACGATCGGGACGAACCGCGCGAGCACGATGGTGACTCCGCCGTATTCCTCGTAAAAGCGATGGGCGCGGAGCAAGTGCTTCTGGTTCAGCAGCCGCGAGCTCGGTCGCGAAAAAACGCGCGGGCCAAGCGCCCGGCCGATCGCGTAGTTGACCGCGTCGCCCAGCACGGCCGCGATCACGAGCGCCGTCCCGATCACCCAAAGGCTCAGCCGAGAGTCGGGATGCGACGCGACCGCCCCCACCGCGAAGAGCAGCGAATCCCCCGGCAGAAACGGCGTCACCACCAGACCCGTCTCGGCAAAGATAATCGCGAAAAGCACCACGTAAAACCAGGGACCCAAGCTCTCGGCGAACGCGCTTAATGACTTGGGATCAATATGTAACAGCGTATCAATAAGCTGAATCAGAAACGTCATTCCAGACTCCACGGGCCGAGGCGTACGACGGAAAGCGATCAGCGGCCGCGAGAACGATCGCCGCGGGTCTTGACCGGCAGGCGGACGTTGGCCAGCCCCGCCTGGTCGCAGGCCGAAAGGACGTCGGCCAGGTCTTGATAGGCGAGCGCGGCGTCGCCCCGCACGACCACGCCCTGGTTCACGTAGCGGGCGCGGGCTTCGCCCAGGAATCGGACCAGGGCGTCCAGGTCGTAGGTCGTCTCGCCGACCCGGACCGCGCCCGCGCCCAGGATCGTGAGTTCCAGATCGTCCGGGGCGGCCGAGGCGGGGGCGGCTTGCGCCACCTCGGGCGTCTTCACCGCGAACTCGCTGTCGTCCCAGTCGTAGAGCCGCGTGGCCGCCATGAAAAACACCAGCAGGCAGAGAATCACATCAACCATTGGGGTCATGTTGATCAAAGGGGGCTCGTCGACCCAGGCGCGATTGGAAAGCATGGCGGGCTATGATCCTCTGCGGTCGGCCGCCGCCATGCGCTGGGTCTCGCTCGCGACTAAGTCGATGACCTTGCGAGTCTGGTCGTCGAGCTCGCGCACCAGCACGTCGACACGATTGAGGAAGTAGTAATAAAAGACGACCGAGATCACGGCGACCGCAAGCCCGAACGCCGTGGCGACGAGTGCCAGGCTGATCCCCTGGGCGAGAGCCTCGCCGCGAGACGGCCCGACCCGGCCGCCCAGGGCGTCGAACGCCTGGATGATGCCGACGACCGTGCCCAGCAACCCCAGGAGCGGACCCAGGGTCGCGGTCGCCGAGAGCACGCGCAGGTTGCGTTTGAGCTCGACGACCTCGCCGGCCGCGTCGTGGCTGACCACCGCCCGGATGTTCGCCCCGCTCTGGCCCCAGGCGTTCACCACCAGGGCGAAGACCCGCGCGACCGGGCTTTCGTGGGCGCGGCAGAGCTCGAGCGCCCGCTCGCGATCGAGCTTGCCGCTCGAGAGCCGTTCCAGGAAGCGCTCGACGAACTCGCGTGGGATGACGCGTTGCCTGCGCAGGGCCACGAGCCGTTCGAGGACATAGCCCACGGTGACAATCGAGCAGATCGCGAGCGGCCAGAGCATGGGATTGGCCCGGGCGACCAGTTTCATGACGCCCTGGCGATCGATGCCCGGCCGGGCGGACGCGTCGGGTCGCGAGGGCGCCTGGGCCCAGGCGCGCGGCCCCATGGCCAGCACAAAGACCACCACCAGGCATGGGCGCGACCAGTTCATGGCGCTTGCAAATCTCCCTCGAGCGGGAACCAGAAACCGGGTCATCCTAGCCGGGCGATCGCCGCCGCCGCCAGGCGAAATCGAGGATCGAGAGCGATGCCTTCGTACTCGAGCGCTGTTCGATCCGCCATCGCATGAACATGGTTACTTTGACTCAATCCACGGCATGAGCGCCCGCAGGCGCTTGCCAACCAGCTCGACGGGGTGTTCGCGCTCGAGGCGGCGGGTCGCGGAGAAGACCGGGCGGTTGGCCTTGTTCTCGAGGATCCACTCGCGGGCGAACTGGCCGGTCTGGATCTCCTTGAGAATCGTCTTCATCGTCGCGCGGGTCTGCTCGTTCACGATCCGCGGGCCGCGGGTATAGTCGCCAAATTCCGCGGTGTTCGAGATCGAATAGCGCATATAGTTGAGCCCCCCCTGATACATCAGGTCGACGATCAGCTTGAGCTCGTGCAGGCATTCGAAATAGGCGCTCTCGGGCTGATATCCGGCCTCGACCAGGGTCTCGAAGGCCATCTTCACGAGGGCGCTCACGCCGCCGCAGAGGACGACCTGCTCGCCGAAGAGGTCGGTTTCGGTCTCCTCCGCGAAGGTCGTCTGGAGCACGCCGGCGCGGGTGCCGCCGATCCCCTTGGCATAGGCCAGGGCGAGCGCCTTCCCGGCCGGCGAGCAGGTTTCGGTGGTGGCGATCAAACACGGAACGCCGCCCCCCTTGACGAATTCGCTGCGGACCAGATGGCCGGGGCCCTTGGGGGCGACCAGGGCGCAGTCGACGCCGTCGGGCGGGACGACCTGGCCGAAATGGATATTGAACCCGTGCGAGCAGAGCAGCAGATCGCCGGGTCGCAGGTGGGGCCTGATGTCGCGGCTGAAGACGTCGCCCTGGACCTCGTCAGGGAGCAAGATGTTGATCAGGTCGGCGGCCTCGGCGGCCTCGGCGGCCGAGACGGGCTTGAAACCATGGCTCTCGGCCAGCTTGTAATTGGGCGAACCGGGGCGCTGGCCAACGACCACCTGACAGCCCGAATCGCGCAGGTTCTGGGCCTGGGCGTGCCCCTGGCTGCCATAGCCGATCACGGCGATGGTCTTGCCCTTCAAAAGCGCCAGATCGGCGTGCTGGTCGTAGAACATTTCGGCGGGCATCGACGACTCCTCTCAAACGAAACATGGGTCGAGCCCAAACCCCATCGGGACCGCGGCTCGCCCCGCGAAAACAGCGAATATCGGACGGCGGGCCTCACGCGAGATCCCGCGATCGTCTGATCACATTTACAACTCGGAATGGCCTTGAATCAAGGGTTCGCCCGGCTCGACCGCCGGCAGGGACGCGGCGTCTTCCTGCTCGAACGGCCGTTCGCCCCGCACGAGGGCGATCCGGCCGGTCCGCGCCAGCTCGAGAATCCCATAAGGCCGCACTTGATCGATGAACGCCTCGATCTTCTTTTCCTGGCCCGAGATCTCGATCATGAGCAGGTCCGGGCTGACGTCGACGATCCGACCCCGGAAGATTTGCACGAGCGCCACCAGCTCGGGTCGCAAGGGCGCGGGCGCTTTCACCTTGATCAGCATCAGGTCGCGCTCGACGTAGTCCTCGCTCGAGATATCGTGGACCTTGACGACGGTCACGATCTTCTCGAGTTGCTTGCGGACCTGGTCGAGATGGCGGTCGTCGCCCATGACGACGACGGTGATCCGTGAAAGCTGGGCGTCCTCGGTCTCGCCGACGGCGAGGCTCTCGATGTTGAACCCCCGCGACGAGAACATGCCGGAAACGTGCGCCAGCACGCCGGGCTGGTTCTGGACCAGGGCCGAGAGCAAATGCCGCTTGAGGGGGCTAGAGCTGGGCTGACTCATGAAACAGAGGCTCCGCGACGGCGCGACGGTCTTCGCGCCAGGGAAACAAGACGAAATAGCGACCCCGCGGGATCGGCCCGCCAGGAGAGATTGAGACATCACGACCGCTCGCGAGGTTCGGGCTCACTCCCCCGGTCCGTCCGCGAAAGCGAGCCCATATTGTGGCCTGACTGGGCCAAGAGCGCCAAGCGCAGCGCCCCGGTGTCACTTCCGATCATCAGACCAATCCCCGCGAGGGCCCCGGCTCGGCGGGCGGAATTTCCCGGTCGCGCCTCCACAGCCAGACGAAGACTGGGATCAGGGCCAGCGCGCCCCACTGATAGGCCGTCAGACCCAGGGCGACCCTGGGCTCGGGGCGGATGAACTCCGTGAGGAAGCGATAGATCAAGTAAGCGATGAGGTAGAGCTTGATCCGTTGGAAGCGAAAGAGACCCCTGCGTTCGGTCCAGGCCAGGAACAGGGCGGCCGAGGCGTGGAAGGCGGCTTCGTAAAGCTGGGTGGGGTGGCGAGGAACGCCGTCGTGGAACACCACGCCCCAGGGTAGGCTGGTGGGCTTGCCGTAGCAGCAGCCGCCGACGAAGCAGGCCAGCCGGCCCACGGCCACCGCCGCCGCGACCGGCACCGCGAAGCTGTCGCCGGTCTTGACCGTCACGTCCAGCATCGACTTGGCCAGCTCGACGCCGAAGTAACCGCCCACGAGTCCAAAGAGAATCGTCTTGCCGTTGTCGAACCAGGCCCGGCCGCTCGCCAGGCCCTCCCAGTCGGCGAGGACGAACGGTAGCTTGGACCCAATCATCGCGCCACAGAAGGCCCCCAGCATGATCCCCCCCCGCTCGGCGGCGGAGAGCGGCAGCGACCGGTCGCCGCGGCGCTTGAGCAGAACCGCCGTCGCGATCGCCGCGACCATGATTCCAGCATAGGCCAGGCCAGGGTGGATTTCGGAGGGTGAGCCAGTCATTCCAACGTCCTCACAGATGGGTGGGAGGAACAAGCAGTGTGAAGCAGGTGATAAAAAGCGCGAACAACACGGAGAAGGCAAAGATTGGCACGAGGCAGATGAGCACGAGGGTCATCAGCATGGACTGAAACGCCGAGCGGTTCTTGTTCTTGGTGATCAACTTGGTGATCACCCAGGCCAGCGTCACGGAAATCCCGAACACGACGGCCGCGCCGGACACAGCTTGGGGCTCCCGGATCGCGATCCCGGCCAGCACCACGGCCAGCGCGATCAAGACCACGATCCAGGCAACCCACTGGCCAGCCCCCAGAGGCGCGGTGGCCGGCGCTGGTCGGTCGGCGGCGTCCGGGCGCCAATCCGAGCGCAGGCAGAGCCAGCATTCCAGGGCGTCGGGCGGGTTGTCAGCGCCGCACTCGCGGCAGGTCAGGCCCTTCTTGGGCGTGGGTTCACTCGGGTTCATGGGTTCTCTCCGCTCATCTTGAACACGGACGCCGCGCGGGGTTCGGTCGAGGGTCTACCTCGTGGAGAATGGGGGGAGAACGCCCGTGGCGCACAGAACGAAAAGGGCGCTGTACATGGCCAAGGTCACCACGAACGGCAAGAGAAAAGCGACGACGATGATCATCAGCGTCTTATGAATGGTCGACATGGGCCTGCCCCGTCGATCGCGGCGGTAGGCTCTGATCTCAGTGATCACCCAGGCCAGCGCCAGGAGAATCCCGAGGGAGACGCCCGAGATGGGCTCGATGACCACGATCCCGCACACCACCGCGGCCATCCCGATCAAGACCATGAGCCAGGCAATCCGCGGGTCGCCCACCCGGGGCGCAATTGAGGGCTCCGATCGAGCGGCGGCTTCTCCACGCCAATCCGAACGCAGGCAAAGCCAGCATTCCCGGGCGTCGGGGGGGTTGTCAGCGCCGCACTCGCGGCAGTTCAGGCCCGTCTTGGGCGTGGGTTCACTCGGGTTCATGGGTTCTCTCCGCTCATCTTGAACACGGACGCCGCGCGGGGTTGGGTCGTGGGTTTACGGGATTCAGGGGATCCGAGCCGTGGTGCACATAATGTAAAGCGCGATGAGCCCGGCCACGCCCAGCAAGATCAGCTCGAGACAAATGAGCGCAAGGATCGTCAGCGTCTTACGGATCTCCGACATGGGCTCGCCCGCTCGATGGCGGCGGTAGCCGGTGATCACGGTGATCAACAAGACCAGCGTCAGGGAAATCCAGAGCACGAGACCCAGGCCGCGCGTCTGGGAAATCCAGAGCACGAGACCAACGCCGCGCGTCTGGGAAATCCAGAGCACGACATCCATGCCGCGCGTCTGGGCCACGATCCCGCCCACCAAGGCGGCCATCGCGATCAAGACGATGCTCCAGGCAATCCGCGAGCCGCCCACCCGGGGCGCGGTTGAGGGCTCCGATCGAGCGGCGGCGTCTGGGCGCCAATCCGAGCGCAGGCAAAGCCAGCATTCCCGGGCGTCGGGCGGGTTGTCAGCGCCACAGTCCCGGCAGTTCAGGCCCTTCTTGGGCTTGGATTCACGCGGATTCATGTGATATCCCGGCTCGATGTCGAAATGGGCTCAAGGCGGGGCTCGCTCGCGGCCGAGCGGCGGGCGTATTCGACGGCCATCGACCTCGCCTGACGGATGATCTGTCCCAGGATGATCCCGCTCATCGCCAGGGCGGTCAGGAAGATGAGCTCGTGATACCGGGGCACGCGGACGTCTCGCACCCCCGCGAGCCAGACCGCCCAGCCGAGCAGCCAGAGGTAGCCGACCACGCCCGCGATCGTCGCGAACCAGACCAGCCGAAGCTGGAACCTCAAGCCGGCCAGGCCGATGATCAAGAAATAGCCGACGATGAGCGGGCTTCGGGGCCCGTCGGCCACCATCAGGAGCATGGTCAGCAAAACGACGTCCAACCCCGTGGAGAGATACTTGAGGGCCGCCGGCATGAGCCGCGTCCGCAAGGCGAGGTGCACCCCCAGGCCCATCACCACCCAGGCCGCGGCGATCGCAGTGACCGTCTGGTGGAAAGCCAGCCCCCGGACCTTCGGCAGCTCGATCCAGGCCAGGCTCAGCCCGTGATAGTTGATCAGCTCGATGATGTAAAAAGCGGCGATGGCCGCCATTCGCAGCACGCTGGCGCGCTCCTCACCCTGGAACTCACGCCATCGGCCCACGATGTACCAGGGGCGATCCGGCGCGACAGGAAAAGCCGCCGCGCCGCCCGAGGAAACAGATGCACTTGTAGTGTTCATTGTCGTTAACCCCAATCATGTGTCAAGTCAAACGATACGTCCCCCGCCGCGCGCGGATCGGAAGCGCTGAACCTAGGCGCGGGCCGCGCTCGTGATTCCCGCGACCTGGACCAAGGCAGGCGCTTCCGCCGGCATCCGCGCCGCCGCCGTGTCGCGATAGAACAGGTTATAGGTGTCGAAAGGAATGATGCGTCCGTCCGGGTGCACGATGTGAATGCACGATTTCTTGACCGAACGGACGTCGAAATTGTAGGGATCGAGGAACTGGACGATCAGGACGCGGAAGATTTTGTCGTAGGTCAGGGCCGGCGGCACGGCCAGCTCGGGAAGGCAACAAAGGAGCTGGCTCAGGGTCCAGGCCGATGAGTCGGGCGAGTGGGCGGTCGAGAAGAGCTCGACCACCAGCCGCCGGATCTCGGGGTTTTCCTCATTGAGGATCGTGTTACCTTGAAGGGCCAGGAGCGCGCTGGGGTCCAAGAGCCGAGTCAAGGGGACGAGCCGGCCGCCCAGCTTGAGGGCGTAGGCCATCGCCAAGCAATCGGGGTGGCAGGGAACCGGGACCAAGTCCGCCGGCTGGAACAGCGGAGACTGCTCAAGGATCCGCGCCCGGACCTCGGCCAAGGTCAGCCGGTCGCGGGCGGGGTCGAAACCCTCGAGCCGGCCCGCCGCCTGGATCGGTTGGAACGTCACCCCCCGCACGCAGGGCTGTTCAACCGCGAAGTCGATGATCGCGCCCAACTGGTCGTCGTTGAGCCCTTTCTTGAGCGTGACGACCAGCGTCGTCGAGATCCCGTGGTCGTTGAGGCGGGCGAGCGCGTCCTTGCGGATTTTCACCAAATCGGCGCCTCGAAGCGCCCGCTGGGGCGCGGCGTCGAGCGAATCGAACTGCAGATAGACCTCGAAATTGGCCTTGTAGTCGGCCAGGCGCCGAGCGAAGTCCGGGTCTTGCGCGATCCGCACGCCGTTGGTGTTCACCATCAGGTGCTTGATCGGCCGCTCCTTGGCCAGGTCGAGCACGGCGAAAAACTCGGGGTGAATCGTGGGCTCGCCCCCCGAAATCTGCACGATGTCGGGACGGCCCTCGTTGCGCACGACGCAGTCGAGCATGAAGGCGATCTGTTCCAGCGACCGGTGCGACGGCCGCCGGGGAGAGCTTTCGGCGTAACAGATCGGGCAGGTTAAATTGCAGTGGTCGGTGATCTCGATGATCGCCAGGCAACTATGCTGTTCGTGGTCGGGACAGAGCCCGCAGTCATAGGGGCATCCGCGCTCGATCGTGGTATTGAATTTCCGGGGCATCGTGCCCGGCTTGAGAACCCTGCGCGAGAACTGATAGTAATCGGCGTCGGTCGATACCAGCACCTTTTCATGCAAGTGCTCGGGGCAATGCTTGAGCAGATAGACGCGCCCCTCTTGCACGACGACCTTGGCCTCGACCTTGCGCAGGCAGGTCGAGCAGAGGCTGTTGGTCAGCTCCAGGAACAGATAAGGACGATCGGCCATGGCGAGGGCTTTCTGGACGAGGAAGTTCGGTCGTCGCGACGATCCGTCTCTATTCGATAAGAAACCTGTCGGCGAATAGCGGCAACGCATCGTCCGGCATTACAGGTCAGGAATCAAGCGACATTTGTAGTCTTGATGGACTTTTTCAACGAATTCCGCGATCACGACCGATGCGAGTCATTCGGTTTGAGACCGCGGGGATGGGGGCTCTCGTGATGGATCGACGCAAGTTCTTGCGAAGGGCGGCGTGGACCTCGCTGGGTGTGGGGGCGGGGGTCTACCCGTTTCTAGAGGCCAAGTGGTGCCGGTTGACGCGGCGGACGATCGCCGTGCCGAACTTGCCGCCCGATTTTCGAGGTGCCACGGTCGCGGTCCTGGCCGACGTCCATCATGGGCCGTTCGTGCCATTGGCCTACGTCCGGCGTGTGGTCGCGATGACCAATGCGCTCGAGCCGGATCTGGTTTTTCTGGTCGGCGATTACGTGCATCGGTCTCCCTCGTACATCGCCCCGGTCATGGCGGAATTGGGCAGGCTTCGGGCGGGTCTGGGCCGGTTCGCGGTGCGGGGCAATCACGACAACTGGGAATCGGCGCAGCTCTCGAAAGCCGGCTTGGTCGAGGCTGGCATCCCGGACCTGGACAACACGGGGGTCTGGGTCGAGCGCGGGCGCGGCCGGGTGCGGGTTTGCGGCGTGGGCGACCTCTGGACCGACCAACAACACCTGGGGTCCGCGGTCGGCGACGCCACCGATGCCGACGCCGTGCTCTTGCTTTCGCACAATCCTGACTTTGTCGAGACGATCCGCGATCGTCGGGTTGGTCTGGTTTTCTCGGGTCACACCCACGGCGGGCAGGTGGTCGTGCCGGGGTACGGAGCGCCGATCGTGCCGTCGGCCTTTGGCCAGAAGTATCTGCACGGGCTGGTTCAGGGTCCGACGGCAAAAGTCTTTGTCAGTCGAGGAGTAGGGACGGTCAGCCCGCCGGTTCGGTTTCTGTGTCGTCCCGAGGTTGTCTTGATCACGCTGGCGTGAAGCGTTGGCCGTGAGGAAAAGCGCCGGCCTCCGTTCCGGCGGGTTCTCGCGACGGTCTCAAGGTCGCGGCAGGCCCCCGCCGCCGGGCATGGGGAAGCCGCCGGGCATGCCGCCGGGGAGTCCGCCGGGCGCTCCGGCGGCGCCTGGCGGCTTCTTGGGCTGGGTCAGGATCGCGCGGTCGAGATTGATCGCGCGAAAGCTGTCGCCGGGCGTGACGAAATACCACGGCCCGAACCGGTCGATCAGATCCTTGACCCGCTTCTCGCCGTCGGCCACTTTCTTTTCGTAGTCGGCCTTCTCGCGGTCGGCCTTGTCGGCGGCCTCTTTTTGCTCGGCGATGGACTTGGGATCCTTGGGATCGGGGGCGAACGGCTTGTCGGGGATGTCGACGGGGCCTTTGGGAATCGAGACCGGCTTGGGAGCAAGCGATTCGGGCTTCGGGATCAGGGTCGGGTCAAAGGCCACGGTGACGAGCAGGTAGCGGCTTTCCTGGGCGGCCTCGGTCGCCTTGGGTTTGGCTTTCTTGGGGTCGTCCTTGGTCTCGGCGTCGTCGGGTGCGCCGGCGGTGAGCTCGTCGCCCACGCCGTAGACGGCCCCTCCATAGCGCAGGGTGTAAACCACCCCTTCGTCGGTCGAGACGATGACGTCCCCCTGATCGGAATAGAGCCCCTCCTCGGTCAAGAAAAAGCCCTTGTTCCGCAGCGAGGCGATCACGATGGGCGACAGCTTGAGCGCGGGATCGTTGGGGTTCTTGAGGCCGGGGGGCCGGGGCCGGACGCCGACGATCTTGAGGTCGGCCAGGGCGTCGTTCAGGGCCCGAATCTTGTCTTCGTTGAGCTCTTGACCGGCGGGCACGTCGGCCATCGTCCAGGGGCTGTTCGCGTCCTTGCGCTCGATGGTCAGGATCTCGCCTCGGGCAAGGGAGACGAACGGTCCGCGGGCGTCGCGGCCCTCTTGGATCTTGTAGTTGTCGAAGACGATCTTGCGGATCTTGCTGGACTCGACCTTGAGCAGGTTGGTCTCGATCCAGTCGGCGAACCGGGTGCTGAGGTCGGCCTTGACGCTGACTCCGTAGATGCGTTTTTGGTCGGGGACGCGCACGTAGCGCTGGGGGGTCGAACCTTCCTTGTGTTCGATCCCCTTGACCTCCTTGCCGATGACAAAGTCCGCAAGCACTTTCTCGGTGGAGTCCTTGAGGATGATGCGCTGGCCGCGGCCCGTGACCGAGGGGGATTTCGCGTCCAGGGGGTCGATGACGCCCATGGGTTCCTGGTCATCGGCCAGGTCCGATCGAATGGTGTCCTTGGTGAGATCCATGACCGCGGCGGCGGTCTTGGTGAGGCGGTCCTTGGCGTCGGCGGGATAGTTGTAGTGCGACGGGATCACCCACTTGCCGTCCTTGAACATGACGTGGAACCGGCTGGCGGTCGCGGTGGACGCGTCAAAGCTGACGACCTCGAGGTCGGTGCACTGGAGGGGATCCTTGAAATCGGGAAAGAACGGCTTGCCCTGGTCGTCGAAGGCGGCGGCCAGCCGGGTGTTGTCGCGGGTGCCGACATAGGCCGCCCCCACGAACACGAGGGCGGCCGCGGCGAAGACCAACGTTTTCAACATCTCGCTCATCGCTGCTTGATCCTTGCTTGGTCATGACGATGGGAAGTCGGGTCGACGCGAGGCGCTGGGCTCAGGCGAGCCGCTTGGGATTCGCGCCCCGGTTTTCGAGACTGAGCCGCCTGAGCCACACCAGGAGCCCCAGCACGAGCGGGGGCAAAGGGGGGAACGCCGCCGCCGCGAATCGCACCGAGTTTTGAATCTGGCGGATCTTGCGCTCGGTCTCGGCTCGGCCCTCGCGGATCCTCTCTTGCTTCTTGTCCTCGACGACCTGTTTCTTGACGTCGAGCCGCCGCTGGGCCACGTCTTGCAAATTGGCGAGCTGGATCTCCTTGGTGCGCTCGTCCCAGTCGGTACGGCCGCGGACTTGCTCGACTTCCTTGTCGAACGATTTCTGGGCGCCCTGGAGCTCCTCGGCGGCCTGAGCCTCAGCCTGTTTGGTGACGGTCTGGAGCTCTTCGTTGAACTGCGAGGTCTGGGCCTCGAGGCTGACCAGCGTGCGGTGCTTGGGCCGCCGCTTCCGCAGGTTCACGAACGATTCGTCGCCCGCCAGCACGTCGACGCAATTGAGCACGAACGGGACGTTGTCGAAATCGAGATCCTCTTCCTTGCGTTGGCGGAGCCCGAAGAACAGGTCCGAGATCATGTCGAGGTCGGCGATGGCGATGACGTTGGCCCTGGCGGCCGGCTGGGGTTTCTCGGCTTTCTTGGCCGCGTCGTCCTTCTTGGCGGGATCGGGCTTGGGCGCTTCGGATGGGAGCGACCCGGTGACGCGGGCGGCGAGCGTGTAGCTCGTGCCGGTGGGAATCCAGTGCCTGCGGGGGTTCAGCGAGCGCCCGCCCATGAATCCCTGCTGGGTGGTGACCTCGCTCCACATGATCGTTCCACCCATCGGACTGGTGCGCAAGAGCGGGACGAACTCGGTCCCGCCGCCGCTCGAGCTGGGCCTGAGCAGGCCCGGGAAGAGCATGACCAGATCCTGGAGCTCGGAGCTGGCGACCTGGTTGGGGTTGAAGGCATCCGCTGCGCCGCCGCCGCGGCCGATGAAGACGATCTCGGGAGTCGCCTGAAGGTCGAGCTTGGGGTGGGGGTTGTACGGGTTCCAGACGATGTCGACCGAGGGCCATTCGAGGCCGACCAAGTCGAGCAGCGGGCGAAGGTTCCCCTTGGGCTCGGGGGGCGGGCCGCCGCCGAACGGGCCGCCCGGCGATTGCCGGGGCATCTCGGGCGAGATCGCGACGTTCGAGATCGGCAGCGGGTCCAGGAACAAGAGGGTCGCGCCCCCTTTCTTCACGTAGTCGGTCAGATTGTCGATCTGCTTCTGGGTGAGCGACGACGGCTGGGCGGCCAGGAGCACGTCGATCTCGGCCGGCACCGGAGAATCAGCCGAGACCGAGCTCACCTCGTATTGCTTCTTGAGCTCGGTGACGATCATCCACTCGGGGGTCTGGTTGAACGACTGCATGTCGAAACCCCCCATCATCTTGGCATCCGTCGACAGGATGCCGACCTTCTTGCGATTGCTCTTCGACACCACCCGGATCGACCGCGTGAGCTCATATTCCACCGGCAGTCCGCGGTCGAAAAAGGGCACGACCACTTCCTCGACGCCCGAGGTGAAGGCGACCCCCAGAAAAATGTCGATCGTCGATTGCTTCCCCCCCTCGAGCGACATCACCCGCCGCGGCTCGATCCCGAACCGTTTTTGCGCTTCCCGGGCCTCTTCCGAGAAGACCTCGGTCGGCACCAGGTTGAGCTGAATCTTGCCGCCGCTCCGGGCCTCGTATTCCTTGAGCAGCCCCACCAGGTCGGTCTTGACCTCGACATAGTCGCGGGGAACCTCGGGGCTGTAGTACGTCTGGATCAGGATGGGGCGGTCGGCGGGCAGTTGCTTGAGCATCTCGAGTGTTTCTTTCGAGAGCGTGTGCATATGCTCGCTGCTGGCGTCGGCGCGGAGGCCGTAGCGATCGAGCAAGGCGGTCGCGCTCACGAGCGAGACGACGACGGCGACGACTCGCACGACCGAGTGGATCCACCGGCCCGCGCTTTTTTCGCCGCCCGCCCAGTGCCGCCTGCCGAGGAGCACCATGTTCAGATAGAGCATCGCGAGCGAGAGTCCGACGAAATAGAAGATCCCGGCGGAGGTGATCACCCCCGAGCCGAAGGGCTGGAACTGGGCGGGGATCGACCAGTCCTCAATGCGCCTGCGCAGGCTCGCGCCGGCGGGCGATCCGATCACGCCCAGGAAGATGGGGATCGAGCAAAAGACGGCCCCCAGGATGAACGCCACGGTCACGTTCGACGACAACAGCGAGGCCGTCATGCCCACGGCGATCAAGAGCGCTCCCATGAGCCAGTAGCCGAGATAGGTCGACGCCGCGACGCCCAGATCGGGCGGCCCGAGCGTTCGCAGGATGATCACCATCGGCAGCGAGAAAACCAGGGCGACCGTATAGATCCCCACGGCGGCCAGGTACTTGCCGAGCACCACGTCGACGTCGTGCGCCGGCAACGTGAGCAAGAGCTCATCCGTCCCCTGCCTGCGCTCGTCGGCCCAGGTGCTCATCGTGATCGCCGGAATGAAAAAGAGCAGCAAATACGGCATGTAACGATTGAGCGCGTCCAGGTTCGCCAGATTGTTGGCGAAGAACGAGTCCTGCCAGAACGCCACGCACGAGCTGATCAAGACAAACAGCGTGATGAAGACATAGCCGGCGGGATTGCTGAAATAACTCTGCAAATTGCGCCTGAAGACCGCCCCGATCACATGGGTGCGGAACGGGCCGGCGAAGCCGGGCCTGGCGAACGACACGAGCTGCCCGCTCGTCGCTTTCGACTCGATCGTGGTCACCTTGGTGGATCCTCGGAAGTCAGTGTGTGCCATGCTCGCCGATGCATGCCATCTTCGCGGCGAGCGGGAGAAGTTCGATCCCGCGGTTGACGACGCCCACCCTCAGACCGGCTGGGCCGTCAGGGTGTAAAACGCTTGTTCCAGGGTTCCGTTTTCGGTCGCCAGGCGGCTGGGATCGCCATCGAACACGATCCGGCCGTCGTGAATGAACAACACCCGGCTGGCGACCGGCTCGACCTCCTGCAAAATGTGGGTCGAGACCAGGATCGTCTTGGACTGGCCCAGCTCGCGGATGAGCTTGCGGACGCCCCGGATCTGGTTGGGATCAAGGCCGGAGGTCGGCTCGTCCATGATCAGGACCTCGGGGTCGTGCAACAGCGCCTGCGCCATCGAGACCCGCTGGCGATAGCCCTTGGAGAGCTTGCTCACGGGCTTGTGCGCCACCGTCTCGAGCGCGCACAGGCCGACGACGGCCTCGATTCGCTCGCTCAGCCGCGACTAGCTCATGCCACGCGCCTCGCCGAAATACTTGAGCAATCCCATGGGCGTCATGTCGGGATAGAGCGGGCCGTTCTCGGGAAGGTATCCCAGCCGCTCGGCCGCATGGATGCGGTCAGCCTGCACGTCGACCCCCGCGATCCGGGCCGCGCCGTGCGTGGGCGCGACGAACCCCGTCAGCAGCCGCATCGTGGTCGTCTTCCCCGCCCCGTTGGGCCCCAGAAACGCCACCACCTGCCCCTTCGGTATCGTGAACGACACGTCACGCACCGCCAGGAACGACCCAAACTGCTTGCACAGCCCATCGGCCTCGATCATGACGGGCTTTGACATGATCACACAATCCTCCTCGAACCTTCGAAACAATCCCGCGAACCCCATTCACGCTTCCCGCCTGGCTCGCCCCTCCCGGGAGCAAGCCCGACGACCACGCGCGGTTTAACACGGTCGCGAGTGCACAGCCCCCGATTCCACTGACGCGGGCTGGCCGAATTCGCTCATTATGCGCAGGGGTCGCGATCGACGCAACCGCCCGGTACGGGCGGGCGCTGTTTCGGCCTGCTGGCCACGGATCACACGCGACGGAATCGGCCAGCTCAACCGCCAATCGGATGTCGAGGATCCGATTCCGAGCGTCGACCTGGCCATGAAGGAGTCCGCTCGACCGTGATTCACGGCGGAATCTCCTGCCGGACCACGAAACCAAAGGCCAACGCTCGAGAGCGGCGTTCCTTGCCGCCAATCGACCGGCCACCGATCGAAGAGCGGTCGGAAACTGATCCGAATGGATTGGCAAGTACGGGGTCAACACGAGGGGGAGTTTCTGGCCACGGATCGAACACGGGTCGAACACAGATCAGATCGGTTGAGGGCTTCTGGGAAGGTGGGACGAAGGGGAGATTGCAGCGGAGTTGGGGTTCATGGAAAAAAAGGAAAAATCGGGGTTGGCCACGGATCGAACACGGATCGAACATGGATCAGACAGGTCGAGGTTTGCCGAAGGGGTCTCGATTTGGTCCGCCGGAACCGCGATCATCCAGAAGGAATTCGGGAAACGCAGGGGCCGGACCGCACACGGCGACGACGAGGCCATGCCCATGAACACGCCGGGTTTGAAAGGCGCCCTGGTCGGTTGCGGCCACGTGTCGAAATACCATCTCGCGGCCTGGGCGCGGGTCGAGGGGGTCGAGCTCGTCGCCGTCTGCGATCGCGATCAAGAGCGGCTGGATCGGGCCGGCGCGGTGGCGCCCGCGGCCCGGCGCTACCGGGAGTTTGGTGCGCTTTTGGCCCATGAGCCGAGGCTCGATTTCGTCGAGATTTGCACGCAGGTGAATGCGCATCGCGACCTGGTCGAGCAAGCGGCCGGCCGCGGATTGCACGTGCTTTGCCAGAAGCCCGCCGCGGCAAAGCGCGACGATCTCGTGGCGATGATCGGGGCCTGCGAACGGGCGGGCGCGCGGCTGATGATCCACGAAAACTGGCGGTTTCGATCGTGGTATCGGGCCTTGAAGCGCCAGATCGTCGCCGGCCGGCTGGGCCGGCCGATCCGGGTCCGACTCGCCCATCGCGACTTCCGAGCCCTGCGCCCGGGCGGCTTCGCCGACCAACCTTACCTGGCCCGCGAGCCTCGGTTGATGCTGATGGACATGGGTTGTCATCTGATCGATTGCGCCCGGTTTCTCATGGGCGAGGTCGCCTCGGTCTCGGCCGCCATGGGCCGCTTTGGCCCTGGCAATGCCGGCGAGGACGTCGCGATGCTCATGCTCCGGTTTGAATCCGGGGCGCTGGGATTGCTCGATTTTTCGTGGTGCGCGGCCCCCGTGGGCGCGCGTCTCGAGTGGGCGCTCAACGAGTCGGTCGTCGAGGGCTCGGCCGGCACGATCCGGCTCCTCGAGGGAGGCTCGCTCGTGTTTCTCGGCGTCGACGGCGCGATCGAGCTCATTCCCGTGGATCTGCCGCCGCCAGAGGAGGTCTATCTCGAGGGCTATCTGGAAACTCAGCGCCATTTCATCCGGGGCCTCTTGACGGGTTCTCCGCGGGAAACCAGCGGCCGGGACGCCCTGGCAACGATGGATGTCGTGTGGGCGGCGTATCGTTCGGCCGAGGAGGGGCGCGTAATCTCGCTCGAGCGAACCCTTGCCGAGGATCGAGCGTCTGGTTAAAGTCGTCTTGGCGAACGACGAGCCAATATCGCGCACCCGTAGCTCAACTGGATAGAGCATCGGTCTACGGAACCGAAGGTTAGAGGTTCGAATCCTCTCGGGTGTATTTGTCCACTGGATGACGAGGGCGTTCGCACGCCTACGCTCGCTTTTCGGTCGGGTCATCCGGCGCCGGCGTGGTAAATCGTGATCGGAGCCGCGGTGATGGAAACGATCGATGAGATCGAGCAAGCCAGCCGCCGGCCGACGACCTGGCGTGTCTTCGCGCCTGGTTCGCCGAGTTCGACGCCGGCGCCTGGGTCGAGCAGTTCGAACGGGACGTCGCGGAGGGTCGCCTGAACGCGCTTGCCGAGGAGGCCCTGCGCGACGGCCGAACCACCCCCCTGCGAACCACCGCGCGACGCCCCGATTCCGGCCCCGGCGCGGTCGCCCGCCGGCCGAGATTCCTCGCCTGGCCAACGCGGCTTTCCCAACCCGAGCGGACTCGGGCGGGCTCTTCCCTCACGACGCGGAAACGCAGCCGGTCGGCGGATTCAGCGGGCCGCGCTAGGCTTGAGGTTCCAAAGGGACTCGCGGTTTTGACGACTCAATTGCCGCCAGAACTCGAAAAACGGGTCGCTTCGCTTATTAAACTACGTAGATGTAGTATCTAATTCAAGATGTCCTGCCTCATTGATGCCGAACGGCGTCGATGGAAACGTCGCCTTGGTTTTCCCGGCATCAATGAGTTTTGACCCCTTTGATTGTTCGGCTTCGATCCTGGTCGTGAGACCCGAGGAGCAAGTGGCCTCCTCTTGTTCTTGGGTAATCGGCGGGCTTATAAAAGGAAGCGCGGCTTTGGCGCGCCGCCAACCCCCTCTGGCGAGGAATCGGCCGAAGTCGCCCTCAGGCTCATGAACAGACGCAAGAGACATCAACAGTCCGTGGAACGGCAAGCCGTCATGAACCATTCCCGCAAGATGTCCGAGATCATGAAGGAAATGGCCGGGCGGTTGCTGCGGAATCCCAACGGCGTCCCATCGTCGGAGACACGCCACATCGCACTGATGTTCGCCAATTTCGCCTGGAACGAAGCCATCGGCCTCGGTCATGCGCGAACGGGCTACCGATCGGGCTGGGAGGTGATCGAAGCCGAAAACCCCAACGTGTGGAGCGAACTCAAATCGAGGACGTGGACGCCATGATCGACGAACTCGTGCAGTACAAGAGGACGCACTATCCGGCCGACGATCGCCGGATCCTCGTCTGCGGCATGGTTGAAGACAACGTACACGTGGAGTGGTTGCCCGCCGCTTCCCCCGGGGTCGATTCACGATCGCAAATGACGTTGTATGGCCTGATGCGAGCGGGCGAACGCGAGGAGGCGATCCGCCATCTGCGATCGACTCAGCGGATGCCGCGCCACGAGGCGGCGCTCAAGGTGGACGCCATCGCCGCCGAGTTGGGGATTCCGTAGCGCCGCGAGCGCGACCGTCTCAAGATCCCAGAACCGTCTCGGGACAGGGACGAATCAAAGCGGCCAGGATTGATCGACGCCGGGGGCGGCCAGGGACGGCCGGGTTGATTCGCCAGGCATCACCGAGTCCCGACATTTTTATATTATTCCGACATCCATCCTCGACAAGGCTCTCGTCAGGGTTGCACCATGGCGCAATTGACCGAATGCACACTACTGTATGAGACCAACTGTTATCCCGACGAGAGTCCGCGCGGGTTGAGAGGAACCGCCTGGCTCCAGCGAACCCTCCGCCGCGTTCTCTGGCGACTCGAGGGGAAACCGGGCGATTCGCGAGCTTCCGTCTGGCTGTTCGCCGGCGACGGCCGACCCTCGATCGAGCTCTCGAATTACGACGAGATGAGCTCAATCCCGGGATGGACGAAAGTCGTCGGTCCGATCGATTCTAAAATCGCGGTCTCTGTACACGCTGCCCTGAAGTCGTTCCTCGAGGGTAACGGCGTGATGGTCATCAATGAGGACGCCATCGACGACTGACGAGGCCGAATCTGGAAGCGCCAGAGCCTCAAGGAAGGCCCCGGACCATCGCGAATCAATTCGCCTGAACCGACCCCGCGCGTTCGGGACCGCTTGCGCCTTTCAACGGCGGAAGAAACGTACGCGCCAGACACACAGGGAAGCCGCGAGACGATCACGAATCGATTCGCTGGAACCGGACCCCCGCCGCGCGCCCGTTTGTGCCTTTCGATGGCGGAAAGTGGCTGTCCGCGACTACCGATCGACTGAAAAAGGGGCACTGGCACGAGCGATTCGCTTTCACCCCAACGGGGTGAGAGGCGACAGCCCAGGGCGCAGCCCTGGGTTTACGCGGACGATCGCCTCACGCCTTCCTTCACCGATTTCAGGCAAGAGTGCATCAGCAATGGCCATCCCAGGGCTGCGCCCCGGGCGATAACCTCTCAGTCCTTCGGACTGAAAACAGGGCACTGGCGCGGTGGATTCGCTTTCACCCCAACGGCGCAAAATCAAAGGGGTCAGGACTCACTGTCGCTGGATGGCGTCGTTGGGCCTGGCATCACAACCGCGAACTCTTTGATCGTTCCGCCGGCTCAAGACCCCAGCCGCTCGAGCTCCGCCTCGAGCAGCTCGCCCACCAGGGCCGGGTTGGCCTTGCCGCCGGTGAGCTTCATCACCTGTCCGCGCAAGAATCCCTTGACGGCTTCGGGCTTCTTCTTCCCCTTGGCCAGCTCCTCGATGGCCTGGGGATTGGCGGCGACCGCTTGGGCCACCACGGCCGCGATCGCGTCGCGGTCCGACTCCATCCGATAGCCGCCGGCGGCGATGATCGATTCCTGCGAATCGCCCGTCTCGATCATCTTCGCCAGGATCTCGCGACCTTGATTGGTGTTGAGCTCGCCCCGCTTCACACGATTGATCAGCTCGGCCAAAGGAGCGGGGCCGACCGGGAAATCGGCGATCGAGAGCTTCTTTTCCTTGACGGTTCGCAAGACGTCTTGCTGGATCCAGTTGCTCGCCAGTTTGTATTCGCCGGTCGCGGCGGCGACGGCGTCGAAATAGCCGGCGACGTCCTGACCCTGCTCGACAAGCACGTTGGCGTCGTAAGGCGAAAGGCCGTAATCGGTCTCGAACCTGCGCCTGCGGACGCTCGGCAATTCGCCGATCGACGCCCGCACACGCGCGAGCCACGCTTCGTCGACCTCGACCGGGACCAGGTCGGGCTCGGGAAAGTAACGATAATCAGCGGCCGTTTCCTTTTCGCGCTGAGGCTTCGTGACCTCGAGGACGTCGTCCCACCCGCGGGTCGTCTTGGGAGCGTCGGCGATCGTCTTGCCATCCTCGAGCCACTGGGCGTATTGCCGCTCAACCTCGTGATTGAGCGCCTTCTCGACCGACCGGAAGCTGTTCAGGTTCTTGATCTCGACGATCGGCGTGGCGATCGTCTCGCCATCCTTCTGGATATGAAGATTGACATTCGCGTCGCAGCGCAGCGAGCCTTCCTGCATTTCGCAGTCGGAGACCTCGAGATAGCGCAGGACCAGCCGGAGCTCTTCCAGGCAGGCGCGGGCGTCGGCCGGGTCGCGGATCTCGGGCTCGGTGACGATCTCGAGCAGGGGGATGCCAGCGCGGTTCAGGTCGACCTCGGAAAACCCTCCCTCGCCGTGGGTCAATTTGCCGGTGTCTTCCTCGAGGTGAATCCGGGTGAGCCCGCAGACGCCGCCACCGCCTGCGCCCTTGCGAACGGGGATCTCGAGCGCGCCCCCCTTGGAAAAGGGCATGTCGTACTGGCTGATCTGATAGTTCTTGGGCAGGTCGGGGTAATAGTAATTCTTACGATCCCATTTGGTGAAGGGGGCGATCCGAGCGCCCAGGGCGACCGCCGTCTTGAGCGCGAGCTCGAACGCCCGGCGGTTCATGACCGGCAGGGTTCCGGGCAGGCCGAGCGAGACCGGGTCGGTCTGGGTGTTGGGCGGCAGGCCGAAATCGGTCCCGCTCCACGAGAACATCTTGCTCTCGGTCTCGAGCTGTACGTGGATTTCAAGGCCGATGATGATCTGATAGTCCATGTCTCGACTCATTCAAGAAAGACCCGGGCGTTTCGTGTGCCAGTCGGTCGCGCGCTCGAAAACCCGCGCGATCTGGAGCAGCGATTCCTCGGCGAACGCGGGCGCCAAAAGCTGAAGCCCGATCGGCAACCCTCCCTTGGTCAGCCCGCAGGGAATGGAAAGGCCCGGGATGCCGGCCAGGTTGGCGGTAATGGTATAGATATCGGAAAGGTACATCGCGAGCGGGTCGGCGGTGCGCTCGCCCAGCTTGAACGCGGGCGTCGGCGAAGTCGGGCCGATCAAGACGTCGACCTTCTCGAAAGCCGCGTCGAAATCCTCGCGAATCCTGCGCCGAACCTGCAATGCCTTGTTGTAATACTGATCGGCATAGCCGGCCGACAAGGCGAACGTGCCCAGCATGATACGCCGCTTGACCTCGGGCCCGAAGCCCTCGGAGCGGCTGGCCATCATCATGCGTAAGAGCGGCGGCAGGTTTTCCTCGCCGGGGTATTTGGGGGAAAAGTCGGCGGCGCGGTGGCCGTAGGTCGTGCCGTCGTAGCGCGCGAGATTGCTCGAGCACTCGGCGGGGGCGACCAGGTAATAGGCCGGCACGCCGTATCGGGTGTGCGGCAGCGAGACGTCGACGATCGTCGCGCCGGCTTTTTGATAGACCCGGACGGCCTCTTCAACGGCCGCGCCGACCTCGGCGTCCAGGCCCGCGCCCGAAAACTCGCGGACGACGCCGACGCGGAGACTCGCGGGGGGCCTGTCGAGCGCGGACACGTAATCAGGGACGGGCGCGTCGACGCTGGTGGCGTCCTTGGGATCTTTACCGGAGATGACCCCGAGCAAAAGGGCGGTGTCGCGGAGGTCGTGGGCGAAGGGGCCAATCTGGTCGAGCGAGCTGGCGAACGCGATCAGGCCGTAGCGGCTGACGCGCCCGTAGGTCGGCTTGAGG
>DAIDHE010000252.1 GCA_027459775.1 Planctomycetales bacterium | reverse complement strand
CCGACGCGAACGACCTGTGCCAGGAGGTTTTCCAGGCGGTCGCAAGCGCGATCGGGCGCTGGCGGCTCGACCCCGAGCGCGGCAGCTTTCGCGGCTGGCTTTCGCGGATCACTCGTAATCTTCTGATCAATTTCTTGACCCGGAGGCGGGCTGGCGTCGTGGGCAGCGGGGCGACCAGCATTCAGGAGCTGCTCGAGCAACAGCCGGCCGACGATCCCTCGGCCATGGCCGTGTATGAGACCGAGTACCGCCGCCGCATCTTTCAGTGGGCGGCCGACGAAGTTCACGCCGAGTTTTCTCCCTCAACGTGGCGGGCGTTCTGGCTGACCGCGGTCGCCGGCCGACCGCCCGCCGAGGCGGCGGCCGAGCTGGGGCTTTCGGTCGGGGCCGTTTATATCGCACGCAGCCGCGTTCTGGCCCGGCTGCGAACGCGGATCACTCAACTGGGCGACGAAGCGTCCGCAATCTTGAGCGAGGTCGAACATGACATCCGCCTGTGACCCCGGCCGGCTGCGGCTGCTTGCCCTGGACCGCCTGGCCGCCGACCTGCTTCCCGAGCTCGAATCGCACCTCGAGGATTGCGCCCAGTGCCGCGCGGCCCTGGACGAAGCCGCCGACAGCGACCCTGGCGTGGCCGCCGTGCGCAGGCACCTGAGCGACGACCCGACCGGCCCGTATGAAACGAGTTCCGATGGCGGGTTTCGCGAGACCCTGGGCTCGCTCGCGCCTTCGGATTGGCCCGACTCGCTGGGCCGGCTGGGCTCGTACGAGGTCAAGGGCTTGATCGGGCGTGGTGGGATGGGAGTGGTTCTGAAGGCGTTTGACCCCGCCCTCAATCGGAACGTGGCGATCAAGGTTCTTTCGTCGCATCTGGCCAACTGCGGCGCGGCCCGGCGGCGATTCCTGCGCGAGGCGCGGGCGGCCGCCGCGGTCGTGCACGAGCACGTGGTCTCGGTGTTCGCGGTCGTTGAAACGTCAACGCTTCCGTTCATGGTCATGGAATACGTCCCCGGCGGCTCGCTCCAGGACCGGCTGGACCGGCACGGGGCGCTCGCGCTCGCGGAGATTCTGCGGATCGGCAGGCAGACGGCGGCGGGGCTGGCGGCGGCCCACGCCCAGGGGCTCGTGCACCGCGACGTCAAGCCGGCCAACATCCTGCTCGAGAACGGGATCGAACGGGTTCGCCTGACGGATTTCGGCCTGGCCCGCGCGGCCGCCGACGCCGGGCTGACCCAGAGTGGGGTCGTCGCCGGCACCCCGTATTACATGGCCCCCGAACAGGCCCGCGCCGAGGCGACCGACCACCGCGCCGACCTGTTCAGCCTGGGCAGCACCCTGTACGCAATGTGCACCGGTGTCCCGCCGTTCCGCGCTGAGACTCCCGTCGCAGTGCTCCGCCGCGTCTCGGACGACACGCCCCGCCCGATCCGCCAGCTCAACCCCGAGATCCCCCAATGGCTCGAGGCCATCGTCGAGCGCCTGCATGCCAAGGAACCGGCTGGCCGATTCGCGACGGCGCTCGAGCTCGGCGAGCTGTTGGGCCGATGCCTGGCTCATGTCCAGGATCCGCTGGGAGTCGAGCTTCCCGACGGACTGCTTGCAGGCAGGACGAAACGGCCGGCGCGGCGCGGGGGGCTCTTGAAGGTTGTGGGCGCGGGGCTCGTCGTCTTGGCCGCGGTCGCGGCGACCGCATACTACGATCAGCCGAGGCCGTTCCCTCGACCGGGGCTGTCGGCGCAGCCCGGTCAAGGCGCCCCAGAGGTTGAGAATGCGCCGATCATCCGGCCCGCCCAGCGCCCGACCGACGAACCCGAGGATCCGATCCTCGAGCTCCGTCAGCGTGCACAGGAGATCGAGGCCGATCTCCATCGGCCGACCGAGCCCCTTGGCACGGATCGAATCTCCGGGCTCGCGAGGAAGCTCTCCGACCGGCTCGAGTCTCTCGAACGCGCGCTTCGTCCTGGCGGCGAGGCGGCCCAGTCTGCTCCAGTCGCTTCACCCCAACCTGTTCTCGAACGTTAGTTTCAGGAGATGACCCATGAAGCGGAAGTTGATCCTCGTTCTGTTCGCCCCGCTGTTCGCCACCGTTGTGACGGTGTCGGCCCAGGATCCGCCTCGAAACGCGTCATTCGATCGTGGCGGGGACCAGCCCGTTGCCGCGTCCGCACCGGTGCCAGGCCCGGTTGCTGGTTTATCGCAGAAGCCGGCGAGCCCAGAGATCAGGCGGGACGATGATCCTTTCGACTCCGGGGCGCCGGCCACCACCGGCACGGCTCGGGTTACGACCCGGGCGGTTCGTGTCCCGAGCGGTCAAAACCGGTCGGTCGCGACCTACCAGGTCACGGTCTTCGACGACTCCTCCGCGGAAGTCGCCCAGTTGGCCCATCAGCTCGCCGCGGCCAAATCGGATGACGAGCGCGAGAGGCTCAAGAGCAGATTGACCGCGTCACTGACAGCGCAGTTCGAAGAGCGTCAGCAGCGGCATGAAGAGGAGCTCAAGGCTCTCGAGGATCAGGTCAAGAAGCTCAGGGAGCTGGTCGACAAGCGCAAGGAGAACCGCCGCGACATCATCGCCCGCCGGCTTGAGCAAATCGTGCGGGATTCGCAGGGGCTGGGCTGGTAGTTCGTCGTGATCCGTGGGGACCGTTTCGCGGCCGATCACAGGGGGGCGAGGCATGCTTCGCCCCTCTGATGTTACATATCAATAACAAAAACAATTTGATGCGGTTACTGTTCGGACCAGGGGCGGCTGGGTGGAGGAGGGGAGGGGGGCGACCAGCGCCAGGTCGGTTGATAGGCGACGTCGAGATAAGGGGTCTCGACGAGCGATCCGCCCCGCGATTGAGACATCAGCAAGGCGTCGAGCGTCCCGCTCGTCAGCAGGGTTCGCTCGGTTGGCCAGGCCGGCCGGCCCGTGATCATCATTTGCTCGATGGCCCCGACGAGCAGTCCAAAGTGACCGGCGGGCCGCGCCTCCTGGGTCCAGAACTGGGTCGAGCGGATCGTTCGGGCGCCGTCCTCGCGCCAGGCGGCCGTCCAGGCCGCGACCGCGCCGTTGAGCTCGAACAGGCCGACGCGCAGGCCGTCGAGGTGATCGACGATCATGAGCTTGGGCTCGCGCACGGCCTCGCGGTTCAGGGTCTCACCGTTTTGAAAGCCGGGCGCGCGTCCGAGGGCGGCCTGAAAGAGTTCGCCGTCGATCGTGCCTGAGTCGAGAGCCTTCCACGCGGCGGGGCCCCGGAGGCATCGCACCGATCGGACGCCGGTTTCTCCTCCGTGGCGCTGCTCCGCGAGCGCCTGGACGGCTTCGAGCCCGTGGAACCCGTAGGCGTCGGTGGAACCGTGGGTGATCCCGACGATCTGGGTCACCTTGGCGCCACGCGCCACATCCGCCGGCGGTCGCCGCCACGTCCCGGGAACCGATGAGCCGGCCATGAGCGGGATCCGCATCGCGCGGGCGGTGTCGTAAATGGACTTCGCATCCGCCCAGTTGTCAGACAAGTGCTTGTCGAGGTAAACAGGGACCACGCGGCCGCTGGCTCGGAACACCTTCAGCGTTTCATCCCAGAATCTGCGTTTGGGGTACTGATGGTTGCCGGTCGCGGAAAACGGGTAGTCGCCGTGTTCGGCGATGAGCAACACGCCGTCGACCGCCAGTTGGCCCGTGCCCAGAGTGAGGGCCTCGGCGATGGTGGGCTTGATTGGAAACCGGCGTGACGCGGCGAGCAGCCGGCTGATGTCGCCGGGCGGTTTCTGGTCCGTATAGAGCGAGACGAGCTTGAGGGGCGAGTCTCGCCCCGTGCCATCCAGCATGTCGGTGAGCAACAGGCGGCTCACGATCACGTCCGCGTGGGAGTTGTGCCGGTACTCGGTGACGACCGCCGCGATCCGCCGGACGGGCAGGTCGCCAGCCTGGGCTCTGTCGGCGGCAGCGGCCAAAAGCACGGCCGCGGAGAACCAGCCGCTGAGGCGCGGATTGATCGCGAGTCCGCTCATCGGGTCTCCTCCACGATACCCGGCGTCGCCAGGGCCTCACCATGCGACGGCGCCGGATTCGCGCCTCCAGCCCGCAAGTTCAGAAAAACGATTGCCGTCGTCTGGAATAGGCTGTAGTCTAGCCTCATCAACCATTGTTGGACAAGAGTTCCACAAAAGTTGGATCCCTAGCCGAGTCGATCGATCGACTCGCGGCGATCTGGGGGCGGTGGGATCTTGTGCTGGGGTTTGGCTTGGTCTGGGTTGAGCGAGTCGCGCGAAGCGCAGGGGTCGTCCGATGCTTCGAGTGCTGGGGCGGCCGCGGGTGTTGTGCGATGGCATACCGCGGCGTGAGCTGATGAGGATCGGGGCGCTTTCGCTGTTCGGCGGCTTGACGCTGCCGCGGTGGGTGGAAGCCGCGCGCGGGGGTGTGCGAGGGCCGGCGCGCTCGATCATCATGTTCAACCTGCTGGGCGGCCCTTCGCATATTGACATGTTTGATCTCAAGCCCTCTGCTCCGGACGGCATCCGGGGCGAGTTCCGGCCGATCGCCACGTCGCTGCCCGGGCTTCAGATCTGCGAGCATCTGCCCAGGCTGGCGCGGTGGATGCATCGGTGTACGCTGATCCGTTCGTTCAGCCATGGGTTGGACTCGCACGATCCGTTGACGTTCATGACGGGATACGCCGACGCCCGGCCGCTCGATCAGGCGTCGGCGGCCGATCCGCCCGACATCGGCGCGATCTGCCAGTATCTTGGGCTGGGCCCTGGCGACCTTCCCGGGGCGGTGTGCATGCCATGTTTTCCGGGCTCGGGGCAAAACGGCTACCGGCGTCGGGGCCCGTATGGCGGGTTTCTTGGGAAGAAGTACGACCCGCTCTTCACGCGCTGTCAGCCGACCTTCGGGCGCGAGCCTGGGGTCAAGGATTACGACCCCGTCCTGGCCGTGGGAGAGCCGTTCCTTCCGGGCACGGACGAGCTCGACGTGATGCCGCCCCTGCGCCTCGACCGCAGGCGCAAGCTGCTCGGCCAGCTCGATACGATCGTGGCGCGGATGGAGTCGTCGCCCGAAATGGCGACGATGGACGACGCCATGCGCAGGGCCTTCGCCGTGATGACGTCGGGACGGACTCGCCAGGCCTTCAACCTGTCGACCGAGCCGGCCAAGATCCGCGCGTCTTATGGAAAGAGCTTGATGGGCTCTTGCCTGCTGGCGGCCCGGCGGCTGGTGGAAGCCGGCGTGCCCTTCGTCACCGTGCACCAGGAAATCTTCGATCACTACGGGCATTCCTATGACATGCACGAGAACAATTTCGGCATGTTGAAGGGGTTCAACCTGCCGTTGCTCGACCAGGTCGTGCCCGCGCTGCTCGAGGATCTGGCGGGCCGCGGGTTGCTCGATTCGACCCTGGTGGTGGTGATGGGCGAGATGGGTCGTTCGCCGAGGGTCAACGGCAAGGCGGGTCGCGACCACTGGCCGCGGTGTGGGTTCTCGCTGCTTTTCGGGGGCGGCGTCCATGAGGGGCTGGTGCATGGGTCGAGCGACCGCATCGGCGCGTGGCCGACCAGCCGCCCGGTCTCGCCCGCGGACCTGGTGGCGACGTTTTACGAGCTCATGGGAATCGACCCTGGCATGACCGTGCCCGACCGAACGGGTCGTCCAGTACCCATCGCTCACGGCGGCGAGCCGGTGCGCGCCTTGATCGCCGGGCGGGCCGTCGCGAAGGCCGCGCTGGATACGAATCACGCGGTTTGATGGAATCGATCGGAGGATGCGGAATGTTCACGATCCTGAGCGAGCGAACGGCGTCTCGGTGCGGCGGTTCCTCGCGGCGGCATTTCTTGAAGGTCGGCGGCCTCGCCATGGGCGGGATCTCGCTGCCGGGGCTCTTGAAGGCCGAGGCGGCGACGCGGCCGGCGGGCCCGACGCCCCGATCGCACAAGGCCGTGATCATGATCTATCTGTCGGGAGGCCCGTCGCACCAGGATATGTATGATCTGAAGATGGACGCCCCGGTGGAAATCCGCGGGAGCTTTCGCCCGATCTCGACGAATGTTCCTGGGATCGACATTTGCGAGCACATGCCCCGGCTAGCGGGAATGATGGACAAATTTGCGATCATTCGATCGCTGTACGGCTGCCCGGACCAGCACGCTTCGGATCTTTGCGTGAGCGGCTATCCGATCGGCCCCAAGGGTCGGCAGGACGGCCGCCCCGCGCTCGGCTCGGTGATCTCGAAGCTGCACGGACAGGTCGACAAGGCGGTGCCGGCGTTCGTGGGGCTGACGATCAAGACGAAGCACGCCCCGTATTCGAACCCGGGCTCGCCGGGTTTTCTTGGGCCTTCGCACGGGCCGATCCAGCCGGACGGGCCGCTGATGGAGAATATCCGGCTTCGGGGCGTCACGCTCGAGCAGCTTCGCGATCGGAAGTCGCTGCTCGCGAGCTTTGACGAGTTTCGCCGATCCACGGCGCAGGATCCGAGCGTGCAGGGAGTCGATGCGGCCAACAAGGCGGCGTTCGACGTGTTGACTTCGAGCAAGCTGGTGGAGGCGCTCGACCTCGAGCGTGAAGACCCCCGGCTCCGCGACCGTTACGGACGAGGAAGCGCGGACCCTGCGTTTGGCGAGGACGCCGGGCCGCACTGGATGGACCAGTTTTTGATGGCTCGCCGACTGGTGGAAGCGGGCGTCCGGTGTGTCACGTTGTCGTTCGGCAGTTGGGATCGGCACGGGGGGAATTTCGAGCGGCTCCCCGAGCAGTTGCGGCGGTTCGACCAGGGGATCACCGCGCTGGTCGAGGATCTGCACGCGCGGGGCCTCGATCAGGACGTCGCCGTCGTGGCCTGGGGCGAGTTCGGGCGCACGCCTCGGATCAACGTGGGGGGCGGCCGCGACCACTGGCCGCACGTTTCCTGCGCCCTCCTCGCCGGCGGCGGCATGCGGATGGGCCAGGACATCGGCTCGACCAACCGCCTCGGCGAAACGCCCCATGACAGGCCGGTTCACTACCAGGACGTGTTTGCGACGCTGTACCACCAGATGGGCGTCGACGTTGGCAACGTGACGTTCAACGACTTGAGCGGCCGGCCCCAGTACCTTCTCGACCGCCGCGAGCCGATCCGCGAGCTGGTGTAGACGGTGGGCGGAGGGTGCGGTTTCGGGAGTTGACGGGGATCTGAATCGATCAGGGCATCGTCCATTCAAGGCCGTCATGAGGGACGTATCAATGAACGCGGCGCACCGGCGCACACACCCTCTGATCTCGCGTCGAACCGCCGTGCAGGCCGGCGCGGTCGGGCTGCTCGGGCTGGGGACGAACCACCTCGAGGCCCTGCGCGCGGCGTCGCCCGCTGGAGCTTCGCATGGAACGGCGAAATCTTGTATTTACATTTTTCTATCCGGCGGCCTGTCGCAACACGAGAGTTTCGACCCCAAGCCCGATGCACCCGAGGCGATCCGGGGCGAGTTTCGCCCGATCGCGACCCGCGCGCCTGGCGTCGCGATCTGCGAGCACTTGCCGGGGCTGGCCCTGCGCGGCCGGCGATGGTCGGTCGTGCGATCGCTCACGCATCGTTCCAACGACCACACGGTCGGGCATTACCTGATGTTGACCGGCCGGAGCGTGGTCGACCCCGGATTTCGCGGCGACCGCCAGCCCCGTTCCACCGACTGGCCGTCGATCGCCTCGATCGTCGGCGACGCGGTCCCCGCGCGCGGCCACAACCTTCCCCCCGCGATCGTGCTTCCCGAGCGGCTCGTGCACTGGTCCGGAGGCGTGTTGCCGGGCGCTTACGGAGGCCAGATGGGCGGCCAGCGCGACCCGTTCTTCATCGAGGCGTCGCCTTATGGGAACCCATTCTGGCGCGGGGCGTATCCCGAGTTCACCTTTCCCAATCAAACCAGCAAGCCGCCCGCCAGTCCCGACGACCGGGTCTTCCAGGCGCCCAATCTGACCCTGTCGCCGGGGCTCAGCGCGGGCCGCTTGAAGAACCGCGTCGAGTTGCTTTCGGAGCTGGAGCTCAAGTGCGGCAAGCTCGAGCGATCGGCCGCGTCGTTGGGTTACGATCGTCACCGGCAGTCGGCGATTTCCTTGCTTGCGTCTCCCGAAGTGCGCAGGGCCTTTGACGTCACCAAGGCCGACGCGAAGACCCAGGAGCGCTACGGGCGAAACAGCTTCGGCTGGTCGCTGCTGATGGCGTTTCGGCTGGTCCAGGCGGGGGTGAATCTGGTTCAGGTCAACCTGGGCAACAACGAGACCTGGGACACCCACGGCGAGATCTTTCACCGGATGAAGGACAAGCTGCTCCCGCCCACGGATCGGGCGTTGTGCGCGTTGCTCGACGATCTTGAGTCGCTGGGCTTGCTCGACAGCACGTTGATCGTGATGGGGAGCGAGTTTGGCCGGACGCCCAAGCTGTCGACGTTGCCCGACGACTACCCCAGCGCGGGGCGCGACCACTGGGGTGCGGTGCAGAGCGTGTTTTTCGCCGGGGGTGGGATTCGCGGGGGCACGGTCGTCGGCTCGTCCGACAAGATCGGCGCCTACCCGGCCACTCAACCGCAGAGCCCGGAAAACATGGCGGCCACGATCTACAGAGCGCTCGGCATTCCCGAGTCCGCGAGCTGGCGAGACGAGCTCGATCGGCCGCATCAAATCTATCAAGGCACGCCGATCCCGGGGCTGCTCTGACCGAGGCTCGTCCCCGCAAATCAAAGGGGTCAGGACTTATTGATGCCGGACGATGTCAAGAAGAAGGGCGGTGTGATTTGCTCTGCTCAAGACCGAGAGAATGGGCGGGGAGATCGAAAGAGATCACTAAAGATGAGACGTGATGAACAAGTGGCGGGTCGTGCGGCTCGGAAACTTTGAACCACAGAGATACAGCGGCACAGAGAATACGCAAACGAGAGAGATAAAAGAGAGACAAACAGAGACAAGAGAAGAGGAAGCAAATAATGTAGCACCGGATTAAAGATGACAATATCAATGTAAAGCATGCGTGTTCCTGTGTGAGTGGCAGGTCTAAAAGCCGTTCAGACCGCGCTCCAAGCAATGCCTGAAGCCTCATAGTTGTGATGGCATTTCGAATAGAACTGATCAATAGAAATTAGATGGATTATTACTCTTTCTCTTCTCTGTATTTCTTCTCTGTGTCTCTGTGTCTCTGTGGTTCAACGGTTTTTCTTCTCTGTGGTTCAACGTCCGAGAGCAGGGCGTCGCGGCGGGATCCTGTGCCGTTCAGAGCCTTCGGCAGCCTTGGCACGGCCGACGACGACCGATCGGCCCCAGGGGAAGTCGCCACGGACGCGGGTGCGACCATCCAATCATGTCTTTGCCAGGGAGAATCTTCGGAATTCAGGGATATTGACGAAGGCGTTGACGCCTTTACAATATGGACTGACCGGTCAGTCCGCGACTGTGAGGGCGTCATGAACGACATCGCCGAGAAACGAACGCGCCGCTGCAATGACGACGAGGCGCTCCTTGCCCGGCGTGAGGAGATTCTCGAGGTTGCGACGGAACTCTTTGCCGAACAAGGGTTTTCCGAGACGGTCACGCAGGCGCTGGCGGATCGATTGCAGCTTGGCAAGGGGACGATTTATCGTCATTTTCCCAGCAAGCGCGAACTCTTTCTGGCGGCGGCGGATCGAGTGATGGTGAAGCTCAACGAGCGGGTGGACGCGAGCCTGGTTGGGGTCGAGGATCCGCTTGATCGGCCGGGGCGGGCGATCGCGGCGTATCTGCGGTTCTTCGCCGAGAAGCCCCATTTCGCCGAGATGCTGATCCAGGAGCGGGCGCATTTCAAGGACCGCACGCGACCCACCTATTTCGAGCATCGCGAACGGACAGTCGAGCGCTGGCGGGCGCTTTACGCCGAGATGATCGCGACCGGGCGGTTTCGTCCGATGCCGGTGAACCAGATCACCGACGTGATCTCAGGCGCGATATACGGGGCCATGTTCATCAATTACTTCGTTGGACCGACCAAGTCGCCGGAGCAGCAGGCGGGCGACATCCTCGACATCGTCTTTCGCGGCGTGCTGAGCGAGAGCGAGCGGCGGGAGCGGGACGGGGCTTCCGCGCGGTCGGCGGAGCGAGCCGGCGGCGATCGCGATACCCACAGAGGAGTGCAGCCATGAACGGGCGAGCGGCCGTTGTCATCGTTGGGATCCTGGGCCTGGCCGCCGGTTGCCGGCAAGCGGCCGCGCCCGTCAAGCCGGGTCCTCCGCGCGTCGAATACATGACTCCCCTGGCTGGCCGGATCACCGACTTCGCCGAGTTTCCCGGTCAGACCGACGCCCGGATCACGGTGCAGATTCGGTCGCGGGTCTCGGGCTACATCACCAAGGTCTATTTCAAGGACGGCTCGCGGGTCGAGGAAGGGAACCTGTTGTTCGAGATCGACCCCCGCCCCTACAAGGCTGAGTTTGACCGGGCGCAGGGGAACCTCGAGCAGATCCAGGCCCA
Organism: Planctomycetales bacterium; assembly: GCA_027459775.1. Classification (GTDB taxonomy): domain Bacteria; phylum Planctomycetota; class Planctomycetia; order Isosphaerales; family Isosphaeraceae; genus JAKBAP01. The sequence continues at coordinate 7,561 of DAIDHE010000252.1, read as the reverse complement.
CAAGAAGCGGCTCGAGCACGAGTACCAGCGGGCCAAGACGCTCTACGCGCAGCGCTCGATCAGCCTCGAGGATTACGAGCGCTACGAGAGCGATCTGCGCGAGACCGAGGCCAACATCGAGGTCGCCAAGGCCAATCTCGAGGTCGCGCGGCTCAATCTGGAATGGACCGAGATCCGCGCCCCGGAGACCGGCCTTCTGAGTCGCCGGCTGGTCGACCCCGGCAACCTGATCCGGGCCGACGACACGATCCTGACATCGATCGTCACCCAGGATCCCATGTATGTCTATTTCGACGTCGACGAACAGAGCATGCTGCGGGTGCGGCGGCTGATCCGCGACGGCAAGGTCAAGGCCAGGTCCGAGAAGGAGGTCCCGGTGCTGGTGGGCCTCTCCGACGAAGCGCCTGGTTTTCCCCATGAGGGGACGGTGGACTTCACCGACAACCGCGTGGATGTGAACTCGGGCACGTTGCGGTTTCGGGCGACGGTCGCCAATCCCAAGGGGATCTTGACGCCGGGGCTTTTCGCACGGGTCCGGCTGCCGATTGGCGACCCTCATCCGACCTTGTTTGTGCGTGAGGACGCCATCACCACGGATCAGGGGCGAAAGATCGTTTACATCATCGAAACGGACAAGGGGAGTGAAACCAAGCCGTCCCCCGCCGGGCCCAAGCCCGCGCCTGGAGAGGTCGCCGGCACGGCCGAGACCCGCGAGGTCAAGGTCGGCGCGCTGCGTGACGGCTATCGCGCGATCGAGAGCGGGCTCGCCCCGGGAGAGCGGATCGTGGTGACCGGCCTGCAGCGCATTCGTCCCGGCGTCCCCGTGATTGGAAAGGCGAGGGAATCGAACGCGCCGCCCAAGGACGTCGCGTTTCGGGCCCAGGGGACTGTCCTTCCCGGCGGCGGATCGCCGCCCGAGGAGTCTCCGCGCACCGCATCGCCTTGAAACGCCGCGGACCTCGCGCCCCGCCTTGATCACCGGCCTCGAGATCGGACTTCGCCAGCCCGCCCCCGCCGCGCCTCGACCTCACGACCCGCGTCCATCGACCGAGAGAACGCCTGTGTTTTCACGATTCTTCATCGATCGCCCGATCTTCGCGTCGGTCCTCTCGATCGTGATCACGCTTGGCGGCGCACTCGCGCTTTACAACCTGCCGATCGCCCAGTTCCCGCAGATCGCTCCGCCCACGGTCTCGGTCGATTGCACCTATCCCGGGGCGAGCGCCCAGGTCGTCGCCGAGACGGTGGCCGCTCCGATCGAGCAGGAGGTCAACGGCGTCGACGACATGCTCTACATGGCGTCGCAGTGCACCAACGACGGCAGTTACAATCTCACCATCACGTTCAAGCTTGGCGTCGATTTGAACCTGGCGCAGATCATGGTGCAAAACCGGGTGGCGCTCGCGATTCCGCGGCTGCCCGACGTGCTCAAGCAGACGGGGGTTAACACCAAGAAGCGCTCGCCCGACATCTTGATGGCGGTGGGGATTTTCTCGCCCGACGACCGTTACGACCAGCTCTATTTGAGCAACTATGCGACGGTCCATCTTCAGCCCGAACTGGCCCGACTGCCCGGCGTGAGCGACGTCACGATGCTCGGTCAGCGCGATTACAGCATGCGGGTCTGGGTCGATCCCGACAAGATGTCGATGCGGGGTGTGACGGCGGGGGACGTGGCGCGGGCGATTCGCGATCAGAACCAGCACGTGGCGGCGGGGCAGGTGGGTCATCAGCCGATCGCGCGCGGCCAGCGCACCCAGACGACCATGAAGACCCTGGGCCGGCTCACCGAGCCGGAACAGTTCGGGGAAATCGTGATCCGGGCGACTCCCGACGGCCGTTATTTGAAGATCAAGGACATCGGCCGGGTCGAGCTCGGGGCCAAGAACAGCGACATCGACAGCCAGGTCGACGGCAAGCCCACGGGCAACATGGCCGTCTTCCTGCTCCCCGACGCCAACGCGCTTTCGACCGGCGACCTGGTCAACCAGAAGATGGAAGAGCTCAAGAAGGATTTCCCCGAGGGGCTCGACTACGTCATTCGCTACGATACGACCCCGTTTATTCGCGAGTGCATCTACGAGGTCTTCAAGACCCTGCGCGACGCGATCATCCTGGTCGCGGTGGTGGTGCTTTTGTTCTTGCAGAACTGGCGGTCGGCGTTGATCCCCCTGGTCGCGGTGCCGGTGGCGATCGTGGGGACGTTCGCGGTGATGGCGGCGATGGGGTTCAGCCTGAACACGCTCACGCTATTCGGGCTGGTGCTGGCGATCGGGATCGTGGTCGACGACGCGATCGTGGTGGTCGAGGCGGTCGAGCATCATATCGAGCAGGGGATGGCGCCCCGGGCCGCCACGATCCGGGCCATGGACGAAGTCTCGGCCCCGGTGATCGCGATGGGGCTGGTGCTCTCGGCGGTGTTCGTGCCGTGCGCATTCATCACGGGGATCACCGGGCAGTTCTTTCGCCAGTTCGCGCTCACGATCGCGACCTCGACGATCATCTCGACCTTGAACTCGCTGACCCTGAGCCCGGCCCTGGCGGCGATTCTGCTCAAGCCCAAGCGCAAGGGGTCGTACCAGGCCGTTCCCGGGGTCGTGTTCGTCGCGATCGGGGCGTGGCTGGGCCGGGATGCGTTCCAGTCGGGGTTGGCCACGCTCGCCGGGCGCTGGGGCTGGCACGTTTCGCAGGAGCTGCTCCCCTGGGCCTCATCCGCGATCGGCGCTCTCCTGGGCCTCGGGGCCGGTCCGATCGCCAATCGCCTGCTGGCGGCCTTCTTTCGCGTCTTCAATCTGGGCTTCGACCTGACCGGCAGGATCTATACCAAGCTGGTGCGAGTCGTCCTCAAGCTCGCCGTCCTGTCGCTGCTCGGCTACGGCGGGCTGCTTTATCTCACCTATATCGCCCACGACCGGCTGCCCAAGGGGTTCATCCCCTCGCAGGACATGGGCTATCTCATGATCAACGTGCAGCTTCCCGACTCGGCCTCGTCCGAGCGCACGTTCTCAACCATGAGGAAGATGCAACGGATCGTGCTGGGCACTCCCGGGACCGCGCACACGGTGCTGGTCTCGGGGCAGTCGATGTTGCTCTCGGCGTTTGGCTCGAACTTCGGCTCGATGTTCGTGATCCTGGACGAGTTTTCCAAGCGGCCCCAGCCGTCGCACGAGCGGTTCTTCGCCTGGCTGGCGGCCTTGCGGCCTCCCGTCCCGGACACCAAGGAAAACCCCAGATCCCGTTTCGACCGCTATCTCGATCGGCTCGCGCCGCGGTTCGAGGGCTGGTGCCGCCGCGCGTTTCACCTGGAAAAGAAGCCGCCCCTCGACAGCGACTCGATCGCGGCGAAGCTCAGGGCCGATTTCGAGAAGTTGGTTCCCGAAGCCATGATCACCGTCTTGCCCCCGCCCCCGTTGCGCGGGGTCGGCCGCGCGGGCGGGTTCAAGGTCATGATCGAGGACCGAGGCTCGTCGAGCCTGGCCCAGCTTCAAAACATGACCGACCTCCTGGTCGAGGAGGCCAAGCTTCAGCCCGGCCTCACCGGCGTCTCCTCGGTCTTCCGCGCCAACGTCCCCCAGGTCTACGTCGATCTGAACCGGTCCGCCGCCCTGATGAAGGAGGTCGACCTCCAGGACGTCTTCGACACCCTGCAGATTTATCTGGGCTCGCTCTACGTCAACGATTTCAATCTCTTTGGGCGCACCTGGCAGGTGATCGTGCAGTGCGACGCCCAGTACCGCGACGAGATCGAGGACGTCCAGCGGCTCAAGGTCAAGAGCAAGAAGGGGCTGATGGTCCCTCTGGGCTCGCTCGCCGACGTGCGGATGAACAACGGCCCGTTCGTGCTTACGCGTTATAATATGTACACGTCTGCATTTATAACGGGGGCGGCCAGGCCCGGGGTGAGCTCGCGGGCGGCGATCGACGTGATGGACGCGCTCGGGGCTCAGGTGTTGCCGCCGTCGATGGCGACCGAGTGGACCGAGCTGGCGTATCTCGAGCTTCAGGCCGGCGACACGGCGGCGATTGTGTTTGGGTTCGCGGTGGTGATGGTGTTCCTGGTGCTGGCGGCCCAGTATGAGAGCTGGTCGATGCCGCTGGCGGTGATCCTGGTCGTGCCGTTGTGCGTGTTGTCGGCGAGCGCGGGCATCTGGATCGCGGGGACCGACGTCAACATCTTCAGCCAGATTGGCTTCGTGGTGCTGGTCGGGTTGGCGAGCAAGAACGCGATCCTGATCGTCGAGTTCGCCAAGGTGCACCGCCTGATGGGTCTGTCGCTCAAGGAGGCCACGCTCGAGGCTTGCCGGCTGCGATTGCGCCCGATCGTGATGACTTCGGTGGCGTTCATCCTGGGGGTGTTGCCGCTGATTCTGGCCTCGGGGGCGGGGGCCGAGATGAGGCGCACGCTGGGGATCGCCGTGTTCAGCGGCATGGTGGGGGTGACGTTCTTCGGCATCATCCTGACGCCTGTTTTCTTCTACGTCGTGGAATGGCTGGCCGAGCACGGGCCGTTCGCCTCCGGTCCGCTGCGCACCGCGGCCGATTGGGCCATGGTCGTGGTGAGCCCGCGGCGGCTGATCCGCAAGCTGCGGGAGCTGCCCGGGCGCCCGACCCGCGAGCTCGTGAAACAAGACTCGTCACGCGACTCGGAGTAATGATCACGTGTTTTCTCGATTCTTCATCGATCGGCCGATCTTCGCCTCGGTGCTCTCGATCGTCGTCGTCCTGGCGGGCGGGCTGGCGGTCGTCGTGTTGCCGATCGCGCAGTATCCCGAGATCACGCCCCCGACCGTCGAGGTGTCGGCCTATTATCCCGGCGCCAACGCCCAGGTCGTCGCCGACACCGTCGCCGCCCCCATCGAGCAGAACGTCAATGGCGTCGAGAACATGATCTACATGTCGTCGCAATGCACCAACGACGGCAACTATACGCTCACCGTCACCTTTCGCCTGGGCATGGATCTGAACATGGCCCAGGTGCTCGTGCAAAACAAGGTCGACCTGGCCGAGCCGATCCTTCCCGACCTCGTCAAGCGCAGGGGGGTGGCCGTCAAGAAAAAGTCGCCCAGCGTGCTCATGATCATCAACCTGTTCTCGCCCGACCAGAGCCGGAATAGTCTTTACATGAGCAACTATGCAACGATTCAGCTCAAGGACGAGCTGGCGCGTTTGAAGGGGGTGGGCGACATCACCTACATTGGCCAGCGCGACTATAGCATGCGGATCTGGGTCGATCCCCAGAAGATGGCGTTTCGGAGCTTGACGGCGGCCGACGTCACGGCCGCGATCGCCCAGCAAAACGCCCAGGTGGCGGCCGGCCGGCTGGGTCAGCCGCCGGTCGCGACCGGGCAGGTGTTTCAGTACACGATCAGCACCTTGGGCCGGCTGATCGACGTCGAGCAGTTCGCCGACATGATCCTCAAGACCGACGCCCAGGGGCGGGTGGTGCGGCTCAGGGACGTGGCCGAGGTCGAGCTGGGGGCCCGCGAATACGACCAGGATTGCACCCTGGACGGCGAGCCCTCGGTCGCCCTTTCGGTCTATCAGCGCCCCGGCACCAACGCCTTTGACACGGCCCGGTCGGTGCGCGACAAGATGGAAGAGCTCAAGGGCCGGTTTCCGACCGGGCTCGATTACAAGATCGTCTACGACACCACTCCGTTCATCCGGGAATCGGTGCTCGAGGTGTTCAAGACGCTTCGCGACGCGGTGATCCTGGTCGCGTTCGTGGTGCTCCTGTTCCTGCAAAACTGGCGGTCAGCGTTGATTCCGCTGGTCGCGGTGCCGGTGGCCGTCGTGGGCACGTTCGCGGTGATGGCGGCGATCGGGTTTTCGCTCAACAACCTGACGTTGTTCGGGCTGGTGCTGGCGATTGGGATCGTGGTCGACGACGCGATCGTGGTGGTCGAGGCGGTCGAGCATCACATCGAGCACGGGCTCGCGCCTCGGGAGGCGACGATCCTGGCGATGGAGCAGGTGTCGTCGCCGGTGATCGCGGTGGGGCTGGTGCTCACGGCGGTGTTCGTGCCCTGTGCGTTCATCACGGGGATCACGGGGCAGTTTTACCGTCAATTCGCGCTCACGATCGCGACGTCGACGGTGATTTCGGCGTTCAACTCGCTCACGCTCTCGCCCGCGCTTTCAGCGCTTTTGCTCAAGCCGCGCAAGAAGGGGGTTTATCAGACGCTTCCCGGGCCGGCGTTCGTGGCGTTTTTCGCGTGGGCGGCGTATACGTGGCTCACCCCCGAGATCGCGGCGCGGCTGGGCGACCGCCTGGCGGCCGGCGTGCCGCATCGGCTCGCCCCCTACGCGGCCCTTTATGGGGCGCCAACGCTCGCGATCCTCGCCGGCCTGGTCGCCGGGCTCATCGCCATTCGCCCGCTCAACTGGACGCTCGGGTTTCTTTTTTATCTGTTCAATCTCGGATTCGACGGGGCGACCAGGGTCTACACCCGGGTGGTTTCGGGCCTGTTGCGGGTGAGCGTGCTCGTGCTCTTGCTGTACGGGGGGCTTTTGGGGCTCACGTATTATGGGTTCACCCGCACGCCGGTCGGGTTCATTCCTGCGCAGGACAAGGGGTATCTGCTTCTCAACGTGCAGCTTCCCGATTCGTCGTCGCTCGAGCGGACCTCATCGGTGATGCGCGAGATCGAGCGGACGGCGGCGGGCATGCCGGGGATCGCGCACACGGTCTCGATCGCCGGCCAGTCGATCCTGATGAACGCCAACGCTCCCAATTTCGGCGCGATGTACGTGATGCTCGACGAGTTCCACGATCGCGCCTTGCACGGGCTGTCGAGCCGGGTGATCGGGGCCGCGCTCGAGCAAAAGCTGGCCGGCCAGGTTGGCGAGGGCGAATACAACGTCTTCGAGGCCCCGCCGGTCGACGGCCTGGGGACTGCCGGCGGGTTCAAGCTGATCGTCCAGGACCGCGGCGATCTGGGCATGGACGTGCTCGAGCGCACGGCCGCCGGCATCGTCGACCGCGGCAACCAGGACCGCTCGCTGCGCGGGCTCTTCACCAGCTTCCGCGCCCGCACGCCGTGGCTCGAGCTCGTCATCGATCGCACCAAGACCCGGCTGCTGGGCGTGTCGATCGGCGAGCTCTTCAACACCTTGCAGGTCTATCTGGGCTCGCTCTACGTCAACGATTTCAACCTCTTTGGCCGCACCTGGCAGGTCAACGTGCAGGGCAAGTCCGAGTTCCGCTCGCAGGTTTCCGACCTGTCCCAGCTCAAGATTCGCGGCGACCGCGGGGGGATGGTGCCGCTGGGAAGCATCGCCGAGATCCGCGAGGTCGCCGGCCCGGTCTTGATCATGCGCTATAACATGTATCCGTCGGCCGCCATCAACGGCGACGCGGGCCCCGGCGTGAGCTCGGGCGCGGCCATCGAGCGGATGCGCGAGGTCGCCCAGGTCGATCTGCCGCTGGCCATGCGCACCCAGTGGACCGAGCTGGCGTATCTTCAGCTCGAGACCGGATCGACGGCGGCGACGGCCTTCATCCTCGCGGTCGTGCTCGTGTTCCTGGTGTTGGCCGCCCAGTACGAGAGCTGGTCGCTCC
>DAIDHE010000241.1 GCA_027459775.1 Planctomycetales bacterium | reverse complement strand
TGCCGCCGGGCTTGGGTGCGGGAATCACCCGCACGAGCTGAGCCCACTCGGCATCGGAAACGTCCGTGTCGTACCTGTTTCTGGCGTCCATGACGCCGCCATAACATCTTTTGCCATGGCTTTCTAGACGACCTCTAAGCGTGGCGTCTGGAATGGTGATCGCCGAAGCGGACCAGGGCGTGGTCGCGCCCGAGGTTCTGTCTCAGGGATTGGCCGTCGCCGACTGTCGGTCGGACGTCTATTCGCTTTGTGCGTCGCTCGCGGTGCTCTTTCGCGACGGCACGGACGACGTCAGCCAACGGGCCCTGGAGATTCTCGAGAAAGGAACCTCGACATCGCCCGACGAGCGGGCGTCGCTCGATACCCTTAGCGACGAGCTTTCCAGGTTGCTTGGCCTTTCCGTTGCGGCGCCCGCGGCCCCGCTCCCTCGGTTCTGGACCGAGGGGCAAGCGGTGTCGTTTCGTAAGCGTGAGTTCCGAATCCTCAATCGCCTAGGCAGCGGCGGGGTCGGTGCCGTCTTCAAGGTCGTGGAAACGGATCGATTCACCCAGGAAGACATGGGTACGTTTATCGCCAAGGTCGTCTTCGACGGCGCACAGGGCTCGAGGATCCTGGAAGCGTATCGTCTCGCTCAGTCGCATCTGAGTCGCGTCCCCAGCTTGTCCACGATCTTTGAAGTGGCCGACCAATGGGAGGAAAACGGCTTCGTGGCCCTCCTGTCTTGGATCGAGGGCGCCCCCTTGGCCGAGTTCATCGGGCTCTTTCAGCTCCTCGCCGAGGAGCAGGGAGACGCTTCGCCCGAGGCCGTCGCCGTCGATTGGATCACACGCATTGGCCAGGGGCTCAAGGTTCTTCATGACAACGGCTTGATCCATGGCGACGTCAGCCCGAAGAACCTGATCGTCTCGGGAAGCAATCTGGTTCTGACCGATTTCGATTTCGTGACCAAGATCGGCAAACCGATCACCGCGCCCGGCACGGTGCTCTATTCGTCTCCGACCTCGGTGAACGGTGAGCCCGCGAGCCCCTCGGACGACCTCTACGCCCTGGCCGCGAGCTTTTTTCACGTTCTGTTCGACAGGGAACCGTTCCGTCACGGCGGTGAAATCAGCAAGCAGCGGGGTCTGAACTGGGACGGGTTGGACCGGACGGCGTATCCCCTTCTGGCGGAGTTTTTCGATCGGGCGACCCACCCCGACGCCGCCCGTCGATTCGATTCCGTCGACCAAGCCCTCGTCTCGCTGAAACCGCCCCGCCCCATGCCGTCGACCGAAGCCGACCCCGAGCCGGCGTCCACGCCCGAGCCCTCCCCTTCCATTGTCGAGTTGAGCGAGCAATGCATCGAGTGGCTGCGCTGGCTGCTTCAGTCGTATCCCGGCTCTCGCTGGGGGAACAAGGAAACCCGCGGACTGGACAGCCTGTTTGCGGCCGACACTTACGTCGAGACGGCGCTCGAAAAGACGCTGCTCGAGGATATCCGAGGCCGGCGCGTTCGGCTGGTGATCCTCTGCGGCAACGCCGGCGACGGCAAGACGGCCCTCCTTCAGCATCTGGCTCAGGCGCTTGGCCTGAGAAAGTATAAGTCCGCCGATCGGATTCTGGAGGTCAAGCTGAGCGATGGACTCACCGTGAAGATGAATCTGGACGGCTCGGCCTCCTGGAAAGGGTGCTCCGCGGACGATCTGCTCGACGAGTTCATGGCCCCTTTTCAGGCAGGCCCGCCTGGCAAGGACGTGGTCCATTTGCTGGCGATCAACGACGGTCGCCTCCTCGAATGGATCCAGGGCTACGAGCAGCGTCACGACGGCGAGACGGCTCTCACACGCCAATTGGCTGAGCTGCTCGAGCCTGACGCGCAATCCCATGATTCCCACATTCGCTTCATCAGCCTCAACGAACGCTCTTTAGTGGGGGACATTCCAACTGACTCGCCGACGATCAAGACCGACTTCCTCGAACGCCTCGTCGACCAACTCTACGGCGGTGAAAAAGCCCGGGAGACTTGGACTCCCTGTCTGAGCTGCTCCGCCAAGGACCGATGCCAGGTCTTCCGCGCCGCCGGTTTGTTCGGACCGCCAAGCATCCCCTTCGCGGCTGACGAGATTTCGCGTTTGAGAGCCCGCGAGCGCCTGTTCGAGGCGCTTCAGGCCGTCCATCTGCGGGGCGAGACGCATATCACGGTGCGGGAGCTCCGGGCCGCCCTGGTCTACATCCTTTTCGGCGTCGACTTTTGCAACGATTACCATGGCCCGGAGGGGGGCCTGTCGCCACCCTACTGGGACCGAGCCTTTCAGGCGGATTCACCCGCGCGCCAGGGGGACTTGCTGCGCGAGCTGGCCCATTTTGATCCAGCGCTCGAGGCCCACCCGCGGATCGATCGAAACCTCTTGAGCCCGCCGCCGGCAGACGACTCCCCCAGAGCGCCTCACTATGCCGATCTCTCTTTGGCATCGGCGCGCCGACGCGCCTTTTTCGAATGGACCGAATCGCATCTCACAAGTATCGCCTACGATCCCGTGGCTCTCGACCTGGCTCGGGGCCGTCATCTACGCCTGTTCCGCGACCTCCCGCTCATGAAACCCGAGGAGAGTGATAAAATCCGCGAGCGATTGTGCCAGGGAATCTCGCGATTGGAGGATCTCCCACCCCAGGCCCTGGACCGTCCCATAATCGTGCCGCTGCGCGTGACCCCACGCACCCCGACCGAAACCGCCTTCTGGGTCGAGAAACCGCGGGAATCGTTCCGCCTGGAAGCCGTCTTTCCCGATCCCGTGCCAGGGATCGAACGATTTCACCGCCAGGCCTCGCTCGTCTACCGCTATCGCGATGGACGCAAAGAGACGTTGCGAATGGGCGCCGAGCTGTTCCATCTGCTCCTCGAGCTGTCCGACGGCTATCAGTTGGGCGACGTCACCAGCGACGACGCGTTCGCCAATCTGTCCATCTTCGTCCAGCGGCTGGTCCAGGAAGACGCCCGCGAGCTCTTCGCCTGGAATCCCATCGCCGACGAATCCATCTTCCAGGTCGCCGCGAAGCCGCCGGACGCCGACGACGGCCGACAATCCTTGGTCCTCACACGACGCACAACAGGAGCCGTTACATGAGCGCCGGTAAGAGCCCCACGGTCGCGCGAAACCTGGTGGAGGAGGTTATCGGTACAGGCTGGACCCGCGAAATCTGGAGCGGCAGCTATGGCAAGGTTCTACCAGTGACGGTCCACGATTTCGAGCTTTTGAGCATCCTTCCGACAATCTTTTATATGTTTCGATTCGGCCATCGGCGGGGCAAGGGACGTTTTCTTGAGATGTTTGGTGGAGAGACGGGGAGCGTGATCGAGCGTCGGAGGGCCGCCACGATCGACAGGGTCGCGGAAAAGCTCTCTCAGGAGGACGACTTCCAGGGTTTCGACAGCGAGGTGGAACGGGCGATTCTGGGCGATTTGCTCTTGTCTTTCTGTCTTGAAAATCGGAGTCGAGCCGTGGGTCGGCAGGAGCAGGTGCTGCGGGTCGCGCCGGCGCACTATATGGCAAGCTGGGTTGATCTACCGGGGGAGGTGGCGCACTTGCGTTTTGTCCCCGAAATGATCGTGGCCTTGCTGGCCGATCAGAAAGGGAGCTTCGTCGAGCCTAATCGAGAGGGTAAAAAGACCTGGTTCGCGGTCGGCCACGGTTTCGAGGATAACGTGCTTTTGAGGGCTTTCAACCAAGGCATGGTTCGCAAGGGACCCCTGGGAGACCTGACGTCCGATCGTTTTCAGGAAGACGCCGACGTGGGGCTTGACCAACTTCTGACGATCCGCCTCGCGCAACGCCTGGTCCAGCCTCCCGAAAAGCTTCGCGGTGGCGAGAAGGAAGACCATCGGATTTCGAACCAGCGACCGATCGCCGAAAAAGCGTCTCGTCATTTTTCCGAGGATCTTCGCCGGTTCGTCCTCGCCTATAGCGACGCGATCCCGCGCCATTCGTTCGTCGAGCTGCTCGAATGCTGCATGGCGGTCGGCCTGACCACGCTGATGACGAGCACCGCCGAAATCCTTTTCAAGTGGGCTGACGAGGGGGTGATCCCCGAGAAACCCGCTCAGCACCCGCCGCGGTTGTTCGTCGACTGTTCCAACGGCGTTGATACGCAACTCCGTGGGCTCGCGGAGCAATCGCTTGACGACTACTTTCGACGGCTCGAGCGATTTCCGGTCGTCCTGATGGCCCTACGGCTACTGGATCATTCCGCCCGCCACGATCGCCAATTGAAAAGGCGTGAGATTCCCACCCGGCCCCACGCCACCGAATGGATTAACCTCTTGGGCGATCTCCTCTTTCAGCGAGACGGCCAGGCCGCGCCAATTCTTTACAACCTGGAGCAGAAAGCGCAGGAGCTGGCCGAGAAATTGAGCGAGGATTATCCCGACGCGGCTGACATCCTTGGCAACGACATCCTTGAGCCGAATCCGGTGTGGCGAATGGCGGAGGCCCTGACGTCCCTACAGGGAAGGAAGAACACGCAGAACAACGTGGAGTCCATGATCGACTCGGCCTTACTGATCAACCGCCCCCACGGCTTGGCATCCCGAAGAGCGGTGACGCGGACGAGCGAGACGGGCGGGAAGGCCAGGAAACGAGTTGTGCGATCGCTGGTTTTCACGGATGCGGTTCTGGATTACCTGGTGCATCAGCATGTGCTTCCGACCGGGAACAAAGCGGGCTATCAACCGCTCTCGCTCCGCGACTTTCTGAAGACGCTTCGCGATCGTCATGGCTTCTGCGTCGATGTGCAACCCGACGGCCTGGAAGTCTCGAACGAGCTCTTGCGGAAGAATCGCACGACCCTGGAACGTCGGTTGCGCGACCTGGGCTTGTTGGTCGGTGTCAACGATTCCGAGGCGATGAAACAGCTCAAGCCGCGTTTTGAGCGTCAGGAGGCGGGCCATGATTTGGACTGAACATCATGCGACGATTCTCTCAATCGCCTTCGAAAAACTGCTCGGAAAGCCTGATTCAGGGTCGATCGCCTTTGTACGATGCCTGTCTTCGGAAGTCGTCGAGGCCATGGCGGGGGATCTCGCGTTCGTACCCAAGTCTTGGTTGGTCAGGCGCGTGAGCAACACCACCGACGTGAAGAACCGTACGATCACGGCGGATCAAGCGGTCGAGCTCCGCGAAGACAAGCGCGAGCCGCTGTTGCTGCTCGTCGACACCGAAGGGGCCGGGGCGGGGATGGACGGAATCTACAGCGCGGCCCGCGAGGTGGATGAAGCGAGCTTGTTCAAGGCGGCCAATAACGAGGCGGGAAATAGGGTGAAAAAGGCGCTGTCGGGCAAGGATCGCAAGCTCGCGGAGCAAGCCGTCAAAAAAGCCCGAGGCCAAGGTCAGCTTCACAGCATCCCGCCGTGGACCGAGTTTGACTTCTTGGTCCGAGTCGCGGCCGAGGCGCGATCCCCCTTGGAGCTGTTGCATCTCCTGGGGATGTGGCCGATCGCCGCGGATGGAGACGGGGCGGCCGAACGACTCGACCTTTCACGACGATTCATCGACCAGCTCCTGGGCGTGGCCGCGGCTCGTTTGACGCCCGCCCAACGCATCGCGTCCCTGAGCATGCTTCAACCGACGAAAGACCAGGACGCGGCGCTGAAAACACTCCTGCGCGAGGCGGACTTGATGACTCGCAAGGATGCGATGGGAAAGCTGGCGGAGCGAAAGGATCTCTGGATCGGCCCGCTCAAGGTCGAGGGGTCGAGAGTTGCGATTGATCGCATCACACTTGTCTCGTGGCGGACCAGGGCCGGAACCCTGGCCAAATGGTCGGGATTGGTCGAGGACGCGGATTCCGAGCAGACCGATGCTCCCCGCTTCCTTCTCGATCCCGACGCAGACAATACACGGGATTACTCGCGGCTCGAGGTGCGGTGGAACGCCTTTCCCGAGGGGCTCGAAAAAGGTTCCGTGGAGTATCGCGTGGCGATCATGACGGAGCATGACGAGGAACTCGCCGCCCGCGAAATGTCGCACAGCGCCCGGAAAGTCGAGACCTGTCGATTCAGCAACGACGATTTCAGCGGGCTGGGCGAGGATTCCATGATTTCCGCCAAGGTCGTGGTCTCGGTGATCGGAAGGGAAGACGTCGAGCCTCAGCCGAGCGAGGAATTCCTGATCTGTTTCGGCAAGCCGGATCCAAAAGAGCCGGCGGGATTGGGCAAGAAGGTCAGGACGCTCAGCGAGGGGGTGATCGTGCTCGAGAATCGCGAGAGCATCGCGGAGCTTGCTTCATCGACGGCCCTGCTGCCCGAAAGCAAGGGGTTTCTGGTGCTGCGCACGCCGGAGCGAGGCAAGACCTTCCGCGTCTCGGCCCACCCCCTGATCCGGACGGTTGAACAACGATGGAACGAAGAGGGAGGGCGAATCGGCCGATGGCGCATTCGAGTGAGATCAACGGGCGAACAGGCTCACAAGCCGGAATTCGTCCCCTTGGACGCCCCCTCCGATCCCGCCGCGGCCGTCACCTGGGAACGGGCGCAGTCCGCCAGTCGACGACTGGCCGAGCGTTTCGCCGCCCGGGGTGGGTGCGGGCAAATCTACGAAAAGGCGAGCAAGGCCCATGACGAGGCGAAGGACTATGTTTTGGCGTGGACGGCGCTCCTGGACGGGGTCAAGCCCGCGCTCGCCCTGGCGAATACGATCGAGGTCCAATCGCAGTCGGAGCGAACGGTCGGCCTGATCGTGCTTCCCAGCCATCCCACGCGGGTCGCGTGGCACATGGCCTACGACAACCTGGTCCTTCACGCCAGGTTCGAGCTCGACCTGAGTCCGAGCGAGATTTGCCAGGAACTCGCGATCCTTGACGGGTCGATGTTCCCGGTCTTTCTTCCGGGCCTCGAAAGCGGACGTTCGTTTGTGTTCGCGGACATGCTTGGCTTTCACGCGGTCGGCATGGTCGCGGACAGCGACAAGGAGCCCAAGGCGACCCTCGCCCTTCTGGCGCGTGCCCTGGGCGAGGGCGAATCGGCCGCCTTCGTCCCCACCATCGGGGGCCAAAGCGCCGAAGTCTTGGGAGACGAAATCCTCAAATATGTCGAATGTCACCCCAGTTTTCGCATTTTGCACATTCATGCTCTCAGGGCGGGAGACGGTCTGACCGTGGCGCGATCCCTCGGCCGGCTCCAGAAGCACTATCAAAGCCACGAAGACGACAGAGACGAGGGCAATTCCCACGAGCCCGCGCCGGCGATCGTGCTCGAGTTCTATCCCTCGACGGAACAGCGCGGCATCGCGGGCCGGTTCATTGCGGAGGCGCGCGAAAAGCGGCGCAGCGGCGCGGGCGCGGCCGCGGAGTGCGATCGCTGGATGCTTGAATCCATAAGTCTTCCCGGCGGCGCGAGCCTTCCCCGATTGCGATGGGCGCGAAAGGAAAACGTGCCTCAATCGGCGGCCCATCTCGCGATCGCCTTTGACACCTTTGAATCCTGTGTCACCCCGGAGATCTCCGAAACGATCAAGAAGCGCCCCCTTTTCGCCTATGGCTTGTTTTCCTTTTTCGATCGCCGTTACTCAAGCTCGCCCTCCCCGGCCTGGCTGAGCCGAGTCCTCGACCCCAACGACGGAGTCAAACATCCCGCCGACAGGAACCTCACCGATCGACTCACCAAGCTCCATCAGGCCGTTCAGGGATGCGTCGCGCGGAACCTGGGAAACGCTCAGGGCGACTTGGTCTTGAAAACCGAAATCTCCCTCGAAAAAGCGGACAGCCTGCGCGACCTGCACCGCCTCTGCGACTGGGTTGTGACGCTCGATCGAAACGCGGGCGTCGAATACTTTGACTCGCCACGCGACAACCGAGACATCTATGACGCCTACGTCATCGATTGCGTGCCAGAACGGGAAGATCTGGGCTGCCTGCAATTGATCACCTCGACCAGCAATCTCGAGGAGGTTCGGCGGCTTCTGGACGACGCTCTCGACCAGATGGGGCTGAGCCACTCGCGCCGCAACGCCGAATTCCTGATGGGGCACTTGAAGGCGCTGAGCGGCCGCCTGGCCATCCGATTGACCGGCCAGAAGGCCCCGACATCGGAACTGATCGCCCTCGCACTTTGCCACGCCCAGTGCACACGCGCCGGCATGACGAGCGATTGCTGGCCGTCGCTCCGCAACGGCTTCTTGATCCCCGTCGATGATGTCCAGGATCTCTTGCCTCCTGTCAAATCCGCCTCGGAAGACGACGGCGAGCCCCAACCGGTGAGAGCCGTTCGCCCCGACTTCATCCACGTCTCGGTCGTCCCCCGCAAGGGGCTCCTGTTTCGGTTCATCGAGGTCAAGTACCGCCGGCACCTTCGTGACGCACGGGGCGTGGCCGCGCTGAACGCCATTCAGAATCAAGTCGAGTCTCTGCGCGAGCACTGGGTCGAGTGGTATTTCGCTGACGATGTGGCCGCTCCCTTTCAATCAGTGCGCAGGGCGAAGCTCGCCCGGATCCTGCGATTTTACGCCGACAAGGCCCGCCGACACGCGAACGACGATCAAAACGAGGGCCTCGGTCAGGAAGCCTATCAGAGCCTTCTCGCAGAGATCGACCGGATGATCGAGAAGGGGGCGGATTACTCATTCGCGGAAGAGGAACGCGGCGACCGCGGCTGGATTTTCTGCCCCGATTATCTGGGCCTGGCGCCCTCCGAGATTTCACCGCCTGAGTGGAAGACGCGGATCTTTCTTTTTGGCCCGGGCCAACTCCCCGACAGCCCGTTGCCGTACGCTCGTGCCGACGACGAACCAGCCCCCGCTCACCCGGTCGAGACGAGAGTCGCCGCGGAGTCGCCGCCGACCAAACTCGTGAGGACGGACCCTCCCGACGGATTCGCCGAGTCCGGGAGCACGTCGCCAATCACGGATCCCAAGATCCATCTGGGCACGGACCTTCACACGGATCAAGAGGTGACCTGGTCGCCGCGGCTCGAGGGAAACCCGCATTTGATGCTGGTGGGACTGCCTGGCATGGGGAAAACCACGTGCCTACTGAGCATTTGCGGCCAGATGATCGAGGCCGGGATCCGCCCGATTATCTTTTCCTACCATGAGGACGTCGATCAAAGACTCCCACGGATTGCGCCTTCGGTTCGCTTCCTGGACTTCAAAGGACTCGGCTTCAATCCGCTCGAGGTCATCGACAAGCAGTCCCCACAAGGCTATCTCGACGTCGCGGGAAGCTTGCGCGACATCTTTGGGGCGATCTTTCGCGATCTCGGAGACCTCCAGCTCGGCGGCATTCGCGACGCCGTTAAGCAGAGCTTCATCGAGAAAGGGTGGGATGGCGACGATGTCGATCTTGAGCGAATTCGCGAACCCGATTTCGGGCGGTTCGTCGAGATCCTCGGATCCAAGCCCAAGCAAGACACGGGCCTGCGCTCCCTTTTGGTGCGCCTGGACGAGCTCGCCGATTACGGCTTTTTCAAGCCGACCGAATCCCTCTTGAGCCTGTGGGACGGCGAGGGTCCGCTCGTCATTCGTATCCACAAGACGCAGAACGACGTCGCACAGAGAGCCTTTGCCTCGCTCGTGTTCTACAAGATCTACAAGGACATGTTCCGGCGCGGTCTTCAGGATCGAATCAAACACGCGGTGATCTTTGACGAGGCGCATCGAGCCGCGAAATTGAGTTTGATTCCCACGATGGCCAAGGAGTGCCGGAAATACGGCATCTCGCTGGTTCTGGCTTCACAGGAGGCCCGCGACTTTCATGAATCGCTTTTCTCGGCGATCGCCAATTACCTCGTGCTGCGCGTGACCGAAGCCGACGCCAAATCCTTGGTGCGGAACGTCGCCAGCTCCGATCAGGAGCGGCAATTGATCGACAGGATTAAACAGATGGACAAGTACCGGGCGTTCTATTTCACCGAACAGCGCCGAAAGCCCTGCCTGCTCGCACTGCGATCATGAGTGAGCAACCCTTCCACTCGACATGACTCGGCGCTCTCAGGGCAGTCTTCGCAAGCGGCCCTGGCAAAGAAAAACGTCGAATGCCAGCAAGCCGAACGCGAGCCCCGCCCATGTGGCGTAGTGTTCATTGTATCGCGTGAGAATCCGTCCCTGGACCGGGCTCTTTTCGAGTTTGTCGATGGTCCTGAAGACATTTTCGAGCGTCTCAAGGTCGGCGGCCGCGAACGAGCGCCCGCCGGTGAGCTCGGCCATGCGCTCCAGAAGATTCCAATTCGGGCCGCTCGTTTCCTTCAAGGGAGGCTGGGCGGCGGGGTCGAGCTTGGGGATCGGGCCTCGGAACGAACCAATCGCGATCGTGTGCAGCGTCACACCAAGGTCGCGCGCCAGAGCCGCCGCCTGGAGCGGGTCCAGAGGATCGGGGACGGCCGGCTCGTTGTTTCCATCCGTGAGCAAGACCAGAACCTTTTTCCGCGGCGGAGACGCCCGGAGCGCACCCAGCGCCAGGGCGACCGCGTCGCCGATGTTGGTTCCATCGTCGCCCGGCCGCGCGGGCCGGACCGCCCGGCCAGCCTCGACCAGAAACCCATGGTCGAGCGTCGTCGGCGCGACCAGGTCGGGATAATTGGCGAACGCCACCAGGCCAATCAGGTCGTCCGGCCGCCGCTCCACGAACCGAGCGAAGGTTTCCTTGGCGGCTTCCAGGCGGGCGATCGGAGGGAGCCCGAGCGACGTCGGATAATCGACCGCGTTCATGCTCGAGCTGTGGTCGAGCGCCACCATGATCGCCACCCCCCGACCCGCGATATGGATCACGCCGCCGACCGTGCGGGGGCGCGCCAGGGCAACGGCGATCGCGGCGATGGCGACGCCGCGGGCAAGAGGCGACAACGCCTGAAGCCAGGTCCAGCTCAACCAGGGACGCCGGCGAAAACCGTCGAGCGTGGGCCAGTCGATCACGGGCCGGGCCAGGTCCAACAGCCACGGCAACGGGGCGAGTACGATCAGCCAGAGCCAGCCGGGATGAGCGAAACTCATGACGTGGGCTCGCGCGGGAATCGAGTGGCGAAATAGTTGGAACGTCAAATCGAAAGCGGGATCAGCGCCCGCCGCGCGGCCAGGGCCCGCGTGAGCGCTTGCTCGGGGTCGGGGTCGAGCACGGTCATGTGCCCCATTTTACGCCCCGGCGCGGCCGTTCGCTTGCCGTAAAGGTGCAGCGAAACGCCGGGGTCGAGCGCGAGTGCGGCCGCCCACCGGGGCGTTCCCTTGGCCCTTATCCAGAGATCGCCGAGCAGGTTGACCATCGCGGCCGGCGACAACAGATCGCTCGAACCGAGCGGAAGCCCGCAGAGCGCCCGCGCTTGCTGTTCAAACTGGCTCGAGCCGGCGGCCTCGATCGTCAGATGCCCGGAATTATGCGGCCGAGGCGCGATCTCGTTGACCAGGAGTGAGCCCTGGGCCGTCAAGAAAAACTCGACGGTGAGGACGCCGACGGTGTCGAGCGCCTGGGCGATCGCGAGCGCCAGCGTCTTGGCCTCCAGGGTCACGATCGGGCCGACCGGGGCGGGCATGAGCGTGGAATCGAGGATATGGCGGTCGTGGGTGTTGAGCGCGACGGGATAGGTGACTGCCTGGCCATTCCCGCCGCGGGCGACGACCACCGACAGCTCGGCGGCGAAATCGACCCAGGCCTCGGCCACGGCGGGCGCTCGGCCCAGGCTGATCCAGCCGGTCCGCGCCTGGTCGGCCGATTGGACGAGCACCTGCCCCTTGCCGTCGTAACCCGAAGCGGCCGTCTTCAAAATCAACGGCGCCCCCAGCGCTCTCACCGCCAGCTCGAGCTCGTGGTCGTCGCGGACGGGGCGCCAGGGGGCGTGGGGGATCGCGCGGCGGGCGAGGAATCGCTTTTCGCGGAGGCGATTCTGGGTGATCCAGAGGGTTCGCCAGCCGGGCCGGGTCAGTCGCCGTTTCGCCAGCCAGCGCACGGCGGGGGCCGAGACGTTTTCGAATTCCACGGTGACGGCCAGGGCGCGATCGGCGAACGTACGCAAGGCGGGCAGATGGTCGGGCGGCCCAATCACGCACCAGCTCGCGACCTGGGCCGCGGGAGCGTCGCTGGTCGCGGCGAGGACGCCGGCTTCGTAGCCCAGGCGCTGGGCGGCCTGGATGAACATCCGGCCGAGCTGCCCGCCGCCGATCACGCCGACCGCGGCCGGCGGCGCGAGGATGTGCGAGGATTCGGCACTCGGCCCGTGCTCGCTGGTCATGAGGGGTTCTCGTCGACGGCGTCGGTCTGCGCCTGGCGGAATCGTCCCAGCGCCTGCTCGATCGCCGGGTCGTGGAGTGCCAGGATGGCCGCCGCCAGCAGGGCGGCGTTGGCCGCGCCGGCGGTCCCAATCGCCAGGGTGCCGACCGGAACGCCCCGCGGCATCTGCACGATCGACAGCAGAGAATCGACGCCGCGGAGAGTTTTGCTCTCGATGGGGACGCCCAGCACGGGAAGGATCGAGACCGCCGCGAGCATTCCCGGCAAATGGGCCGCCCCGCCGGCACCCGCGATCAAGACCTCAAGGCCGCGACCCTTGGCCTCGCGGCCGTAGCGAAAGAGCCGTTCCGGGGTCCGGTGCGCGGAGACCACCTTGGCCTCGAATAGCACCCCCAGCTCGGTCAAGACCTCGGCCGCCGCGCGCATCGTCTCCCAGTCGGATTTGCTCCCCATCACCACGCCAACCCGCGCCGTTTCGCTGGCCATGTCCGAGGGTGATCCTCTCCAGATTGGGCCGGGGATGATTCGGCCCGCTACCCAGGCATCCACGACCCTGATACTTTAACGGCTCGGGGCCCCGGCGACGACCCATCGCGTCACGAGGCGCTCGATCGCGGGCGTTTTCGCGTTCGAGATGCCGTGAGGTTGGCCTTCTCTTGAGCCGGCGGTTTGTCGGCCCCCTTGGTGTCGATTCCGCGCCAGATGTACCAGCTCGCGATCGTGCGATAGGGTCGCCAGGGTTCAGCCAGGGGTGGGCATTCGCTGGGTTTGGGGAGCTCGGGCAGGTCGTGATGGACGCGCAGGGCGGCTCGAACGCCCAGGTCGCCGGCCGGCAGGACGTCGGGGCGATTGAGCACGAAGATGAGAAACATTTCGGCCGTCCAGACGCCGACTCCCTTGATCGTGGTGAGCGAGTCGACAACGGCCTGATCGTCCCACGAATCGTCGATCTCATCGAGCGGGACGCGGCCGGACGAGACGGCTTCGGCCACGTTGAGGACGTAACGGGCCTTTTGCCCTGACAGCCCCGCGGTCCGCAAGGTCGGCTCGCCCAAGGTCAGAAGACGCTCGGGCTGGTAGGGCGCGCCGGCGGCGTCCATCAGGCGGCGATTGATGGACTCGGCCGCCTTGGTCGAGATTTGCTGGCTCACGATCGAGCGGACGAGAGCGCTGAAGCGGTGCGGGTGAGGCTCCAGGAGGCAGGGTCCGACGCGGTCGATGATCGCCGCCAGCCGGGGGTCGGCCTTGCGCAAGTGCCGCACGGCCGCCGTCCAGCGGTAACGTCGTCGTGAATCGCCTTTCTGGTCGCTCATGGGCGGGGCGTCACCCGATGGGATAGGGTTGCTTCAAGAGATATTGAGGATTCGCATTCCGGTATTGATTGATGCGTTCGGTCCGTTCCAGGGCCTGGGGCAAAAAGGCGACGGCCTGTTCGATGCGGTCGTCGGGCTCGGCGCAGCTAAAGCGCAGGAACCCTCCGCCGGCCGTGCCGAAGCATTCGCCGCCCAGACAGGCGACGCCCAGGTTGTCGTCAGCGCCTTCGAGGAAATAGAGCGCGAGTCCATGCGAGGTGATGCCCAGTCGATTGCAGATGGGGCGGACGTCGGGGAAGACGTAGAAGGTTCCGGCCGGCTTGGGCGCGTGGAAACCCTCGATTCGGGCGAGGCCGGCGCACAGGCGGTCG
Source organism: Planctomycetales bacterium (assembly GCA_027459775.1). Lineage (GTDB taxonomy): Bacteria > Planctomycetota > Planctomycetia > Isosphaerales > Isosphaeraceae > JAKBAP01. The sequence continues at coordinate 24,396 of DAIDHE010000241.1, read as the reverse complement.
ACCTTTTCGTGGAACCGCCTCATGTAGAGGTCGCGGGTTTCGGCGTCGCGTTCGAGGGCCGCCACCGCCGCGCGCTGGGCCAGGGGCGGGCTGCACGAGGCGGTCGTGTTGATCAGCTTGCCCATGGCGGCGACCAGCTCCGGGGCCGCCGCGGCGAAGCCGATCCGCCAGCCGCTCATGCTATACGACTTGCTGAACGTATAGGCCGCCACGGTTCGCTCGAGCATCCCAGGCTCGGCAAGGATCGATACGTGCTTTCCCGACCATATCATATGACAATAGGGCTCGTCCGAGAAGATCGTGAGATCTCCCTGGCGGGCGACGGCGGCGATGGCCGCCAGGTCTTCCTGGGTGGCGACGCCCCCGGTGGGGTTGTGGGGCGAATTCAAAATCACCGCGCGGGGCCGGGGATCCTCGGCGAGGAAGCGCTCGACGGCCTTGGGATCGGGCCGGAACTGACGATCGGGCTTGAGCGGGGCGAGCACCGCCCGCGCGCCTCGCCGCTCAAGATTCGGGATGTAGGTCGGAAACTGGGGGCTGAAGACCAGGACGCCGTCGCCGGGGTCGAGAACGGCCTCGGCGAAGTATTGCTCGAACGGCTTGGCGCCCGAGGCGACGACGATGTTCTCGGCCTCGACGGGGCAGGCGAATTCGGTCTTGAGAAACCGCGCGGCCGCCGCGCGGAGCTCGGGCAGGCCCAGGCTCGGGCAGTAGCCGGTCTCGTTGTCCTCGATCGCCCGGATGCCCGCTTCCTTGGCGGCGGGGGTGCTGGGAAACGGGCTGTCGCCGATCTCGAGCTCCACGACGTCCTTGCCCTGGGCCTTGAGCTGGCGGGCCAGGGCCAGAACCGTGAACGCCGTTTCGGCCGTGAGGCCGCTCACCAATTTGCTCAATCGCGGGGGCATGAAACGCCTCGAAAAAAGGCTTCGGAATTGAGTAGCCAGGGTGTCGTCGCTCGATCCGCCTATCTTGACGCAATCGCCTGGGCCAGCGGTTGGACCACGCGCGGAACCACCGATTCCCGCAGGATCGATTCGCCAATTTCACGCTGGCGCCTGAGCGACTCCATGAACGTCGTCTCCGGGCCGTTTCCCCAGTATTGGCGGACCGTGAAGAATACGCTGATCGGATCATGGGCGAATTCCCGCGGCCGGCCCGACGGCGTCCGCGCCCGGGTTTCGATCGCCAGCCGGCACTGAAGCTGGCCCGTCTCGTCGAGCGCCAGGGTCAGCGACGGCTCGTAATTCATGACCTGGGCCTTGGGAAGCTCGAACAACCCGTCGAGCCCATGTCCCACCCCGAGCGCCTCCGCGACGACCTCGTCGTGATTGCCGTCGTAATTGAAATCAAAGCCGAAAACGAGGTCGAGCGCCTCGCAATCGAGCAGGCTGATCGTCAAGAGCGGCGGGGCGAGATCGAGAACCAATTCGTGCTGGCGATACGAATCGTCGAGCCCCGGCGGATTGAAATGCCCCGAGCAGAGCCGCCGCGGCTCGATCGCCAGCCAGCGGTACGATTCCTGTTCCTTGTCGCCCTCGAGAACCAGATCGCCGTTCTCGCGAGCGTGAAAATTGCGCAGCTCCGGGAAGCCCTTCCTCATCTGCTCAAAGAAGTGCAAGACCGTGTCGCGATTGGTCGGAAGCTCCATTTCGGTGTTGAGATGAACATTGATATAATACTCGTCGGCATCGCAAGAAAAGCGATTCATCCCTGTGTTCCTCTCCGCCGCCACGACTCGCCCCCTGGCCAAGCGCCTCTCGGTAGGCATCCGCCAACTGAAGCTCAGCCTATCCTCGGACGTCGCGGCCGGCAAAGGGCTAATCTACCAAAACTGGACCCCAAGGGAAATGAACCCGAAAAAACGACGCCAAGAGCCCCGGTAATTCGGCGACAATTGGCCTGGAATCTGCCATTAATACTTTCCATATAACAAGTTAAGAAAATCGCTTGCGGCTGGTGCTCCGCGGGTTCGGGCCGCCTGATGCGCGAAATCGAGCTGGATGAAAGCGGCCAGGCATCGAATCGAGGCTTCTGAGTGTAATCTATTGTGATAAAACGGGTTATGTTGAGCATCCTGAAGAATTCACGAAAAATGTGGCGTTGTGTGGATGGAATCGAGATCGCCGGCGAAGCTGAGGACGCCTTCACACCCGTGCGGCGGCGGTTTCCGGGTGATGGAAACGGATGGGGGGAAGGTCGTCAGGGTGGGCGTTGGGATCGAGAAAGAGTCGGGTTCCGTGGCCTCTGATATCGGCCGAGGGGCGGACCTTGAGGCTCGCGCCGTCGCGGGTCGCGGGGAGCGTCGCCACGACCTGGCCGTCGTCCACTCCGAGCGGGACGGCCCGTGGATGCGCGACCAGGACCATGGGGGGGATGGCCGCGCCGGCGGGTTCGGACTTGAACGAGATGGACCAGGGCAGCCCGGGCACCCAGGGTTTGTGGATCGTGTAGGAAACGGCGATTTCGGGATGCGGGCCGGGGACGATCGTGGCGGCCGACGGCTCGACGCCCGGAGAGAGGTATCGAGCGCCCTCGAGCTCGAGCGCGCCGAAGACGCGTACGTGCCAGGCCGACCTGGGTTCGATGGACGCGGGGTTGTCGGTCTTCAGGGCCAGGTCGTGGCCGTTTGTCGGCGTGGGGAGCGTGACGGTCCAGCTTCCCTGGTAGACGTAATCGTGGAGCGAGACGGATTCGACCAGGGCGTCCGGTTCGTCGGCGCGGCGGGGCGGGCGGCCCTGGAGGGCGACGATCACGCAGTTGGTGGCGCCTGACGGCCACGACCAGCGCAGATTCACACGAGCGCCCGTCGAGCCGGCGGCGAGTCCTCCGCGACGGCTCGCGGAAAGGTCCGTGGGGTCGGCGACCCGGCACAGGGTCGTCGCCTGGCCCACGGTCCAGGTTCCGCCCCAGGTGGTCAGCGGAACGTAATGGCATGGGCCGTCCTCGATGGGCTCGAGGTCGATCGCGCGGTCGGGGCTTTGGATCTCGATCCATCGCCCCGCGAGCGTATTGACCTCGGCGGCGCTCAGCCGAGTGCCCGAGGGGTGCTGGAACGGTTCGCGCACGCGGAGAATCTTGACCGCCCCGCGGTCGGGCTCGACCCAGTCGATGCGGATCGAGCCGTCGGGCTCGCGGGTGAGCCGGGGTGGAGCGAGCGGCGAGACCGGGGGTCGCGGCCGCGCAAGGACGATCGAGCCGGGGGCTGGATAGAGCTTGCCATCGCCCATGCGATAAACGGCGAAGATCCCGTAATAGGTGATCTCATGAGGATCGCCGTTGGGATCAAGGGCGTGATCAAGGGTCGCCGGAATGCGGTCGCCGTCGCGTGGGTTCTGGGGGGGCGTGGTCCGGTTCCGCACGACCCGGATCTCGACGGCGCCCCTGGGCGGCGTCCAGTGGATCTCGACCTCGTGGCGGTGCTGCTCGACTCGCACGTCCTTCACGTCGGCCAGAAACAGGAACGGGCCCAGGGACACGGCGGCGATCGACTCGACTCCGCCGCGCTTGGACAAGACGGCGTAACCGACGGATTCGCCCGGGGGCGGGTGGACGTCTTCAAAATCACATGTGCTGATCTCAGCGATTCGGACGCCGTCGCCGGGGTGATCGAGAGCGCCTCCTCGCTTGCGCAGGACGACGAAGGTATAGGTCCCCAGGCCGTCCGGCGCGGGGGGCGACCAGGTCAGGCGGACGCGGTCGCCGAGCACGGTGGCCTCGAGCTTGGTCGGGGCGTCGGGGGGCGTCCGCGCCAGCCCCGCATGGGCGCTTGGCAAATCGGCCGCGAGCGCCAGGCTCTGGCGATAGAGGGAACGCGCGGCCGCTGGGTCGGACCGTTCGAGCTTCTGGGCCTTGCCAGCGAGTGATTCGGCCTTGAGCAGATCCCTCTCGAGCCGCGCCCTGGCGGCCTTGAGCTGGGGCGAGTCGGGCTCGACGATGCGGCTCCAGGCTTCGGCGGCTGCTCGAGCGGCCCACAGCCGCCCGCCGGCCATCGCAGTCTCAAAGTTCAGCGCGGCCCGTTCAATCGCCGCCTGGCGCTGGCGGACGCGATCGATCGCGTTCTTCGCCGCGTCAAACTTCGGAGCGAGCTTGAGCACCCGCTCGAGATGCCACAGAGAGCGTTCCAGGTCAAAGGCGCGAAACGCCGATCGGGCCGCGTCGAAATGGCGTGTGACGGGCTCGCGCAGCGCCTGGCGGAATCCGCACGTGCAGCGCCTGGCGTCGACCCAGTGATTTTTCTTGCAGATGGGGCAATCCCACTTGAGCGAGGCCCCGCAGTGCCGGCACCGCGCGGCGGCGGCGCGCCGGGCCACGGGGCTGAGCTCGGCCACTCCGCCGCACTGGCGACAGCGCAAGAGCACAAACGCCGGCGCGGCCGGCGCGGCCGCCGCGTCGACCAAGGCCGCCACGATCCCCGAGGAACCCACCGGAGACTCCAACTGGAGGCCCAGCCCGCGCTGAAGTCTCGCCAGCAATTGATCGGTTCGCTGAACCGTGATCCCCAGCGCGGCCGCCTCTTCAAACAGGGTCTGCCGTGTGCGGCCGTCGAGCCGCTTCAGATCCTTGAGGGCGAACTCGGCCAGTTTTTCGAACGCCTCCTCCGACCCCAGGGCGAGAGTGCGGTCGTAGCGAGAGCGGGCCTGGGGCGTGCCCAGGTGCGACTGGGCGTGGCTGACGATTTCGAGCCATGCGGTTTTCTCGGCGGTCACCTGGGTTTTTTTCATCCAGCGCTGGCGTTCCTGGTCGGCGCGAAGTGCGATTTCGGAGGCTGGTGCGTCGCGGTCGAGCCCGAGCGCGTCGTACAGGTCGCGGCGGCCGAGATGGGCGAGGGCCGCCTCGATCTGCCGGCGTGTCGAGGGATCGAGCACCTCGGGCGCGGGCGCGTCGGCCTTCTTGTGGCCCTGGTCTTCGTCGAGATCCAGGATCTCGAGTGATGGTATCGGCTTGAGAGCCTGGTAGACGTCGTCGTTCGTGAGCCCCAGCTTGGCGGCTTCCTCGGCGAGCCGGGCGCGGTCGGTGGTGGTCAGGCCTCCCTTGGCGGAGCGCACGCGGATCAGGCGGTCGAAGAGGTCGCGCTTGGCCTCGCGCTCGGCCGCGCGGGCCATCTCGAGCTCCGCGTCATACGCCGCCCGCGACGCGGCGTCCGAGAGCAGCGCGCGTTTGAGCGCTGGGATCTCGTCGAGATAAAGCTGGTGTTCGTGTCGGGTCTTGGGGTTGCGCGTGCCCATCGACCATGTCGGCTGCTTGCGCTTGAGCGCAGCCTCGATCGCGGCCCGGTCGGCCCTGGGATCGATCCCAAGTCTCGTATAAAAATCTGCCGCCATGGTTTCGAACGATCGTTTCGAACAGCACCCGTTTCGCGCGCGAAGAGCGCCGCGCCGCTTGGCGACGCCGCCTTCTATCTTGGATCGGCGTACACGGGTCGTCCAGGGACAAATGAGCAAGTCAGAGTCGACGGGTCGTTTCTCGGGCCGCCTACTTTCCCCGTAGCGCGCCGGGAACGGGGCGGCCGGCGAGCGAGTAGACGAAGGCGGCGACGGCGGCGAGCTCAGGGGGGTCGAGAACCGTTCCCCAGCCCTGCATTCGTGTGTCGGATGCGCCATCGCGGATGATCTTCAGCACTTGTTCCGGCTGGTCGCCGTGTTTCCATTCCGCGTCGGTGAGGTTGCCCACCGGCGGGCCCAGAATCTGTGAGGCCAGCGGGCCGTCCCCCTTGCCAGACAGGCCGTGACAGGGGACGCACCGCGCGAGGAAGACGGCGCGACCTTGCATCAAAAACGGATCTCGAGCAATCTCGGGCGAAGGAGGCGGCACAGGGGTCGAGAGCAGCCGAAAGGCCACGAACCCGCCGATGGCAAGCCCCAGCATTGCCAGCACCACCCATCGCATGACGACCGGGTCGAACCCGACCTGCTCACGCTCGCCCTGGGGTTCGTCGTCGGTCACCTCGTTTCGCCTCGTCAATACGAATCCGAGGTGACCACTTCGCCGCCGGCCCTGGTGATCAGGGCGCGCCAGACAAGCTCATTGATCGACTTCTTGATGAAACGCACCGCGCCGTCGGCGAACAGCGCGTTGAAGCCGCCGGGATGGTTCGAATCGGCCCCTTGCAGGCCCTTGGCCTCGGGGTCGAACTTGATGTCGTCGGGCTTGGTCCAGGTGACCGCGTCCTTGGCCTCGACCACCAGGATTGTATTCGATGTGCCATCGGTCACGACCTGCATGCCCGTGTCTTCCTTCTCGTCGAAGAGCGCCCCCTTGCCGACGAACGTGCGATAGCTCGTGGTGAACGGCTCGGCCTTGGCGCGGCTGGGGCAGAGATAGACCGCCGGCATCTCCTTGATCAGGGCCTTGTTGTGTTCGCTGTCCCAGGGCTCGTCCAGGTGGAACTTGTTGTAGAGCTCTTGTTGCTCGATATAGGGCAAAATCGCAACCCGCCAGCTCAAAAGCGGCTTGCCGTCCTTGTCCCTGACCGACTGTGGATAGACGTTCTTGGCCGCGTGATGGTTGTGCATCGCCAGGCCGATTTGCTTCAGGTTGTTGACGCACTGAGCGCGGCGGGCGGCCTCGCCGCTGGCGGGAATCGCGGGCAAGTACGCCGGGATGAGCAGGCCGCCGACGCCCAGCGATGTCAATGTCGGGACCGGCTCGCGCTGTTCGATGACCAGCCCCTCGTCGTCGACGACCGCGGTGGTCGTCGAGGGGAACAGGAACCGATTGACGTCCTCGACCTTGGGGATCATGTCGGGCTTGAGCTCGATGGGGACGTCCTTGGCCGGCCGGCCGAACTGGGCGTAGATCGTCTTGATCTGGGTGTTGAGCATGTCGATCCCCATCGGCGCGAGTGTGATCAAGATTGGCGTGAGCTCGCGAAGGTCGCCGACCGAGAGGTACGTCATGGATTTGGGGAGCGGGTCGGCGACGGCGCCCAGGGCGGTCTTGGCGTCCCAGGGCGGGCCGGCGGCGACGGCCATCTCGGCCGCCTTGCGCGAGGCCGCGATCACCAGCCGGTCGCCGCCCAGCGTGATCGTGGGCTGGAACAGCTCGCCCAAAGGCGGAGGCAACGCCGCCGCGGGAAGATCCATGCTGTAGCTGGGAACCGAGCCGGGCTGTTTCTTGATCTCAAGAACGGCTCCACCCGCGGGTGCATTGGGCGCGGCCGCGATTTCCTTGAAGATCTCGTTCGACGTCTTGACGACCGATTCGAGCGTCTTGGCCAGGGCTTTCTGGTCGCGGACGTCCACCGCGATCGCCACTCCCGAATAGCGTGAGGCGATCCTCGCGAACGGGGTGTCGACCGGCCCGCCGACCTTTTGAGTCGTCACCGTCAGCCGCGATCCCAGATGGGCGAGGAGATCCTTCTTGACGTCGAGCCCATATCGCTTCTGGATTTCCTGAATGAGAGCCTGAGCCTGCTGATCGCCACGGGAACCCGCGCTCTTCATCAGCTCGATGACCCTGTCGAACACGACGGCCGGATCGACGGAGACCACCGTGAAATTGGTCGAGCCGGCGAAGACCGCCGCCAGCCCCTGAAGGCCAAACGCCGGCTCGTCCAGCAGGGCCATGAAACCCTTCCGAGGGGCGGGCGCGGCGATGCGCATTTGGGTGACGATCGCCTGGTCCTTGAAGCCAAATCGGGCCTCGATCGATCGAACCCCGCCAAACGCTTCCTCGCCTGGCGATTCCGCCGCGGACAATTTCGTTAGATCGAGATATGTAATCGTGATCGGCTCGAAGTCGACTTTTTTGTTCCTCATTGTCGTCAGGAACGGGTGATCGGCCGCGCTCGGCTTCTGGCCGTCGATCACCGCGCTCAGAGTCTCGACGGCCGACTTGCTGGTGATCACCAGGTCGCCGCTCTCGGCCCACCAGGCGCCGGTGGGTCCGAAATCGTGGACGACCCGCGCATTGGGGTCTTTTTCGGCCTTGGCGATCTCTTCGTTCTCGGGCTCCCTGAGGCCCAGCGCCAGTAGCTTCCTGATGTCCGGCCGATCGCCTTTGCGGAGCACGAGCGCGAGCGTGGACTCGTTTGCGCTCTTGCCCCAGGCCGCCACCAGGAACCCTTGCTTGGCCAAGTTCTTGACGATGTCGACCAGATCCTGTCCCTTGGGTCGGTTCGGGACCGGCGCGGTCTCGAGTATCAGATCGAGGCCCTGGGTAGCCAGGTTTTCCAGGAGCGCCCCCAGCTTGGCCTCGTTCAAGAGCTTGGACGCGGCCGTGCGGTTCCAGGCCGCCGCGTGGGCGTCCAGGCCGTCGAACTCCATCAGGAAGAACAGGTCGTCCTTGGGGACGAACCGCGCCAGCGACTTGGCGGCCGCGGGCTCTTGAGCCCTCGCGAGGCTGGGAAGCACGACGGCCGCCAGGAGAGCCGCCGCCAGACGCCACGGTCTCTCGATGCCAAGACGACGGATCGGAATCAGGATCGACGTCATCGCTTTTTCCCCCTCGCTTGAGTGGACTGATTCGTCCGCGGCCCCGAACGCTCTGGCCCAGCACCCTGACACATGTCTCAGTGATGATAGTCGGGTCCGGTTGGGTTTGGCAAGAAGAGGCCGGTTCGCAAGGCCGGCGTTTCTTGGCCGCGCTTGAACCTCCGGCCGGCGTGAACGTAAGATGCGTAGAGGCCGAAATCGGGCGTCACCTGGGGCGACGCGGCCCGAGATTCAGGCGACCCCACCGCCTCTGGAATTGGAAGCACGCATGGCGACGAAAGACTATTACGAGACCCTGGGCGTCGCTCGCGACGCGTCGCCAGAGGCCGTCAAGAAGGCCTACCGGGGCCTCGCGCGTAAATACCACCCCGATGTCAACCCTGGTGACAAGAAGGCGGAGTCGCAATTCAAGGAAGTCCAGCAGGCCTATGACATTCTCTCCGACGCCGAGAAACGCAAGCGCTACGATCAGTTCGGCCATGCGGCGTTCGAGGGCATGGGCGGGGGGGGTTACGGACCGGGCGCGGGCGAGTGGGCGGCCCGAGCGGGCGGGCAGCACTTCGAGCCGGTTGACCTTTCCGACCTGCTTGGCCAGTTTTCCGGCGACGCGCACGGCGGGCCGGGGATGTTTGAGGATCTGATCGAGCGCGTCCGCGGCTCGCGCCCGGGCCGGCCCAAAGCGGGCCGACCACGGCACGCCGAGCTCACGATTCCGTTTCTCACGGCCGTGACGGGCGGAGAAACCACGATCGAGATCGATCATGGCGCGGGCAAGAAAGAGAGCCTGCTCGTCAAGATTCCGCCCGGGATCGAGACGGGCGCGAAGCTCCGGCTCAGGGGCCGCGGCGAGCCCGGGCACAAAGGATCGCCCCCCGGCGATTTGACGATCACCATCCACGTCGAGCCGCATCGATTCCTTCGCCGGGAGGGGCGCGACCTCACCATCGAGGCCCCGATCTCGGTCGCGGAGGCGATCCTGGGCGCGAAGATCGACGTGCCTGGTCTCGACGGCATGAAATCGCTGCGGATTCCGCCCGGCAGCTCGACGGGGCTCAAGCTCAGGCTCAAGGGGCAGGGAGTCCCGGCATCGGGTGGCAAGCCGGCGGGCGACCTGTTCGTGAGCCTCAAGATCGTCGCCCCGCCGAACATTGATGCCGAATCGAAGCGGTTGATCCAGGAGTTCGCCGAGAAGAATCCGCACAATCCTCGAACGGGCCTCTGGTAAAAACACATCCTGGAGCGGGCACTTTTCATGACACAGGCTGGAAGCGACGCCGGGGATGGCCGAGCGCCCGCGGGGCCCCAAAAAACGACGCTCAGGCGCATTCTGGAGGAACGACCCGAGGCCCGCCGGCGACTGGGCCGGGCAGTGGCGGAGCTCCTGGGAACGGGGCTCTTCACGCTCGCGACCGTAGGCGTGCTGCTCATCTGGCACCTGCGCAGGCGTGGGCGGCTCATTCGCGAACGGCTGGGGCCGCCGCGAGTCGTCCACTGGCCCGACCCCGAGGATCTCAAGTCCAATCGAAACCCATGACTCATAAAGCCAGCCTCCGTCCCCACGATCGCCTGAAAAGACCCGCCGACTTCCGCCGCGCGTTCGAGCGCAGACGATCGGCGTCGGATCATATCTTGGTGATTCATGCCGTCGAGAACCAAGGAGGCCCTGCCCGGCTCGGCGTCTCGGTGGCCAAGAAAAGGGTCCGGGCGGCGACCGCCCGCAATCGCATCAAGCGCCTGATTCGCGAGGCGTTTCGCCTGAGCAAGAGCTCTTTGCCCACGGGAATCGATCTGGTCGTGATCCCTCGGGGGCCGAAAATGACCCTGGTCGAGGTCGAAGGCTCGCTGGTGAAGCTCGCACGCGACGTCGCCCGCCGTCTCAAACCTCTTCCCGCTCCGCCGCCGCCCGAGCCCAAGCCATGACCGGCCTCTGGCATGCGCTGGCTGCCTGGCCAGGGCGGCTGCTGGCCGCCGCTCTGATCGGTGCGATCAAACTCTATCAGGTGACCCTGAGCCCGCTCCTGGGCCCCGCATGCCGGTTCGAGCCCACATGCAGCCGTTACATGGTCGAGTCGATCAAGCTCCACGGACCCCTGAAGGGGCTCTGGCGAGGACTCAAACGGCTGTCGCACTGCCATCCTTGGCACCCCGGCGGATACGACCCTCCTTGAGCCAAATCGGCCTTTTCAAAACGGAGAGGGAGGGATTCGAACCCTCGTGACGGGTTGCCGTACACGGCATTTTCACCGATGCCCGAAAGCAGCACGTTTCGCTGATTCGACTTTTTCCGCTCCATGTTTCGTTGGGCCTTCAGCCGGGGGAAGACCTTACGAAAATGAGGAATATGAACCCGGGTAGGAGTCTTTTTTCCCGCGGCGTCTCCTGATTTCAGGTCGTCCGCGGCTTGTTGCCGAAATAGCCCGTCCATGCAAGTGTCATCACTTCATCATTGAGTTCCATGGGGCGGGTGGTGAAGCGGCAGATGTCTCGGGAGCGTTCGATCAGGTCGCGGGGCTCGCAGCCGCGCAGCTCTCGGCCCTCGGAGGCGTAGCGCTCGAGCAATCGCTCGACCAGGCCGGGCTGGATGGGGATGTCAAGGCGGTGGGCATATTGTTCGAAGATCGTGCGATAGCGATCGGGCGAGGGCGGCGCCAGGTAGAGGCGATAACCCATCCTGCGCAGGAAGGCCGGATCGGTCACCTGCTCCGGGTCCAGGTTGGTGGCGATGATCAGCGACTGAAGGAATGGGATCTGGATTTTCTGGCCCGTGTGCAGGGTGAGGTAGTCGATCCGGTTCTCGAGCGGAATGATCCAGCGGTTCAGCAACTCGTGGGGGTCGACCCGCTGTCGACCGAAATCGTCGATGAGAAACATGCCGCCGTTGGCCTTCAGATGCAGAGGGGCCTCGTAGTACCGCAGCGAGGGGCTGTAGATGAGGTCGAAAGATTCCAGGGTCATCTCTCCGCCGCCGATGATCAGCGGTCGGCGGATCTTCATCCAGCGGCGATCGATCGACCAGAGCGGCGGATTCGCGGCATCCACCGCCTGGTGCAATTGCTGGTCGTAGATCCGAATGATGTTCTCCTCGATCCCGATACAATGCGGGATCCAGATGTCTCCCTGGAGTGCTCCGTGGATCAAGTGTCCCAGGCTGGTCTTGCCATTGCCCGGAGGCCCGAAGACGAACAGGCTGCGGCCCGACGAGGCGGCGAGCCCGGCCAGAAGGGCGTCCTCCTCGGGGAGAACCAGCTTTGCAAGGCTGGCCGCGACGTGATCGCGGCTCACCTCGGGGGCCCGGGCGAGCTGCCACTCGATCATTGCGGTGTAGGCCTCGAGCGAGACGGGCGCGGGGCCGATATAGCCGGAGATCTCCAGGAGCCGCGCGGCGCGCTCGCGGCCGCGGCCCGAGATCGCATAGCGGAACCCGAACGGGCCGGAGGATCCGAGGATCTCCAGGAGCTGATCGGCGCGCATCTGCTCGAGCATCTCGCCGACCAGCGCCTGGGTGAGGCAAAGCTGCCGGGCGGCCCATTCCGTGGTGAACTGCGGGACGGTGTACGCCGTCTTGAGCGCCAGGTCGCGGAGGACCGCCGGGCTGACCCCGGTATCTCGCGGGCTCGTCGGCGCCTTGGGCGCGGGTTCGCCGTCAACGGTCATGAGCGGCGGCAGGTGCGCGGGACGATCCTCGTCGGACCCGGTTTGATCGTCTGGAGAACTTTGGGTGAAGCTCATCTTGGGTTCAACAGCGGATTCGGTGCCAGCTAAGGATCCCGGGGAGCGGAGACGGGGCGCGCGAAACAGATCGCCGCTTCATTCAACCAAGAACACCTCGGGAGCCATTCCCAGGTTTTGCCCGGCATAATTGAGCGTCAGCGTCCCCTGGCCCGAGATGTTCATCGAGCCGACGACGAACTGCGAATTCCAGTTTCCGGAGCCGGAGATCGCGAGGTTGGCATTGGCCGCGTAGGTCGTGCCCGTGATCTGGGCTCCACTGCTTCCCCCCTGGATGCTGATCGTGCTCGTGTTCGCGCGGTCCTGGAAGATTGTCATGCCATTGTACGGGCTGGAGGGGTCGCTGATCGGAGAGAAAGTGACGCCAGCGCTACTAATATTGATGCCGCCGAATTTGGAGGATCCGGTTCCCGTATCCGTGCCCGAGGCCGGGTCGTAATTACTCGCGGTATTATAGAACATCACGCCGTTGCCGGTGACGGTTCCACCCGTGATGTCCAGGGCGTTCGTCGCTCCGCCCTCGAGGACGTAAATGCCGGGGTTGAGCGTGACGGTCCCCCCGGTGATCTTGATGTTCGAGTAGAGCCCGGGATTCAAGGTGATGGTTTGACCGTTGCCGACCGAGACGCTCCCATAGTTTGTATTGACCACTGGGAAGAGCCCCGGGCTTGTCGTGGTCGGCACCGGCAGGTTGATGAGCGGGTCGGGGACGTCGACCCCGGTCCCGGCGGTGAGCGGGCTGGGGCCGGTGCTTCCCGGGGGATAGGGCATGTAACTGGATTGAGTGCCATTCCCGACGCCCCCCGATACATTGATGCTGGTCGCGTAGAGCGCCGAGTTGTTGGACACCGAACTGGCTGGTCCCTGGGGGTTGCTAAAGTTCACGGGGTTGCCGTTCTGGTCGTAGCCCTTGCCCGTCGAGTTGACGATGATCCCGCCGTCGACGCTCAGGATCGCACCGCCGCTGACCGTCAGGCCCTGGCCGGCCTGAGGGTTCGGTAGCAGGGTGACCAGACCTGCTCCGGAAGTCACATTCTCGAACCCAGCCACCGCGCGCGCCGTGACCGCCTGGTTCTGATTGACGCCCAGCAACTGAATGAACGAGGTTTTGTACGGGTAGCTGACGATGGCCTCGACGTATGCGGAGCTGCCTGTGTGCGGGCCCGAGACGGGTGGGTTGTTCACCGTGATGGTGGCGCTGGACATGTTGTTGTAGGTCTGGACGTAGTTGGTCGCGGTCGTGGTGGCGGTGGCGGCCGATCTGCCCTGGATCAGATCCATGGCGGCGGCCAAGGCGGCGGTGTCGGCGGCGTTCTGGGTCTGGCGATAGGTGGCCAGCAACAGGCCGCTGTCGATCGCCAGGCCGACCATGCCCAGCAACAGCGGCAAAAGAAGTGCGAACATGACCAGCGTCTTGCCGGGCCGATTCGGGCCTTGATGCCGAAATGAGCGGCGTTGCCTCATGGTTGGTCTCCCCGTGGTTGGGCTTCGCATGGTTCGTCTCCTCAATGGGCGATGGGCATGATCGAGGTTGCGGTGAGGTTGACCGTTCGAGTGCCGAACACGTAGGTAATAAGCGGGGTCCAGGTCGTGGAGATGCTCGCTTGCACGCGGTTTCCATTCTGTCCATTGTTGCCGCCGTCGATCCATGTGATCGCGATGGTCACATTCGCGGGGTTGAGGCCGGACATCGCGCCCGAATTCTGGATCGCCGTCGCGTAGGCGTCGCCCGCGTTGCCGGCCGCGGAGTAGGCGGTAGGTCCCCATGGGCCGCCGGCCCAGCCGGACGGGGCCATCGAGCCGTGAACGCTGGCGATCCGGGCCGTCTGTCGGGAGGCCTCGGCAACGGCATGGTTCTGGAAGACGGCGATCCCCAGGTCGATCACGCCCAGGCAGAGGGTCAGGAAGGCGGGGAGGATGATCGCCGCCTCGACCATGGCGGCGCCGCGGCGAGTCGGTCGCTTCCCAGATTGGACCATCATGGCGGCTCTCCACTAGGCGATCGGGTTTGGCTGGCTCACAAGATCCGGGCCGAGGCTCACGTCAAGCCTCGTTCACTCGCCGGCTCGGACGAAGCCGCGTCCTCCCGGCGTCAAGGGTCATTCAAGGGCGGATGCCACGCATCGTAACTTGCTGCTGGAGCGTAAATGAGTGGGGGATGCCGTAACCGCCCACGTTCCAGGTAATGATGGTCTGGAACGGGTAGCTGGCGGTGACGGTGAACCGCCAGGTGCCGGTGCCGGACTCGGTCGTGATCGACGGCACCGAGACCGTCAAATCGCTGGACTGGAAGCCCGGCTGCTGGGACATCTCGTTGCTTGCCGCTTGGGCGACGGAATTCTCCCAGGGGGTCTGGTAGGCCACGATGGGGGGATTCATCATCCCCCATGACGCCCCCGCGCGGGCGGCGTTCGAGACGGCGATGTAGGTGTAGGCGAACCGGCCGAAATCAATGCAGCCCAGCACGATCGTGATGAACAGCGGCAAGATCACGGCCAGTTCGGTCGCGCTGGCGCCACGTCGCCGCCACTGTGTTCTCGGCTCCCTTTTGTCCCGATTCGCCATGGCCTACGTCCTCCCCCTCGATCACGCTCTCGCGCTTCGCGACACGATGTACATCGAAGCCACGACAACCATCACGGCGAAAATGGATGCTTTCTGCCAGTGGTCGGCGTACCTGAACCAGATCCAGACCATGTCGACCGCGCCCCACAGGGTGGCGAGCACCGGAATGCCGATCATCGTCAACATCCAGACGAGGCCGCCGGCCACGGCCCCGCCGCTCACGATCCACAGGGCCAGCTCGCCCCGGTGCGACAAGGCCGGCCGCCATCTCCGCCCGTTCAGCTCGGCATCCACTTTGCGGCACTGCTCGAGCAGCCCGGAGAGGATCTCGGAATCGGCACGGTTGAACGCGCCAAGATCCAGCCAGGGCTTGACCGTCTCTTCCAGGCCAGCGTGGAAGGATCGTTCGGGACCGTCCGCCGCGGCCAGCGACCGACAGACGGCGAGCAGCTGTTTCCGCAGGTCCGCATAGGCGCGGGGATCGAGCCGGCGCCGGGCCGGACTCCGCCTGGCGAACAGCGACAAGATCGCCGTCCAGCGGCCCCAGCAGTCTCGGAGGACATCGCGGTCCGTTCGCCATCTCTCCCCTCGCATCAATTGATCCCCACGAAGGTAACAAATCTTCGTTTACATACGGAACCATGTCAAGCACCAAGAGCGAAAAGTTCTCCCCGGCCGGCCGGAACCGCCCGGGAGGGTCGCGAATCTATCGATTTATCTCTATCGATTCATCACCGTGGCGAGATGCTCCATGATCTGGAAGGCCGCGGGGCCGAGGATGACGACGAAAATGGCGGGGAAAATGAAGAGAAGGGTGGGGAAGAGCACTTTGACCGCCGCTTTCGCGGCCATCTCCTCGGCGTACTGCTGCCGCTTGCTCCTGAGGGTCTCGGCGTGGACGCGGAGCGACTTCACCAGGCTCGCCCCGAACCGCTCGGACTGGGTGATGACCGAAGCCAGCCCGCGCATCTCCTCAAGGTCGGTGCGAACGCCCATCTTCTGGAGCGACTCGCCTGGCGAGCTGCCGAGCTGGATCTCGCGCTGAACGATGTTCAGCTCGAAGGCCAGGAGCGGGTGGGCCGTCCTCAGCTCGGCGCCCACCCGCCGTAGCGAGCCGGGCAGGCTGAGACCCCCCTCGAGACAGATCACGAGCAGGTCGAGGGCGTCGGGCAAGGCCCTGCGCAGGCTCGTTTGTCGTTTCTGCTTCCGGCCGTCGAGCCAGAAGCCAGGCCCGATCATCCCGATGATGCCGAAGCAACCGCCGCCCAGCACGGCGTATTCGGTGGGCACGAGGCCGCTCAAGCCCAGCGTCAGGCCGACCAGGGCGGGGCCGGCGATCAGGAGCAGCTTGACCCCCAGGAAAATGGCCAGGCTCTGCCGTCCGTAAAACCCCGCCTGGATCAGCCGGGCGCCGAGGGCGGTTCGTTCCTCTTCGTCGTTGGGCATGAGCGCGTTCCCCAGCCTCGGCAGCGTGGTCTCGGTGAACGCGTTTGCCGGGGCCGGTCGCGACGCCGTGAAGCCCATGCCGCCCGACCCGGACTCCGGGAGGGCGGCGGCGCTCGATGAACCCTGCATTTCCAGGTCGTCCAGCCGGTCATCGAGACGAGTCCGCCGCGTGCCAACCAGCGTGTAGACCAGGAGCACGCCGCTGCTCACCATCAGGAACGCGATCAACGTGATCAGGGCTTCGGTAGTCATGAGAGGGATCTCGAGGAAATCAACGGGCCCGCCGCGGCGCTCCACGGGCGGACCGCCCTAGAAGTCGAAATTGACAATCTTTCGAATCCACAACGCCCCGAGCAACTCGAACGTGAGAGTCACGATGATCAGGCTGGGGTGTTCGAGCAGCTTGCTCTCGTAGTCGGGGAGCATGAGGAGGAATGCGAAGAACATGACGATCGGCAGTCCCAGCAGGATGACCGCCTGCAGCCGGCCCTCGGCCGTCAGGGTCTTGATCTGGCCCCGGGTGCGGTAGCGCTGGCGGATGATCATCGAGAGCTTGTCGAGCATCTCGGCGAGGCTGCCGCCGGTCTGCTGCTGGACCGTGACGGCCGTGACGAAGATCTTGATTTCGAGCAGGCCGGTACGGCGGGCCAGGTCGCGCATCGCGACCTCGGGGGGGAGGCCAAGGTTCTGTTGCTCGTAACAGTAAGATAACTCGCCGGCGATCGGCTGCGCGAACTCGTCGGCAACCGCCAGAAGAGCCTGGGACAAGGTCTGGCCGGCCCGGACGACGCGGCTCATCAGGTCGAAGGTGTCGGGCAGTTGCGACAGCAGTTTCTCGAGGCGGGCCTTCCGCTTGAACTGGACGTAGGCCAGCGGCAAGACGGCGGCGACCGGGGCTACCACCACGGCCACCACGACGCTCTGCCGCATCAGACCGCCCAACACGCCAAAGACCAGCCCAGCGGCGACCGCGATGGTCAAGAGCTTGTGGAGAGTCAAGTCCAGGCCGGACTGCTCGACCATGGCCTGGAGCCGCTTCCGCACGTCGGGCGCCGCTTCCTGGTCGCTCGACGCGTCGAGGACGAGCTGGTTGAGATCTTTATAAATGAGCGCCTTGCGCGCCCGCTCGCGCTGCCGCTTGCGGAACTCGTCGTCGATCCGCTCACTGATCCGCGACCGGTCGCGGAGATACACGTCGGCCAGGATCGAATACGTCCCCGCGACCGCGGCCACGACGGCGCCGAAGGTCAACAGTGGAAGGAGGGCGGGATTCATGATTGGACCTCCGCGGCCGTTTCTCGACGTTCAAACATTGAGTACGCTCCGTTCGAACATGGCGATCGGCAGGCCGGCGCCGGCGATCTCGAGGCGCTCGAGGCATTGCGGCCGGATGCCCGTGGAAAAGAAGTGACCCTGGGCCACCCGGTCGTCGTCGACGCCGGTCTGCCGGAAGCCGAAGATGTCGTGCATGCTGATAACGTCGCCTTCCATCCCGGTGATCTCGGAAATCTTGATGATCTTGCGCACGCCGCCCGGCAGCCGCGCCACCTGGACGATGAGGTTGATGGCCGAGGCGATCTGGCGGCGGATGATCCAGATCGGCAGGTCGAAGCCAGCCATGCCGATCATCATTTCAAGCCGGCTGATCGCATCGCGGGTGTCATTGGCATGGATCGTGGTCATGCTGCCGTCGTGGCCGGTATTCATGGCCTGGAGCATGTCGAGGGCCTCGGGCCCGCGGCACTCGCCGACGATGATCCGATCGGGCCGCATTCGCAGCGCGTTGCGCACCAGGTCGCGGGTGCCGACCTCGCCCTCGCCCTCGATGTTGGGCGGCCGGGTCTCCATCCGGACCACGTGCCGCTGCTGAAGCCGGAGCTCGGCCGCGTCCTCGATCGTCGCCACCCGCTCGTCGGACGGGATGAAGGCCGAGAGCGCATTGAGCAGCGTCGTCTTGCCGCTGCCCGTCCCGCCCGAGATGATCACGTTGATCCGCGCCTTCACACACGACGAAAGGAACTGAATCATCTCGCGGGTGACCGCCCGATGAACCATCAAGTCGTCGATCAGGAGCGGCCGGGAACCGAACCGCCGAATCGACAGCAGCGCGCCATCCAGGGCCAGGGGCGCGATGATGGCGTTCACGCGGCTGCCGTCGGCGAGCCGGGCGTCGACCATCGGGCTGGTCTCGTCCACCCGCCGGCCGATCCTCCCCACGATTCGCTGGATGATCTGGACCAGGTGCTTGTCGTCGTTGAACGCGATGTTCGCCGGCTCCAGCCGGCCCCTGCGCTCGACGTAAACGATCTTGGGACCGTTGACCAAAATGTCGCTGATGGTCGGATCGCGCATCAAGGGCTCGAGCGGGCCCAAGCCGAACGTCTCGTCGATCACCTCGCTGACCAGCCGCTCCCGCTCACTGAGGTTGAGCAAGTCCGACCCGTGGCGGATCAGCTCCTCCGCCGCGCGGCGAACCTCCAGCCGCAGCTCTTCCTCGTTCATCGTGCCGATCATCGAGAGATCCATCCCGGTGATGAGCTGCTGGTGCAGTTGCCGCTTGATCGCGAGGAACCGATCCTCGTTCGAAAGCGCGGGGTTTCCCTGGCCGTTCCGCTCGGTTTGTAGGCGACTCATCGTGCGTTCGTCCCGTGGTCGAGGTCTCTTCCTAAAGCCGCTCCGAACCCCTTGGGGGGGCGCAATCGCATCTCAAGCGGACGCGGAATCGCGTTCCGTTCGCCAGCCTGAAAGTTGGTCACGAACCAAGCATTCGCGATCGGTATCCGGGTGCTCCCGCGACAGCCCTGATCGTGGTTCCGGGTGCGCTCAAGCCTGTCACGTTCACGACCGACAATCAGTGGTTATTGACGGGGCGGCCGTTGACGCCGGCCGCGAGCTTGGTCACGCTCCGCGAGACAGGCGCGCGGGGCGATTCCAGGACGACGGGCACGCCGTTGTTATTGGCCCGATTGATCGATTTGGGATCGTCGGGAACATAATGAAAGATCTTCATGCCCAGCGCCTCTTCGGCCTTGGAGAACGGCACCTCCTTGGGCTGCCCGTAGCGGTTGACGATCAGGCGAACACGGTCCCGATCAACGCCCAGGCGCTCGATATGCTCGAGCGCGCGGTGGGCATTGCGCAGCGCGGCGAAATCGAGCCGGATCACAAGCAGGATGACGTCGGACTCGCGGAGGATCTTGACCTGCTCGGGACGGAACGAATGGTCGAGGTCGACCAGGACGTAAGGGAACGAGGACTTGGCCAGCGCGAGCGCCTGGTGCACTCCATCGGCCGTGACCTGAGCCACGTCGTCATAGTGGCGGGGCGCGCCCAGAAGATGCACGCCGCTCTCGTGCCGCGTCAGCGAGCGCTCGAACAACGTCCGGTCCATGCGCGCGACGTTGTGACAGAGGTCGGCCAGGGTATAGGTCGGCTTGAGGTCGAGGAGCGCGGCCAGATCGCCCGTCTCGAGCTTCAGGTCGAGGAGCACGGAGGACTGGTGCTGCTTGGCCAGTACGGTGGCCAGATTGACCGCGAGGGTGCTCGAGCCGCTGCCCCCGCTGGGCGCCAGCACGGCGATCACCTTGCCGGCCTCCTGATGCCGCGCCAAGGTCGCCCGCCAGCGACCCAGGGCGGTCATGAGCTCGGCCTCAAGGTCGGCCTGATCGAGATAATCGTCGACCGCCCCCCGCAACGCGCGCAGCACCATTTTGGGGTCGGCCGCCGGACCGATCGCCAGCACCCGCTCTCCGTTGGTCCGCGGCAGCTTCTCCAGCCAATCGAGCAACTTCAACGAACGCTCGGTGTTCGCCGGCAACCCGACCACGATCAGGTCGACCGGCGATCGGGGCAACAATTGGGGCGCCAGCTCGACGCGGACGACGCTGGTGACCGGGCAGTCCAGACCTTCGCGGAGCAGAACCTTCCGCACCAGCGCGCCCTGCGTCTCATCGTCCGTGGCTAGAAAGACATTTGTACTCATGTCGTACTCGAGCGAACCCCCCCCGCGATCCTGGTTTGGCGGCCTCTCAACCGGAGCTGGACGTCGGGGAGAGAACCACCAATCCCTCGCTGCTTCCACGGATGGTACGGATCGACTTCCTGGGAACGGCCGGCGCCTCGGCGGGCGGCGGCGGCGGGACAGGTCGCGCCTTGGCCAGAGCGTCGCCCAGCGACTTGAGCAGATCCTTGGCTCGCTCGTCCCAGGGCCGGACCGGGGCCTCCGCGAGGAACTGAATGTCGTTCACGGTCGTCGGCCGGACCGTCGCCGCCAACTGGTCGTTCGGGTTGCGAAGCGTCAGGTGCAGTGTGCCCTTGCTCTGGCCCAACGAAAGCTTGGCCGCCTGGCCAGGGGTCACCAGCAAGGTGACGGAGCGGAGATTCGTGCTGTCCACCTTGTTATCGGCCGGCGCCTCGACCTTCTGATCCACGGCCAGGATCTCCACGTTCTGGAGCAAGGTCGTCGTACTGCCGCCGCCGGTGAAATCGTTGCTCGCCCCCCCGTTGGAGATGGTCAACAAAACGTCCACCTTGTTGCCAGGGAGAATGAACCCGGCCACGCCCGAGGCCACGTTGGTCGTGATCGTGAACGCCCGCATCCCGCCGACGACGAGCGAGGCCAGCCCGCGCTGACCCTTGGGGCTCAGCTTGCTCTCGAGCAGCGGCTCGCCGGTCACCATGCTGGTCAAGGCCGATCGATCCTGCGCGTCGTCCTTGTTGAGGATGGCTCCGATCGGCACCAGATCCTTGGGATAGTCGTGGGTCTTGATGAGGTCGGGAGAAACGAGCATGCCGCGGGGAATGTTCAGACTGGCCACGACCACCGAGACCGTCTCGACCCGCGGGGCGGCGCCACGCCCGACGTATTGCCGCACTCCGATGGCGGCCGAGCCGCCAAAGACCAGCGCGAAGACAACGGCGATGAACGATTGGGTTTTCACGGCTCACCTCTGCGAATGGGGGCTGAATGGAAGGGATGGGATTCGATCACCGCCGTCGCGCCTGAAGCCGACGATGCATGGCGGGCCGGAGCCTGCGCGATCATCTCGGGGGACCAGGTCCGCAACCAGACGACGGTCGCGACCAGACCCAACGCGATCATGGCCGAAAAAGGGATGAGCCGACGACGCCGGTCGGGGCGCTTGACCTCGGTCTCCACCCGGTCCTCGGACCCCAAGTGCCGCCCCAAACAGGCCAGCCGCAGCCAGAGTATCCGCATGTTCAATAAGGTCTCCCGCCAGGAGGAGGCGGCCACCAGCAAGACCGCGGCGTAGACCCCGGCGGCGATGCAGCCGGCCATCAGAACATAGAGAGTCAGCGGCAGGCCGAGCCAGGCCCCCAGCGCCGTCACGAACTTGACGTCGCCGGCCCCCATGCCCCCCAACGTGTAGAGCACGATCATCAGCGCGAAACCGACGATGGCGCCGACGATGCTCTCCGTCAGCCCGGATGTGCCCCCTTGCAGCGTATGATAGAGAAGACCCCCCGCCAACAACGGGAACGTCAAGAGGTTGTAAACCTTGAATTTCCAGACGTCCGTGACAGCGGCGATCAGCGCGGCCACGAGAACCAAGAGAATCGGGACCGGGTAGAGTTCAATCACGAGGCTCATCCTCGAAAAACCGTTCCCTCGAAATGTGTCCAGACCCGCTTTGGAGAGGGATCACCACGGGGTGATCCAAAGCGGGTCGGTCCCACAGCCCCTGGATGACCGCACGGGCCCAATCCCTCGCTCCACATGAGCTGGCGAGAGCAGTTCACGCCCGGGCGGACACAAGAGGCCGGATGCGCTGATTCAGTCTCGGAACGAGGCGGTGATCGGAGCACAGAACGAGGACGCGCTCGTCTCCAGAATGGACGCGGCGCCCGCCACGACGATGGCGATCAGCGCGACCAAGAGGCCGGACGCAACCACGGACGCGGCGCCCGCCACGACGATGGCGATCGCGATCAGCGCCACCAAGAGTCCGTACTCAACCATGGTCGGCGCTTCTTCGCTCAGGATAAACTTCTTGGCGGAGGCGATGAATTCGATCATGATGACAACATCACTTCCATATGCGTTTGAATCAAGGCGACTCGCGACGGGCATGACCCACGCGAGCTCCCCGATGAGTCGGCGGGTCGACATCTCCCGGCAACGAGGATCGCGACAACACAATGGCTTTGGCTCATCCCTAACAAACTAGAGGTATTGGCTCAGGGAATAGAGCGACAGGACGTTCTGCCCGAGCAGCTTGGCCACCCCCATCACCACCAAAGCGATCAGCAAGAGCAGAAAGCCGTATTCCGTCATCGTGGCGCCGGATTCGTCGGCTGCAAGCCGCTCTAGACCACGAATAATCCGAAACACGTGCGAACCCTCCATTCCACGGAAACACACGGTCCTCCTCCCTCATCGAATCGGGGAAGAGGACCGCAATCAAGCTTGCCTCTGGGCTTCGAGGTTGGTCCGTACTCAGACCGATCCGGCAACGGCCGCGAAGAGCGAGGACAGATTCGTCCCCAGAACCTTGGCCGCGGCGGCCACGACGATGGCGATCAGTGCCACCAGAAGGCCGTACTCGACCATGGTCGGAGCGTCTTCACTCTTGATGAACTTCTGGGCGGAGGCGACGAATTTGGTCATGAGATCTAACTCCTGTGCGGGTAGAACGTGATCGGAAACTCAGAACGACGACGCGTCTCAACGGCGGCGACTTCTCGCTTGTACGTCTCGTTTCGCCGCCGTTTGTCTTGTCCCGTTGATTTAATTGCAAAAGCACTCGGCGTACCAATCCGGGCGCAGCGCCGCAAAAAGGCCGTCGTCCCGCGCCGCCGCAACCCGGAGATCGGTCTAACCGATGAACCTGTAAAGGGATGCGTGAGTCGGGCTCGACGTTCACAAAAAGCAACACTTGCTCGGGTGCTCTCGGATGGAATGCGGCTGATGTCGCGAGTGTCAACGATGGTTGACACTCGGGTGTAAACCTTATGCGCGTCTTGTTCTGAGATGTTGACATTCGGACGGCTAAAAAAAGGCGCGCATCCTTCCCAACCCGCCATGGCGGCACCGAGCCTGGAGTCAGCGGATACCACCGCGATGATCCGCCCTGGGACGGGGCGGCTCCTCGGCGGTGGGTCGCAGGAGCGACCTGAGACTGGATGAGCCCGCGAACGTGTTGATCGGCGTGTCGGGGATGTCTTCGAGGGAGCCAGCCGCGATCGATTTCGGTAGGATCGGGAATCATGATCGCTCGGGATCGAGGCTCGAGTGGTGAATCGGCCGGGCGACCGCTCAAGCGCGATCGCGACCTTCAGCATCTGGCCATCGCCGATGACGCCGTCGACGAGGTCGCGGGATGTGGGTGACGGGTTGGTTAAGTCATGCGTCGTCTTATCGGGATCAATGGCTCATGAAGAAGTGGAATCAATCGCATGTTTTCACAGGTCGGCCTTTGATCCACCCCGTGGACGTTCTTGCATCGGGGCTCGTGGCGGCACAACTCGCGTACATCCTCTTCTGGTCTCCCAATTTCAACGCGCCGGTTCCGGGCGGCGATTACGTGCAGTTCTATGTCGCGGCCCGAATGGTTCGCGATGGCAAGGCGGGCAGGCTCTACGACTTCCCCTACCAGATCGAGGTCCAGCACGACCGCTCACGGATGCCATTTGACTTGGGCAAGAATGATGTTGCACTCTACGTATACCCTCCTTTTTTTGTATGGTTCTGCCTCCCGTTTTCCTACCTTTCCTTCAAGGGTGGGGCAATGGCATGGGTGCTGTTCATGTCCGGATGCCTGATCGCCGCCCTGCGCATCCTTGTGGGAGCCGTGACCGAGAAACGCGGCGTTTTCGGGTATGCCCTCTTGGCGTCGGTCCCGTTTCTGCCGAGTCTGATGTCAGTCTATAGTTGCCAGAATGCGACGCTCTCTCTGTTGATCCTCGCGACCACCTTCGCCCTGCTCCGCAAGGGAATGCCGACGACCGCGGGCGCCGTCTTCGCGCTGCAGACGTTCAAGCCGCAACTGGCCCTCGTAATCGCCTGCGCGATGATCTACAAGAGGCAGTGGCGTTTCGTCTTGGGCGGCGCGAGTGGCGGCCTGGCGTTGGTCGCGGCCTCGCTCGCCATCAGCCCGGCCGCGTTGGCGGATTATCTGCGCCTGGGGCCGACTCTGTCGCGATGGATCGATATGCCGGGCATGCCCCTGGCTGGGATGGCGTGCTGGCAGGGGTTCTGGCGGCT
>DAIDHE010000238.1 GCA_027459775.1 Planctomycetales bacterium | reverse complement strand
TGCCGCCGGGCTTGGGTGCGGGAATCACCCGCACGAGCTGAGCCCACTCGGCATCGGAAACGTCCGTGTCGTACCTGTTTCTGGCGTCCATGACGCCGCCATAACATCTTTTGCCATGGCTTTCTAGACGACCTCTGAGAGAGTTCAGCCCAGGGCGCAATCCTGGGAGGGCCTGCGTGAATGGTCCAATTAACCGATTCTCATTCTTTGCCAGGCAATTAGACCCCCGCGCCGCCGCGGGATCGCAGGATGCCCTGGCATCGCGCAGCCAGTTCCGCGCGAACCTGGGGCGTCCAGCCCGCGGCCTCGCGCTCGAGCCAGACGCCCTCACTCTGGTTCGAGCCTGGCTCGGGGCTCTCCAGCCATTCATGAAGTGCCGAGACCGCACCGATTCGCCCGCGCGAATCACATCGGCCTTCGAGCTGCCCGGCCAGAGCCCGCGCGGCCGCGATGCCGTCCTCGTAGGCGTCGAGACCCTCGGCGGGCCCCTCGCCGGCGAGCGCCCGAAAGATCAGACAGGCCCCGTCGAGCAGCTCGTCGTCGGCCCGGCCGGCTTCGAGAGCCTGGGCCAGCCGGCCGCCTCGCGCGCACAAGCACGCGAGATACTCGGGCATGACGGTGTTTTCGCATCCGTGCCGGATCAGCCAATCCTGAACATCCGGGCGGTCGTCGACTCGTCTTGAGAGCCGTTCGACCACATGGATCTTGCCCCATCCGTGGACGTTTCGCGCCATCGTCCACCAGACGTCGGTCGGGTCGGGGAGCAGATTGCCCGCGGCCACGGCCGCGTAAAGCGTGAATTCGTCGTGCCGCGCGAGCGTGAGCAACAGCTCGACGTCCCCCTGCGCCCCGGTCGACCCCAGCAAGAGAATCCCCAGCTTGAGGGGCTCGTTATGGATCGCCGTCTTGACCAGCCAGCGCGCCCCATCGCGGAGCGGCTCGAGAACCGCCGTGGGCTCGCGGGCGAGGGCCCCGATCAGGGCGTCGGCATACGTGGCGACCCGTTCGTCCATCGCGAGCGGGATAAGCACTCGTCGGGCGCGCCCCTTGCCAACCCGGCCGGCCGCGACCACCGCGGCGAGGATCGCCTGGACCCGTTCGTCCTGGTTGCTCCCTTCGCCTGGCGCCATGTGGTGCGTGGCGATCCCGTCCAGCGCCCCGGGGGCGAAACGCAGATTGGAGCTCGACTCCACCGCGTCGTCGGGAAGCACCAGGGTTTCTTTGCCGTCCCAGGCGCGGATGAGCTCCAGAATCGAAGCGCCCGGCCCCCACGGAGACCGCGACCACGCCGCGAACCACCTTGTCCAGAATCCCATGGGCTCGGTCTCTTGTTTCGATTCGCCTGTTTCCGTCATCGCCGCCGCGGTTCGCCCGCCTCTCGCGCGCGAGATCCCCTTTAATACGCACCATCCCCCGTTCGTGATGGAAAGACACGGAGGCGGGTCGAGCCGCGGCTTGCGTCTCGGGCGGGGCCCGCATACCCTTCTATCACGAGTGGGCGACGGAAGAGGCGATCGCGGGACCGAGCGAGTCGACGATGGCGCGAACGACGAAAAAAGGGGGCCGATCCGAAGCCCGGCCGCGTTGGGGCTTTATCGGTTCGGGGCGGATGGCGACCGCCCTTGTGGAGGGAATGATCCGCGCCGGCCTGGCCGAGCCGGGTTCGATCACGGCCAGCGATCCCTCGCCCGCCGCGCGGGCCGCGCTGGCGGGTTCGAGCGGCGTGGTGGTGGTCGAATCCAATCCCGAGGTCGCCTGCCAGTGCGACGTGATCGTGCTGGCGGTCAAGCCCCAGACGATGGCCCAGGCGCTTGAGGGCCTGCGCCCGGCGGTGACGTCCGATCATCTGATCGTTTCGGTCGCGGCGGGTACGACGATCGCGACGATCGCGGGTTGTCTGGGCCGCGAGTGTCGGGTGATTCGGGTCATGTCAAACACGCCCGCGCTGGTGGGGCAGGGGGCGTCGGCCTATGCGTTGTGCGCGGGCGCGACCGCGCGTGACGAGGCCCTGGTGAAGTCGCTGCTCGAGGGGGTTGGCGTCGCGGTCGCGGTGCCCGAATCGCTCCTGGACGCGGTCACGGGTCTTTCGGGGAGCGGGCCGGCGTTCGTCTATCTCATGATCGAGGCCCTGTCGGACGGCGGCGTCCGCGCCGGCCTGCCCCGCGACGTGGCGACGCTCTTGGCCTCGCAAACCGTGCTGGGCGCCGCCCGCATGGTCCGCGAGACGGGTCTGCACCCGGGAGTGCTCAAGGACCAGGTGGCCTCGCCCGGCGGCACGACGATCGCCGGTCTGCACGCGCTCGAACAAGCCGGGGTCCGCGGCGCGTTCATGGACGCCGTCCTCGCCGCCGCCCGCCGAGCCGCCGAGCTCGCCGCGAACGAATCAAAGGGTTAAGGACTCATTATTGCCGGACGGCGTCAATAAGAGGGTCAGGTTGATTTGCTCGCATCTCTGAGTCCTGCCCCCTTTGAGTTGTTCGCTGGCAACGAGCTCGTGAACCTGAATCGCCGCGAGCGTGTCGGCAAAACGCGGCTGATGCGCGCCCCATCGTTCCTGCGCCAAGCGTGGGGCGCGCGTCTGTCGCCCTTTGATCTCCACTTGGTCGTCCTTGGAGGCCAGCCCGAATGCCCGCGTGGGTCTCGGAACATTCCGAGCCGGTTCGGAAGCGAAATCTCTTGGAAAAGAGACTCCGCCGGCTTCAGGCCGCCGTCAAGGCCGGCGAGAGCGCGACTCGCGTCGCCCACGAGGCCGAAAAGCTGCGGCTCGCGGCGTTGTCGCTCATCAAGGCGAAACGCGCCCTGATCAGGGAGTATCCCCAGCGCGACCCCCACGGGCGGCAATCGCGGAATCTCCATGCCGAAGAACAGCGCTGGCTCGCTCTCGACGCGGTCGCGATCCTTGAAGAATACGCCCAGCCCGACGTCCCAGCCTCGCTGTAGCGCGGGCCAGGCTACTGCCGGACGCGTCGTGAGTGACACGAACGCAATTCATCAACGCCCACACGGTCTGTTACAACATTGTCAGTTCATGGCGGCCTGAGTTCAACACAATCAGTGATCTTCATAAACACGGAAATTCGACAGGAAAGCAAGTCTCCAAAAGCGAATGCGAGGGACATCGTGAATTCGCCGGACGATGCGGACAAACGCGTCCGAGACCATGCGGAATGGCTCCGGCGGCTGGCCGAGCCGGAAGGCTGCGCCCCGGCCGCCCGGGCGTTGCGAGGATTAGACGCCGAACGAAACGCCCCGGATCACGAGCCGAGCGACCCTGGGCGAGATGCCGCCGCTCGTCGGCTCGAGGCCGATCGAGCCGCCCTGGCGACGCTCGAGAACGATCTCGAGACGCTGATTCCAGCATGGATCGAGCGGTTCCTTGAGCAGCTTTGGCAACAACGCGTCCATCACCGCGACTATCGCGAAGCCGTCGCCACGGGCGAGAGCCCCCCGGCGTTCGACTTTGACAATATGATCGCCGTCGATCGGTTGCGGAAAACGCTCGAGCTGGCGGGCGAGCGGATCGATCCGCACATCGGCCCGATCATCGAAGCCCTGGGAACTCTCGATGACGATTGCGACCGAGCTCTGCGGTTCGTGCTGGCGCACGCCGGCCCGGCCGTTGTGGGCGCCGTGCCGAAGCTCCTGGAAAAGCTGCGGAACCAGGGGATCTCCGAGTGGCCGTCGAGCCTGGCGCAGGCGCTGGCGAGCGCGAGCCGGTTCGACGACCGCGTGCTTGTCGCACTCCGCGACATGCTGGCGAATGGCGGCGATCAAGCGCGACTGGCCGCGATGGAGGTAATGCAGTTCATCGGGGCCGCTGCACAGCCGGCGGCCGGCGACCTGCTGACGTTCCAGGGGGGCAACGAGGCGGAGCGATCCCGCATGATTGACGCGCTCGCGGAGCAGGGCGCTCCCTTGCCTGAATTCCTCGACGTGCTCGACGCCGCGATCCGCGATTCGAACGGCTACATCGCGCGCGCGGCCGCGCACGCGCTCGGAACGCTGACGCCAGACCCGGAACGGTTCGTGCCTTTGCTGATCGCGGTGTGCGACTGGGCCGAGTTCCTTCACGATGAGAGCTTGCCCGACGCCGCCGTGACAGCGCTCGGCCAGTATGGGCCGCGAGCGCGCGCCGCATTGCCTCGCCTGCTCCAATTTATCGAAGGTCCGATCGAGGGCCGAACCGCTGAAGCCGACCGCGTTCGGGAGGCGATCGAACGCATCGCCGCGGGCTCGATCACGGTCCCGCGCGCGGCGATTCCGCCCCGGCGAACCGAACCGATCGCCGATGACGAACCGCTCTTCGCCGTGACGAGCCAGGGTAAGCAATGTTACATCGATCGCCAGGGCCGGCTTGTCCTCCAGACGCGGTTCGCGTGGGGCGAGCCCTTCATCGACGGCAGGGCGGTCGTCCGCGACGACGAAGGATCCACCTTCGTGATCGACCGCGACGGTCGCGAGGTTTTCGAGAGTCCCTGGGACGAGATCAAGCTGTTCTCCGAGGGCTTGGCGGCCGTGAAGAAGCAAAACAAGTGGGGCTTCGTCGATCGCGAGGGTCGGGTCGTGATCGAGCCCGTGCACGATTCGGTGACCCCGTTCGCCGAGGGGCTGGCCGGATATCAAGTCCCCCCAGACCTGGGAAACAACAGCGGCGACGTCTGGTCGTGCGCCCCGCGGCGGGGCTTCATCGACCGTTCAGGGAATGTCGTCATCCCGGCCGAGTGGACCCAGGCCGATGGTTTTCGCGAGGGTCGGGCCGTCGTGTGCACGGGTTGGACCATGAAACCCGACCCCCTCGTGGCCGGCGCCGAAAGGATCGCCGCCTTCAAGTACGGCTCGATCGACCGCGCGGGCCGTCTTCTGATCCCCGGCGATTACAACGGTTTTCATTCGTTCTCGGAAGGTCTGGCGGTCGTATGGCTGGGCAGCTCTCCCTATCGCATGCGATCCGGCTACATCGACAAAAGCGGCGAGCGGGTCATTCCGCTGAAATGGAAGTGGGCCACGGCCTTCAAGGACGGCGTTGCCGTCGTGACGCGCCGGGGAAGGAAATGGCGCGCGACCAGCTTTCTCATCGACCGGGCCGGCCGGGTCTTGCGGGAACTTCCTTATCGAGACGTCGAGCCCTTCTCCGAAGGCCTGGCCGCCGCCGCGTTCGGTGAAACTTGCGGGTCCATGATTCACGGGTTCATTGACCCTGAGGGGCGCTGGGCGATCGCGCCCCAGTTCGACCAGGTCAAACCGTTCGAGCATGGCCTGGCGGAAGTGCGACGGGGCGACTGGGTTGGTCTGATCGACAAGGCCGGCGACTTCGTCTGGGGACCGACCACCGAGGGGGGCGGTTTGGGTCGAGTGCTCGAGTCGGAATGGACCATGTAGTGCTTCGTCACGGCTCGGAAGTGGGGTTTGGCCCTGGACCAAAATCGCCCTGATTAAGCAGATTCGCACACTCGTGCATACGAGGAGTGCGAACGAGCACATCGCTTTCCCCCGGAATGCACTCGCTGGCGCGTCGTGCTTGTATTTCGAGCCGTCGCGGTCGTCGGAATACAAGCACGAAGCGCCAGCGAGTGAATCGCCGGAAGCAAGCGCCCGGCCAAACGCGGAAAGCCATACAAGCCCGAAGCGCCAGCGAGTTAATTCCGGCCGTTACCCTCGAAGCAATTCCAGACACCCACAAACCGAATCATGCGATGAAGTCAGATGTTGTCAAACATGGATTCTATGGTAGCTGGGCCGGCGGTGGAGGGCACGCCGCGGAAAGTGGGCCCCTGGCAATTCACAGGCTCTCGACGGTCAATATCCGGGAGCTTCGCACCCTTGGGGGAACGTTGTGGTGTTCCAGAAAGGACGCGTAGCTCCGCGGATACGCTCGAGCCCCATCGGGATCCGACATGTAAATCTCGAATTCGGATCGATTCCAGACGCCCACAAACCGATTCGGGCAAGTGGCGCCAGCGCCTCCATGCGTAATGGCGGAAGTCGTAGGATCGGCGGCGGAAAGCGGATGTCCACAAACGCGATCGTTGGATCATGCGCCCGAGGGATTCCCATCTCGGGTGGTCCGATGCTTGGGTCGCGGCTCACCGCGCCCCCTTGCAAAAGTCAAAAACCGGCCGCGAGCACGCTCGCGTCCACCTGGAAATCGTCCGCGAGCTTACGAATCAGTCTTCGGCTCATGGGCTTTTTCCCCGCCAGAACCTCGGAGATCGTGGACTTGGGAATCGCCGCGTCCCGGCTCAGTCGCGCTTGCGTGACACCCTTGGCTTCCATCAAATGGCGAAGCATCTCGGCGTCCGAGCCGCGTTCGATGGCGTGGTGTTCGTCCTCGCCAGCGGCGACCAGGTCGCCGAGCGCGTCGAGGTACATCTCCTCGCCGGCCTTGAGCTTGCCCTGGGCGAGAAGCTGGTCCATGACGTTCTGGGCTTCCTCGAGCTGTTCGTCGGACCCGATCGAAGCGAGCGGAAAGGCCGTCACCAGCCTCGGATAGGAGACACGACCCGCCCCCTTCAGGCGGAATTTCGTCTTCGCCGTCACGATCGCCTCCCGCTTGTGGGCCGCTTGCTTGGCGCTGGCTTCCTGGGTGGAGGAGCGCCAAAACACCCGCATTCGCCCTTCCACGCGCCGGCGTCGTATTCGCCGCGGGTGATCACCTTCAGGACGAAGACCTTCCGGGCCGCGTACCGGATCCAGCTGATCAGCCGGTATTTGTTGCCGCCGACGTTGAACACCGTGCAGTCGCCCACGATGTTCGCGCCGCCGAACGAAACCCGCACATCGCCCCAGGATCGCCAGGAGACCGTCTTGCTGTTGACGTGCGTATGCCACGCCCGGAGCGGCCCCCCGGCGTCCTGGTGGCCCGTAAGCCCCCAGAACTGTCGCAGGCGAGCCTTCGAGACCACCCGCATCCGCTGCTCCTCGTATCGACTTTAGAAGCCATGGTGGTTCGCGGAATACGAACGGTCGACGCGAGTGTTCGCAAAATGCGAACGACATGAAAGACAGAGCGATCGGGAGCTTCGTCTTTCCACCCTCGAGTGCTCTGGCTTGCATGGGCGCCAGGTTCAAGGATCCATGGAATCGGCCCTTGACGTCCGGATCGGCATGCTGTAATTTTAGCAGTGTGCTAGAGAATTCGCACTCGAACGCTGGGGCCGCTGGGACGGCTCGCGGCGGGCGCGAGGGGGGATCCGACTCGATGGCCAAGACCACGCACGACCCGTTCAGCCGCCGCGAGCGGCAAATCATGGACGTCGTTTACCGACTCGGCCGCGTGACGGTCGGCGACGTGCTGGAGGCGTTGCCCGACCCGCCCAGTTACTCGTCGGTGCGGGCCTTGCTGCGGGTGTTGGAGGTGAAGGGGCGTCTGCGGCATGTGCAAGACGGCCCGCGCTATGTTTATTTGCCAACCGTGCCTCGTGAAAAGGCGCGGCGATCGGCCCTCAAGGGGCTGGTGCGGACGTTCTTCGAGGGGTCGACGGCCCAGGCCGTGGCCGCGTTGCTGGGCGCGCCCGACGCGAACCTGACCGAGGAAGACCTTGACCGCCTTTCCCGCCTCATCAACCAGGCCCGCAAGGAGGGGCTTTGATCATGAAAAGGCTCATCGATCTGGTGTTGCTTTCCTCCGGCGTCGGTTCGTGGTGGATGCTCGCGCTCGAGATCGTCTTGAGGGCCACGCTCGTCCTGGCCGCGGCGGGCCTGGCGTGCGCTTGCTTGAGGCGCTCGTCCGCGGCCGTGCGCCACATGGCGTGGGCCGTGGGCTTGACCGCGGCCCTCGTCATGCCCGCGCTGACCTTGGCCCTGCCTGCGTGGCGGATTCCGGTCCTGCTCGTCGCGGGGCTCGACCAGCGGATGGCCGTTCCGGCCGAGCCGACGGCATGGCCCGTGGCGCTGACGCCCGCTCCCCTGCAGGCTGACCGCATGGTCATCGACGAGCCGCCAGCCGGGATCGCGCCCGTGACACGCCGCTTCGCGCTGCCCACGACGTCCGACCGGTCGGGGGCTTTCGCGCGATCCTGGGCGCCGTGGTTGGCCGCGGTCTGGGGCGTGGGGGCCGTGGCCGTGCTCGGTTCGATGCTCGTGGGCCAGGGGCGGCTCCAGCGGCTTCGCCGGCGATCGACCCGGCTGGTCGACGGGCCTTGGGTCGATCTGACGGCCCAGCTCGGCGCGTCGCCGCGCCTCTGGCGGCGCGTGGTGGTGCTGCGGGGCGACGGCGCGACTTCGCCGATGACCTGGGGCGTGCTGCGCCCGCTCATCCTCGTGCCGGCCGGGGCCGAGGAATGGCCCCGCGAACTGCTGCGCGACGTGCTCTTGCACGAG
The DNA here is from genome assembly GCA_027459775.1 of Planctomycetales bacterium. GTDB lineage: Bacteria > Planctomycetota > Planctomycetia > Isosphaerales > Isosphaeraceae > JAKBAP01. The sequence continues at coordinate 35,452 of DAIDHE010000238.1, read as the reverse complement.
CTAGCCCACGTCAAGCGATGCGACTGCCTGACCCAGTTGGTCGCCCAGCTCGCCTGCGCCCTCTATTGGTTTCACCCGTTGGCCTGGGCGGCCGCGCGGCGGCTGATGATCGAGCGCGAGCGGGCCTGCGACGATCTGGTGCTCCAGTCCGGGTCGCGGGCCGCGGACTACGCCGGGCATCTGCTCGAGGTGGCTCGGGCGCTTCGCGCGCCTCGCGGGCTCGCGGCCGCGGCGGCGCCGATGGCCCGCGACTCGCAAATCGAAGGTCGGCTGCGCGCGATCCTCGACGGTTCCCGCGATCGCCGGGTCGTGGGCCGTCGCGGCGCGTGTCTGCTGCTCGCGGCGGCGACGGCCTTGATTCTTCCCATTTCGTCGGCGCGGCTGAGCGCCTGGTCGATGGGCGGCGACCAGGGCGAAAAGGTCAAAACGACCGCCGGCGTTCGGTCGGCCACGATGATCGTCTCGGGCCGCGTTCTTGACGGCGATGGCCGCCCCGCGGCGGGCGCGCGCGTGGCCGTGGTGGGTCGGCGCAAGCTGGCGCTCATGAGCGCTCGGGCCGCTGATCAGTATGAATCGCTTGGCGGCGCGCAGGCCGACGCCGACGGACGGTTTCGGCTCGAGACGCGACCGACGTCGAACGTCACTCATTTCGAGGCGTATGTCCTGGCCCTGGCGCCGGGCTTCGGGCTGGGGTGGGCCGAGCTCGATCGCGACGCCGAATCACCCTCGGTGAACCTGAAACTAAGGCCGGAAAAGGTCGTCGAGGGCCGGCTGACGAGCGAGCGGGGAGCGCCCGCGTCCGATGTCGAGGTGCAAGTCGAAAGCGTCGGAGTCGTCAAGAAAGAGGTTGGCGGCTTCGACGGTCTGAACTTTCACACGACGGTCCCCGCCGGGTTGGAGGGCGTCTGGCCCCAGCCGACGAAGACCGACGCCCACGGCCGCTTCCGGATCGCCGGGCTCGGGCGCGGGCTCCGGATCCGCCTGCTGGTGCAAGACCCACGCTTCGCCCGCCAACGGCTCTCCCTCGAGACCGACATGACCAACGGGCCAAAACAGGCCGCCCTGGCGCTGCAACCGGCATTCCGCGTCACCGGCCGCGTCACGTGCGCAGACTCCGGCGAGCCGCTGCGCGGCGCGATCGTCCAGGTCGGGACCGGCGTCAGGCGAGGGATCACCAACGATTACGAATACCGCACCGACGCCGACGGCCGGTACGCAGCCAACTCCGCGCCCGGGAAGTACCTGCGGATCGTCGTTTATCCGCCAGCGGGGTCGCCCTACTTGATCGTCGTGCGCGACCTCGAGAACGAGGCCGGCGTCTCGAGCCGCAAGGTCGATCTCGGCGCGGCTCGCGGAGTGCTGCTCACTGGCCGGATCACCGAGCGTGGCAGCGGCCGCCCGCTGGCCGGGTCGAGCGTCTACCACGAGCTGGATCGCTCGAGCGCGGTCGGCGCTCGGGGGACGGTCGCCGGCTGGTTGGCCGCCGTTCCAAGCGGCGCTGACGGCCGGTATGCGATCGCCGTCCCACCTGGCAAGGGATGCCTGTTCGTTTATGGACCGACCGCCGACTACGTGCACCAGATGATGGGAAGCCGCGAGCTCGCCGAGGGCAAGCCTGGCGGCAGACGCCTCTACGCCCACGCGATCGTGCCTTTCGAGGTCAAGCCGGGGCCGGAACCGCGTCTGATCGACGTGCCGCTGGAACGAGGCGTCACGCTCGTCGGCCGCGTCGTGGGGCCGGCCGGCCAGGCCGTCCAGCGCGCGGAGATCATCACCGTGCTCACCATCTCGCCGTACCACACTTCGTGGCGCGGCGATTTCACGATCCCCGTCCGCGACGGCCGGTTCGAGCTCCACGGCCTGCCCGTCGACCGGCCCGTCACGTGCTGGTTTCTCGATTCCGAGCATGGTTGGGGCGCCACGGTCGATGTCACCCCGGCGATGGCGGCCGCGGGTTCCTTGGCCGTGACGCTCACGCCCTGCGGGGCGGCGACCGCGCGGCTCGTCGACCAGCGAGGCCGGGCCGTGGCGAAGAGCACGCTCAACCTCCAGATCGTCGCCACTCCTGGTCCAGGGCTCGACTACTCTTCCCAATCCCTGACCGCCGAAGAGCACAACGCCCTCGTCGCGAACGAGGAGACGTATGCCAACATCGACCGCCGGAACTATTGGCGGCCGCGGCTCTCGGACGAGAAGGGCCGGGTTTCCTTGCCCGACATGATCCCCGGCGCGACCTATCGCATCTACGAATACGCACCCGAGTGCGGTCAGAACGTCGAGCGCTGGCGGGATTTCAGCCTCGCCACGGGCCAGACCCTCGACCTTGGGGACGTCCGGGTCAAGTCGCCCACGAACTGAACCGCCCAGCACCAGGGCCATTTCGCCACGGATGGATCGCGAACCAGGCTAACAGATCACCAGCCGGATCAGGGTTCCTTGGCCACGGATCGGGGTTCCTTGGCCACGGATCGGGGTTCTTTAGCCACGGATCGGGGTGTTTAGCCACGGATCAGGGTGTTTAGCCACGGATCAGGAGTTTTGGCCACGGATGAAACACGGATTGAACACGGATCAGGCGAACGCAAGGATCGTCCTACTCGCGATCGGTGGCGGGCGTTTATGAACCACGGATCAGGCGAACGCAAGGATCGTCCTACTCGCGATCCGTGGCGTTCGCGGATGAACCACGGATTGAACACGGATCAGGCGAACCGGTTTCCAAGTGCGGGCGAACCCGCGTCAGGAAAGCCGAATCGCCCCTGGTTCATCAGATGTATTGAAGGAAACGGATATGTGTATTCGTTCGTCACGAGTTCCGATCGACTCCCATCCGTGTTCGGCCCGTGTTTCATCCGTGGCTCAAGGAATCTTGCCCGAACTTACGTCATCCGCGGCGAGTTCACGTCGGGTTTCGGGGCGCCGGGCGCGCCACAATGGAGCGCCCGAAAGTTTTCTCGGATTTCTTAACTCGTTCAAAAATAGCGAGTTGCGCTGCGGAATCGGGGGAATCCGCAGCGGTTGCAATCACGGGAACCGGAACCGGTGTTAGCTTGATGGATGAGGTCGTCAATCACGATCGATGAGAGCCAATCACAACTGGCCAAGAGCACGTCCATCATCGCCCAGCGCGGTCGAACGCGCGTTTCGCCGCGCCGGCGGCCCGATCGATTCGCCGTCTCGCGCCGCCTGTCCGACGACTTGCACGCCTGGTTCGTCGTCCCGTCCTGATTCACGGCATTCGCGCGCCCAGCGGCGGTCTTGAAGAATCCACTCGTTTCGAGGACGCTCGTCATGGCACTGTCCCCACACAACTCGTTGGCCGCCAGCCTCGGAATCAAGGTCCGGAGGAATGGCACACCCCGCGTTTTTGACGTGCCCTTTCCTGAGCCCAGGCGTCGTTTCGAGCCTGCCGCGGCGGAAAAAAGGATCAAAAGCCTCGCCCAAAAAACTGCCAAAAATGCCATCGTCGGCAACGCCAGGGTTCGTCGCCCGGAATCCGAATGCCGACGGCGTCGTCGAGCCCAGAACCAGCTCCACGAGTCGCCGCCAGGAATTGGAAACGCCTGCGAGCGGCATTCTCGCCGGCCCGGTGGGCTGATAAGCTATTCGATTCGGCGTGCACTGGCGGGCCGGCTGTTTTTCCCAGGTGGATTGGTGCGAAAGACGCTGATGGCGGAAGATTCTCTCACCGAGCGTCCAGTCCTGGTGCTCGACTTTGGCGCACAGTACGTGCAGCTCATCGCGCGGCGGGTGCGGGAACAGCAGGCGTTCGCCCGGATCGTGCGGCACGACATCCGCGCTGAGCGGGTTCGCGCGCTTGACCCGCTGGGCCTCATCCTCTCGGGCGGCCCGGCGAGCGTCTACGAGCCGGGCGCACCCCTTTGCGACCCGGCGATCTTTGACCTGGGGCTGCCGATCCTGGGGATTTGCTACGGCATGCAGGTCGCGTGCAAGGTGCTCGGCGGCCGCGTCGAGCCCGCGCCCGCTCGCGAATTCGGCCGGGCCGAATGCCGTGTGCTCGATCCCAAGGATCCGCTGTTTCGCGGGGTCCTCGAGCAGACGACCGTCTGGATGAGCCACGGCGACCAGATTCTCGATCCTGGCGGCGATTTCCTGCCACTGGCGGCCACGCCCACCTGCCCGGTCGCCGCCGTCCGCCATCGCAGCCGGCCAATCTTCGGCCTCCAGTTCCATCCCGAGGTCTCCCATACCCCCGCCGGCGGCACGATCCTCGCGAATTTCCTGGACAGCATCTGCGGCAACCCCAGAACCTGGACCATGGGGGCGTTTCTCGAACAAGCCTGTGTTCAGGTCAACGACCGCGTGGGCCCGAACGAGCGGGTTGTGTGCGGCCTCTCGGGCGGGGTGGACTCGGCGGTGTGCGCGGCCCTTCTGGCCAGGGCGATCGGGCCGCGGGTCGTCTGCGTGTTTGTCGATACGGGGCTCTTGCGGATGGGCGAGCGCGAGGCCGTCGCACAGGCGTTTGGCGGGCGGCATGGGCTCGAGCTCCGGGTCGTCGACGCGGCCGATCGGTTTCTGGGGGCGCTCAGGGGCGTGGTCGACCCGCAAGAAAAACGCAGGCGGATCGGGCGGGTGTTCATCGACGTTTTTCGCGACGAGGCCCGCACGATTCCCGGGGCGAAATACCTGGCCCAGGGGACGCTCTATCCCGACGTCATCGAAAGCGGCGGGGCGGTCGACGGCCCGACCGCCAATATCAAGCTCCACCACAACGTCGGCGGCCTGCCGGCCGAGCTGGGGTTCGAGCTGGTCGAGCCACTCCGCGACCTCTTCAAGGACGAGGTCCGCAGGCTGGGGCTCGAGCTGGGGCTGCCCGAAAGCCTTGTGTGGCGGCATCCCTTCCCCGGCCCGGGACTTGCCGTCCGCTGCCTGGGCGAGGTCACCGCGCCCCGGCTCGACGTGTTGCGCCAGGCCGATGCGATCTTTCTCGAGGAGCTCGCCGCCGCCGGCCTCGAGCGGCGGACCGCCCAGGCGTTCGCCGTGCTCTTGCCCGTGCAGTCGGTCGGCGTCATGGGAGACGGGCGGACCTACGAGAGCGTCGTCGCCATCCGGGCCGTCGATACCGACGACTTCATGACCGCCGACTGGTCGCGCTTGCCCCACGAGCTGCTCGAGCGCGTCTCAACCCGTATCACGAACAGCGTAAGAGGCGTCAACCGCGTCGTTTACGATATCACCAGCAAGCCGCCCGGCACGATCGAGTGGGAATGACCGCCGCGAGCGGGGCGGCCCGGTGGTCGCGCCCCGGAGCGACGCTGCCGCGTGCGCCTGTGTAACCGGCCGGCAAGTGCGAGCGGAAGGCGGAATCGCTCAAAGTTGATTGGATCTTCAGGCCGTCTTGGGATAAATTCATCGTGATACGGGGCGCGAGTCTGGGAGTGGGCGGGTGGAGAGAGGAGATCGAGCCATGCGGCGAACGACGCTGAGGGTGGTGGGTTTCTGTCTGATCCTGGTCGGCGGGCTGCCGGGTTGGGCCTTTGCCGGCGAGTCGCGAACCATCGCCCGCTGCGGCGCGGGCTTTCTCGAGGAGATCGACGGCTGCCGCGTGCTCCACGTCGCCGGCGAGCCCTACGAGATGGGCTATCAGCAGGGGGCGCTTCTGCGCGACGATATCCGCGAGAACATGCGGTATCTGTTCGATGTCAAGGCCAAGGAAATCAAGATCGAAAAGGGCGGGATCAAGCTGCTCGACCCCAAGCAGGTGATCAAGGGCATCGCCTCGCGACAACGGAAGTTCGTCCCGGATCGCTACTATGAAGAGATGCGCGGAGTCGCCGACGGGTCCGGCGTTCCCTTCATGGACATCGTCGTCGCCAACTTCATCCCCGAGCTCTTCCATTGCTCGGGGTTCGCCCTGGCCGGCTCGGCGACCACGAACGGCAAGCTCTATCACGGTCGCATCCTCGATTACTCCTGCGACTGGAAGCTCCAGGAGCACGCCGTCCTGACCGTGGCGTCGCCGCGCAACAAAATCCCATTCGTGAATGTGACGTACGCGGGCTTCGTGGGCTCGGTGACGGGCATGAACGCCGAGCGGATCTCGATCGGCGAGATGGGGGGCGGCGGCGTCGGCCACTGGGACGGCGTGCCGATGGCGTTCCTGATGCGGATGGTGCTCGAGCAAGCCGATTCGCTCGAGGAGGGGCTCAAGGTCTTCCGCGACAATCCCCGCACCTGCGAATACTATTTCGTGATGGCCGACGGCGCGACCGGCAAGGCGGTGGGGATGGAGGCCTCCTGGAACGTGTTCGAGGTCGTGGCCATGGGCGCGAGCCATCCCAAGCTCCCCGAGGCCGTCAAGGACGCCGTCGTGCTCTCGGCCGGCGATCGCTACAAGGAGCTCGTCAAGCGCGTGAAGAGCGGCCTGGGAACGTTCGACGCCGAATCGGCCCGGCGGCTCATGGATCGGCCGGTCGCGATGAAGTCCAACCTGCACAGCGTGCTGTTTGAAACGACGACGACCCGCTTCTGGGTCGCCAACGCCTCGAAGGACGGCAAGCCCGCCGCCGAGCAGCCGTATCACGAATATGAGCTCCGCGGGCTGCTCAGGCACGCCCCCGACCCGTCCGCGACGGTGATTCCTCCGCCCCCGGCCGCGCCGACCAAGGCCGCCAGCCTCTATCCCTGACCGTCCCGCGATTACAGCCTCGTTTTCAAGCCCCCCTGGCCCTCCCTCGTGTGTCACCCGGAGCGTGTTCCGATGCGGATCGTGTTGTTCGCCGCGACCTTGATCGCGACTGGGTTTCTGAGCCAGGCGTCGGCCCAGACCAAGTCCAAGAAGATCGACCTCCGCACCAAGGCCGGCGCGGCCGCCGTCAAGGCGGAATGGCGCTATCACGACGTCAAGATCGTGGAGGTCGACGGCAAGGGGCCCGACGGCAAGCCCAACAAGACCTATAACATCACGCCCCATGCCGAGCGCCCCGATTTCGACGACGCCAAGTGGGAGGTCGTCGCCCCTGAGACGCTCAAGAACGCGCGGTCGACCGGCCAGGTCTGCTTCTGCTGGTATCGCGTCAAGATCACGATCCCCCCCGAGGCCGCCGGCAAGCGGGTCTTTTTCCAGACCGCTGTCGACGATTACGGCGAGGTCTGGGTCGATGGCAAGCTGCCACGGACTCCCGGCAAGGGGGGCGAGGCGATCGTCGCCGGCTTCAACGCCCCCAACCGCGTCGAGCTCAAGGACCCCGAGCCGGGCAAGGTCTACAGCATCGCCATCTTCGGCATGAACGGACCGATCTCGGCCGCCCCGTCCAACTGGATCTTTCTCCACGACACGTTTCTCGAGATCGTCGATAAATGACCCCTCCGCGCCACGCGGGGTCGTGCCCGAACCCGAGGCGATCGCCATGACGCAAGCCCCCATGCGAGAGCGGGGTTTTCTGCCGGCCGAGGATCCCCTGGCCGGCTTCCCCCACGACGCCGCCCTCGCCCGGCTCGACGAGCTCGGCCGCGACCTGCCCAGCCTGCTCGTCGACAAATCGTTTCGCAAGTTCGCGCGCCAGCTCGAGATCCCGCCGCCCCCGGCTGGCGACGTCCGGGCGCTCAGGCTCTACTACGTTCGAGTGGGTTTCCTGGCCTCGGCCTACGTCAATCAGGTCGGGCTCGAGCCGTCGGCGCTCTTGCCACGCAACATCGCGGCGCCCCTGTGCGACGTCTGCCGCCGGCTCGATCGGCCGCCGATCCTCTCGTACGACGGCTACGCGCTTTACAACTGGAAACGGTTCGACCCCGCCGGGCCGGTGGCGCTCGGGAATATCGATACAATCCAAAATTTCGTACATCTTTATGACGAGCACTGGTTCATCCTGGTACACGTTGAGATCGAGGCCCTGGGCCAGGGGTTGCTCGAGGCGATCGAAGCGGCCGCCGCGGCCCTCGCCGCCGGCGACCAGGCGGCGGCGACCGCGGCCGTGGCGCGAATGGGGCGCATTCTCTGGGCCCAGGTCGAGACCCTCCGCCGCATCCCCGAACGGATGGACCCAGCGCTCTACTACAAGACGTTTCGCCCCTACATCCGCTTTTTCGAGGGGGTGGTCTACGAGGGGATCGACTCCACGCCGCTCGACTTTCGCGGCGAGACCGGAGCGCAGAGCAGCCTCGTCCCCAGCATCGTCGCGTTCCTCAAGATCCCCCACCAACCCTCGATGCTGACCAATCATCTTGCGGATATGCGTCGATTCATGCCCCGCGAGCATCGCGGGTGGATCGAGCGGATCGAGCGCATGCCCGACCCCCGGGGCCTGGTCGAGAAAGCACCCTACAACGACGCCCTTGACGCCCTGGCCGCGTTTCGCGAAACCCATCTCGAATTCGCCAGGCGCTACATCGCGGCCCACGTCCGCGACCCCCGCGGCACCGGCGGCACGCCCTATCTCGAGTGGCTCGCCCAACTGATCGACGAAACCACGGCCCACAAACTCGTCTGAATCCGAGACGCTCTCTCATGAACACGCCGCTCTTGGAAACCCGACTGTCGCGGGCGAACCTTCCGGTTCGCCGGGGCAAGGTCCGCGACGTCTTCGACCTGGGCGACCGGCTGCTCATCGTCGCCACCGACCGCCTGAGCGCGTTCGACTGGGTTCTGCCCACCCCCGTTCCCGACAAGGGCCGCGTCCTGACCAGCCTGTCCGTCTTCTGGTTTCAATTGCTCGGCGTTCCCCATCATCTGATCTCGACCGACGTCGACCAGGCCGGCCTCGACCTGACCGAGTCCGAACGGGAAGTGCTCAGGGGTCGCGTGATGATCGCGCGCAAGGCTCATGTCGTCCCCTTTGAATGCGTCGTTCGCGGCTACCTGTCGGGGAGCGCCTGGAAGGAGTATCGAGCCTCGGGAACCGTGTGCGGCGTCCGGCTCGAGCGGGGGCTCGTGGAAAGCGCCCGGATCGCGCCATTCTTCACGCCGGCGACCAAGGCCGAGACGGGCCACGACCAGAACGTCTCGCTCGAGGTCATGGCCGGCGCGGTCGGCGCGGATCTGGCGGCGACGTTACAATCCAGGAGTCTCGCGATTTACCAGCGGGCGGCCGAGGTCGCCCTCGAGCGCGGGCTGATCCTGGCCGACACCAAGTTCGAGTGGGGCTTTGATCTGTTGAACGGCGAATTGCTGCTCGTCGATGAAGTGCTCACGCCCGACAGCTCCCGCTACTGGCCGCTCGATCTGTATCGCCCGGGCGGGCCGCAGCCGTCGTTTGACAAGCAATACGTCCGCGACTGGCTCGAGGCGTCGGGCTGGGACAAGGCCAGCCCGCCGCCGCCCTTGCCCGCGGACGTCGTCGAGCGGACCCGCGGCAAATACCTTGAAGCTTTCGAACGCCTGACGGGCCATGCGCTCGGGGCGGGAGCCGACCCATGCTGCGATATCTGACGGCCGGCGAATCGCACGGGCCTGCGCTCACCACGATCGTCGAGGGATTCCCGTCGGGGATCACGCTCGACACGAGCCTGATCGACCACGAGCTGCTGCGCAGACAGGGAGGCTACGGCCGCGGTAAGCGGCAACAGATCGAGACCGATCGCGTGATCGTCGAGTCGGGCACGTTTCACGGGGTGACGACCGGCGGTCCTATCAGCCTGCGCTTGATCAACAAGGACGCCAAGCTCGAGCGGCTCACCGAGCCCAGCGCACCGCGCGGCGGCCACATCGATCTGGCCGGCGCGATCAACTACCAGACGGGCATTCGCCAGGTGCTCGAGCGCGCCAGCGCCCGCGAGACGGCCGCCCGGGTCGCGGCGGGCGCGCTCGCGAAACTGCTCTTACATGAGCTTGGAATCACGATATTTGGATATGTTCGTGAGATCGGCGGAATCGTCGCTCGACCGGCCGCGTTGGATGAGGGCGTTCGCGACCTGAGCCCGGTTTACAGCCTCGACCCCGCGGCCGACGCGGCGATCATCGCCGCGATCGATCAGGCCCGCAAGGACGGCGACACGCTTGGCGGGGTGGTCGAGACGGTGGTGACGGGGTGTCCGATCGGGCTGGGCAGCCACGCCCAGTGGGATCGCAAGCTTGACGCCCGGCTGGCCTCGGCGGTGATGAGCATCCAGGCGATCAAGGCCGTCGAGATCGGCCTGGGCGTCGAGGCCGCTCGCAGGCCCGGCTCGCGAGTGATGGACCCCGTCGCCTACGAGCCCGACCACCCGCCCGACGATCGCCGCCTGGGCTTCCGCCGTCCGACCAACAACGCCGGCGGCATCGAGGGGGGCACCTCCAACGGCGAGCCGATCGTCGTACGAGCCGCGAAAAAGCCGATCAGCACCCTGGCCGCCCGCGGCCCCTCGGTCAACATGGCCACCAAGACTCCTCAGCCCGCCGTCTATGAACGGTCCGACGTCTGCGCGGTCCCCGCCGCCAGCGTGATCGTCGAAAACGTCGTCGCCTTCGAAATCGCCGCCGCCATCGTCGAAAAATACGTCGGCACCAGCCTGGACGCGATCAAAACCGCCCTCGAAGCCCTCCACGCCCTCAACCGCGAACGGCTGGCCCACTGGGGCGAGGAGAAGTCACAGTGATTAGATTCATACATGAGCATGGCACGGAGACGCAATCGCAATCGGCTCTCGGTTGCCCTTTCGCCAGTCACTCCGGCCTCGACGCAAGGGCGAGTAGCCCTTCTACCGCTTTGGGGGCTTGGGCGACGGAGGAGGCGGCGAGGGTTTCGAGGTGTTCATGGCAGCCCCCTCGGAACCCGCTTTGGATAATTCCGTCGGGGGCTTTGGCCCTGGTCCCTGATAGCCCCGTTTCTCATTCTCCGGTCGATTCGGGGCCGGCTGGGGCGCTTTCACTCCCATGGCTTTCTCCTTCTCTTTCTTGCTCTTGCTTGAGTAGGCTCTCAACGCGATTGAGCTCTTCCGGTGGGGCCGTCACTTCCTTGTCATGCCTGAGAAACTCCACGATTCGAACGTCAGTGGCGGGGATCAGAGCTCGCTCGACGCGATACAGAGGAGCTCGTTGATTACTTTCGAGAAGCCATTCGGGCTGATCGATGACAAAGTGTCCCTTCGACGGCTCATCCGGCCATTCCTCAGGCCAGCCATAAAGCCTGCGCCCGTCCGTGAAGTGCAAGACGACCCACCTTTCCTCGACCATCATTCGAGAGAAGGCCGAGTACCATTCTGATGGGTATGACGTGTTTGCTGTCAATCCCTTTTTTCGAGCCCAGCGGTGAAGATGGTCCTTGTTGGCGGTCCAGGCGAACGCCACTCCTAGAAGCACAGCGAATACCAGGGAGACCGCGGTCTCCACATTCTGTGACCAGACGCCCAACGAGACGAGCCGACCTACCCACAAACAGAGCCACTGGGCCATGGCCGTGAGCGGTTTTAGGATCACCGTGAAGATCAGCGCCTGGACGACCCTCTCGAACTCCGAGGCCTTGGGATGAGCGGTCAAGGTGTAGAACACACCAGCCGCCGCGAAGCCTGGCATTAAGAGCAAGACCAGAGAAGGCAAGTCCTTTGCAAGCCAATTCACGACTGCCTCCAGCTCCTCAAGGGCTCGCCGCTACGTTGATTGACCCGCGAATTGCCATCGCCATTCTCGCCCATGTCGAGGAGCCAAGATGCAAAGCCTGGATCTTGGAAGTCGCGTTGCTCGTCAAGTCGGCCCTCGGGCCAGTCGCCAGACTGCCATAAAGTATAGACGATCGAAGGACCAGAGACATGAGCCGGTTGGATTTTCCCAGCGAGATGGTGAATCGCCAGACACGCCCTGAACTTTTCGGCGATGTGGAACCCGAGCACTCCCGCGCGCTGGCGATGTCCATGGCGGCGGTTGTCCGCGACTGGTTTCGTCGCGCGGGCTCATCGGGTCTGGCCGGCTCGCAGGCGATGATAATTGGCCCGGCCGGCGTCGCCCGATTGGGCGTAGTGATCGGCGAGGATCCGGTGCGTCCCCGCGTGGTTGGGGTTCAGACGGAGGATCTCGTTCGCCCCCTGGAGCCCCACGGCCGTGCGGCCGTGGTCGAGCATCCACCTGGCCAGGGCGAATCGGCGATCGAGGTCGTCCGGGGCTTGGAGCAGGTTGTACTGGAGCTGGGCGATCACCTCGTTCTCCTTGAGCAGCCGCTCGGCCGCGGCGTTCTCGCGGCGAAAGCCGGCTTCGTCCCCCAGACGCTTGAGGGCCCGCGCGTAGGACGAACGGTGCTCGGGGGCGTACGGTTCGAGCTCGATCAGGATCTTGAATCGGTCGCGCGCCGACGCGAATCGGCCCATGCGGAGGTCGGTGTTGGCGAGCTCGATGAGGGCCTCTTGCTCGCGGGGGGCGGTCAGAAGCGCCTGCTCGTAATAGCTCACGCCGGCATCAAGGTCGCCTTGCTGGAAGGCATTGCGGGCCAGCCCGCTGAGCGCCTCCGCGTTGCCGGGATTGCGCTTGAGATAAGTCAGGTATTCTGCTCTGGCCTCGTCGAAGCGGCGCTCCTTGCTGAGTTCGCTGGCGAGCCCGATCCGGGCTTCGTCGAGGTTGGGGTCGAGCCGGAGTGCGGCCCGATCGTTCTGGATCATGATCGCGCTCTCGGGCTGCGTGCGGGCGCTGACGATATTGCGCCAGAGATAAGGTTGCGGGTCGTTGGGAGCGAGAACCCGCCAGCGCTCGATCATGGCGGCGGCCTCGCCGAATCGGGAGGTCGAGAGATAGATCCGTGCCAGCTCCTTGGCGACCAAGGCTTGGGGCGGGGTCTGGGCCTGATAGGCGGCCGTGAGTGCCGGCTCGGCGATCGCGAAGCGCTCGGCGCGGGCTTGAAAGATGGCGGCCAGGCAATCGAGCCGGCTCGCGTCGAAACCGAGCCCGCGCGCGCGACTGACGGCCTCGATGACATCGCGGGGTCGATCATCGGCCAGCGCCAGGAGCGCACGATAGTAGGCCGCCTCGCCCGAGTCGGGCTCGAGCCGCGACCAGCGCTCGAGGGGCTTGCGAGCCTCGTTATAGTGACCGGCGTCGAACAGTTGGCGTACGGGCAGGGCCAGCGCCCGCCGAGAGGCCTGGCGATACGCGAAAGACGCCGCCGCCGCGAGGGCGACCAGCACCAGCACGAGCTTGAGAACCAGGAACCGCCGGGGTGGGCGCGGTCCCGCGGCGTTCCGGGTCGGATCGTCGGCGGTCGGGGACGATGGCAGGGTTTTCATGGATTCTGGTTCGTCCGCCCGCCGGCCTCGGCCGATCGAGGCGACGTCTCCGGGCAATCGATCATCACGATTCACGGACCAGACGACAAGTGCGGCGCATTCGCGCGCGGACCGGGATCAATCGCGGTGAACTCGGATGTGATGATCCGTATGCTTGCTAAGACGCGAGTGATCGTCGATCTTGGGCATGTGGCAGGCGATGCAGCCGGAGCGCGGATTGACGGGACACGTGGTCGGGGCGTGGGTCGCGCCGGCAGAGCCGTCCGCGTGGCACGTGAGGCAGCGGGATTCGTAATGCGCGGCGGTTTCGTCGAGGATCTGGTGAGGGTCGTGGCAGGTGGTGCAATCGAAGCGGTCCCTGGACGCGATGTAGCATCGGCTGTACTTGAAGGTGGTTCCCTGAGCGCGGGTGAATTCGGGGTCGCTGGGTTTGAGGGTGCCGTCGGCGGCGTGGCATTCATAGCACGAAGCGAGTCGAGCGGCGGCTGGCGTGCGCGCTCCGAGCGCGATCGCCGACTGGGCGAATCCGGTCTGGACGGCCTTCACGTGATTGAGGCCTGGGCCGTGGCAGCGCTCGCAGCCGATGCCGTGATCGAGCGCCTCGGGTCCGCGGGGACCGGCGACGCGGAGGTCGACGGCGCGAAACCAGGTCGCGTGGCAGTGCAGGCAGCGGCTTACGGTCTCGGGGGGAAGGGGCCGTCCCAGGAGCTCGCCGTTTTCGCGGGTGGTCATGTCGATTCCCTTGGTCGCGCCCCAGCCGTCGATCGAGCCCAGATACGAGACTCGCAACTGGCGCTCGACCCCCGCTTGATCGCGGGCCACCATGGTGACGCCGTGCCGGCCCGATCCGACGGCGTAGTCCACGACCGCCTTCACGACCCGCTCGCGGGCTCGCGATTCGACGTCGATCCGACCGCTCGGCTGGCGCGTGAAACGATGCGAGAGGCCAGGGATCTTGGGGTCAGGGACGGGCGCCGCGGGCAGCCGCGCCTGGCTGAGCGACCCGCCCAGGGCCAGCGTCAAGGCGTGGCGACTGCGATGCTGCTGTTCCCGGGTGAGCGTCCGGTGGCACTCGCCGCACTGGCGCGAGCCGACGAACGGCGCGGGCTCGGCGCCGCCCTCGCCCCAGCCGTCCGCCTTCTCGAGGGCGGCGTCCGCCAGGTCGTCTTCGTCACGCGCAAGATGGACGCGAGAGAGGAGCCAGTAGGCCTCGCGGTCGACCACGCCCGCCGCGCTGGGCTGTTTTGCCAGGGACTCGAGCAGTCGCTTCGCGTCGTCCGTTCGACCGCATTCGAGCATGAGCCGAGCCACCAGTTTGATGGCCTCGCCCGGGCTCGTCACGGCTTGCAGACGGTTGTGGTCCAGGTACTCGAGACGATCGAGCAGCTCGAGCTCTTCGTCGGCCGATCGTGCGGCCTCGGCGAGGCCCAGGGCGAGGACGGCGAGGGGCTCTCCTCCCTGGACCCCGAGCATGGATTCGACGCGTCCGGCGGCCTCGCCCAAGGCGGTTCGCTCGGCGCCGACGGCCAATGCGGCCTGGCTCTCGAGTGCGTCGAGCGCCTTGCGGGCGAGCGTATTCGCCGGGTCGAGCCGAAGCGCCCCCTCGAGCGCGGCCCAGCCCAGCACCAGCCGCTTTTGCTCGAGCAGGCGCTGGCCCGCCGTGGCGAATTGAGCCGACTGGGCTCGCTCAAGCCGGCGAGCGGAAGCAGCGCCTTCTGGTCTGGGCGTGGCACTCCAGCCCGAGCCCACGCGGGGACTCTCGAGCCTGGGCCACAGCAGGAAGACCCCCGCGGCGAGCGCGATCGCGGCGCCGCCCAAAAGCCCCATCGCGCCTGCCCGCGATCCCGTTCGCATTACCATCCCGCGCTCGACTCCAGATGGACATCGATGCCCCGTGCTCATTCAGGACCAATTATAGACGGCCGCGACCGCGACCGGCACGGCCTCGCCGGGCGAGAGGGTGGCGCACCCCGTAAGCCCGAGCGCCCGCGGGATCCCGCGGGCTTTTCTTCATTGAGCAAAATCCCCTTTTGGTCTATCCTGCCATGGCGGCACGGATTGAGCCCAAGCGTGATGATTGGCTGGGAGGCGTGGATGGTTTCCCTGACTCGCCCTGTTCGGCAAGGGTTGGCGACCCTTGTACTGGCGCTGGTCTCGGTCGTGCCGACGGCCTACGTCGGCCTGACGGCGTGGCGGATCAATCGGCCGGGTCACGTGCGCGACATCGAGGTCGAGCTCGGTCGCCGGCTGGGGATGCATGTCAGTTTGCGCGAGGTGGGATACCCGCGGCCGGGCGAGGTGCGGGGCCGGGGGCTCGTGCTCAGGCGCGAGGAGCCGCGCGGCGGACGACTCGCCGAGCTGGCGCGCGCCGAGAGCGTCGAGCTCGAATGGGTCGATCGCGAGCTCACGATCCGGCTCGACGAACCGGCCCTCCGCGCGGACTCGCCCGCCGAGGCGCTCGCGCAAACGGCGGCGCTGCTCGCTCAATTGAGTAGACTATCTTATGAACATGTGAGCTTTTCGTCGGCGACGTGCCGGCTCGACCTGGGAACCGGCGACGGCGCGGCGGTCGTTCGGGATCTGGCCGGCGAGTGCGTGATCGAGCGTGAAAGCGCGACCCTCAGGGTCGCGCTGGCCGCGCCTGGATCGGGAACGACGGCCCGCTGCGAGGCGATCCTCACGCGCGACCGCCGAACGGAGCCGATCACGACGACGCTGAACGTGAAAACCATCGAGGGCCCGCCGCTGCCGGCGAGCGCCTTGTCCGCGTTTTTCGATGCTCCAGAATGGCTGGGCCCGCGCGCGACCGTCATGGGGGAGCTCGAGCTCAAGAAGGCCGGGGCAGGGGGGCTCGAGGCCCGGTTCTCGGGCTCGCTTTTGGACGTCGATCTGGGCGCGCTCGTGGGCAAGCGGTTTCCCGGCCAGCACCTGAGCGGCCGGGCCCGCCTCAAGGTCGCGAGCGCGCGCTGGGGCGATCGCGGGGCACAGGGTCCGGGTTGGATCGAGGTCAAGGGCGAGCTCACGGCCGAATCGGGCTCGATCGGGGTCGGGCTCCTCGAGGCTCTCAGCCGCGAGATGCGATTTCGCCCCTCGCCACGGCTCAAGGGACAAATCGCGCGCAGGACCGATCTTGATTTTCGCGCCCTGGGCTTCGCGTTCACGGTAACCGCGCTGGGCGAGATCCAGATCCATGGGGCGCTCGGCCCTGATTTCGCCCCGGACGTCGTCCTGGCCGGCGCGACGGCGCCTTTGCTGTCAGCTCCCGAGGGGGCGGCCAATGTTCATGGACTCATCAAGACGCTATTTCCCGTTGCCGCGTCCGACTCGGCGCTTTTGGTCCCGCTCACCGCCCTCTCGCGGCCGCTGTTGGCGCTCCCGGTCGCGCCGGCGCCCGAGTCCGGCCGCGCGACCTCGGTTGATGGAAATTAACGGGCCGATGCGCGATCAAGATTCACGCATGCGAACCGACTAGCGCCTTTCTTCTTGATCCCTCCACGAAATGCACTATAGTGAATGAGACGAAATAGGTGGGATGCATCGCCTTTTCCGACGTGTCGGCGGCGAGCTGGGTTGTCGGCGCGCGGGCGCGGTTTCGCATGCGGTGGAGCGGTAGGCGAGGCAACTTGAGATCGCGCGGCCCCCGTGGTTCGTGGGTCGGCCGGGGATCGGCGATCGATTCTTGGTGACGATCGGCCTGAAGCCGGCTTGAGCGATCGCGAGTGCCAGGGCTGGAGCGAGGGGGAGCGTATCGTGGTTCGACTCGACGGAGCGCGGTTTCTCGGCGGGCGCGGTCCGTGGTGGATCGTGGGAGTGTGGGCGGCCTTGGCGGCCTTCGTGGGTCTGTGCGCGCCCGATCTGACGCGGCTGGCGGCCGAGGGTCAAGCTCGGATGCTGGCGGCGGACGCCGAGAGCCGGCAGGCCGCGCTCTTGCTCAACCACTGCTGGCCCGAGCAGGCGTATTCGTCGATGGCGGCCGCTCTGCTCTACCGCCCTGGGGGTCTGACGGACGAGGATCGCCGGTACGCGGCCGACCTCGCCCAGCGGATTGGCGGCGACCAGGCGCCGGCCGACGTGCTGCGAGTGCTGGGGCCGAACTCGGCCCCCGAGACCGCCGCCCGGCTCGTCAGCGCCGATCACACGGCTCAGTTGGTGGTGGTCGCGCTCTCCAGTTCGTTCGTGGCCCCGGGCGCGCACGAGACCGTCGCATGGCTGGAAAAGCAGACCGTCGAGTCCGGAATTCCGGCCGGTCTTCAGGCGCGCTGGACCGGCGACGCCGTGATCGGCCGCGAATACATGAAGAACGTCCAGACCTCGCTCGACCGAGCCGCCGTGGCCACGGTCCTGTTGCTGCTGGTGGTCTTGCTGATCGTGTACCGTTCGATCTGGCTGGCCCTGGTTCCGCTCGTCACCATTGGCGCGAGCCTGATCGTCGCGCGCGGGGTGTTGGCCTGGATGATGCTTCTGGGCTGGGATCTTTCGCCGTTGGTCGAGCTGTTCCTGATCGCCGTCTTGTTTGGCACCGGCACGGATTTTTGCCTGTTCTTGTCGTGGCGCTACGCGGAGCGGTTGAACCCCGAGAATCCGGTGGCGTCGATGCGCGTGACGTTGTCGCGCTCGACCAAGCCCCTGGCGACCTCGGCGGGGACGATCATCGTGGGGCTGCTGCTCATGGGGACGACGCGGTTCAAGCTGTTTTCGAGCACGGGCCCGAGCGTGGCGATCGCGTTGGCCTTGGCCCTGGTCGCGACGCTCACGCTCACGCCCGCGCTCCTGGTTTTGCTGGCGCGGGCGCGTCCGGGGGCGTTCAAAGGGCTGGCGGGCGGCTCGCGCGAACTGTGGGAGCGGATCGGCCGCCTCGCGATGGCCCGGCCGCTACGAAGCTGGGCGCTCACGATCCTGGCCATGCTCCCGCTCTCGATCGTGGGGATGCGCACCCACTTCATTCAGGATCTGCTCGCGGAGCTGCCGGCGAATTCGCCGGCCACGGTCGACTTTCGGCTGACGGCCGCCAAGTTCGACCCCGGGATGCTCGCGCCCCTGACGGTGGTTCTGGAGTCGGACGTCGATCTCCGGCGGTCGGAGGGGCTGGCGATGATCGACGACGTGAGCCGCTTGCTCTCTCATCAACGCATGCTTTCGGAAGTGCGCTCGGCGACGCAGCCCCTGGGGAGCGCCGAGCCGCTCGAGCGGGCGCGGCTAGCGTCGCGGCTGGGGGTGGTGGACCAGGGTTTTGTGCAGATCGAGGCCGGCGCGGGCGAGCTGCAAAAGGGGCTCAGCGAAGGGGCGGCCAAGCTGCGGGCCGCGCTCTGGCTCGAGAAGCAAACGGGCCTCTCGCTCACGGGGGCCAAGCCCGTGGCCAAGCAGGATTCCGGGGTGGCCCGGACGTCGAACGGCGACGACAAGGGGGCGAGCACGGAGTCGGCCCGATCAATGGTGGGCCTGGGCGAGCTGGGTGCGACTGCGCTGGGGATTCCGGGGCTGGGCCGAGCGCTTTCGTCGCTGGCGACCCCCACGACTCGCTCCGCGCCCGCTGCTTCTTCGGCAAGCGCGAAGGACGCGAAGCCAGCCGGCGAGAAGCCGCCTGAGACGATGCTTCGCGACCTGGGCCGGGCCGTTCAGGGGGTGGGCCGGATCGCCGCCGGCGCGGCTCGGGCGCACCGCGAGATGACCGCGATCCTGACCGATCCCGTGGGCCGGCGGGCGCTCGATCGGCTCCTGATCAACGAACAGACCGTGGACGAGAACCCCGAGTTGCTCCGCGGCTTTCACGCCTACATCACCGCCGACGGCCGCCGCGCCCGCATCGACCTGACCCAGACGAACCGGCTCTTTTCGCACGCGGCCATGGACCAGGTGCTGACCCTGAGACGCCGGCTGACCGATTATCTGGGCGAATACGAGGGGGTCCGCGTGACGGCCCGGATCGCCGGGGCCAACGCCGAATCGGCCGACATCCGGGCGCTCACGACGGCCGACCAGATGCAAAGCTGGATCATCGTCCCGCTGGGCGTGTTCCTGGTCTTGCTGGCCGCGATCCGCGACCCGCTCGCGTGCGCCAACCTGGTCGCGACCATGATCCTGACCTACGCCTTTGCCCTGGGCGCGACCCACATCGTGTTCGTCACCTTGCTCGGGGCCGAGGGGCTCGACTGGAAAACGCCCTATTTCCTGTTTGTGCTCTTGGTGGCCGTGGGGGTCGACTACAACGTGTTCCTCATGACGAGGCTCTCCGAGGAGTCGCGCAAGCGCGGGCTTCGCGAGGGGATCATCCTCGCGATCAGTCACACCGGCGGGCTGATCACCTCGGCGGCGGCGATCACCGCGTGCAGTTTTGCCTCGTTCCTCACCAGCCCGCTGGGCTCGCTGCGGCAGCTCGGATTCGCGCTCGCGGTCGGCATTCTGGTCGACGCCGTGCTGGTGCGGCCGGTGCTGGCCCCCTGCGGCCACTGGCTGTTGCGGCGCACCCGCGAGGTGCTCTCGCCGCGGATCAAGATCAAGCGCGGCCTGCGCGAATATGTGGTGATCTCTGATTGAGAAAGCGGCTTGGAGCGGCTCAGCCGTCGGCGCCCAGGAACCGCCCGCCGTCGACTCGAAAGCACGCACCGGTGACGAAATGCGTACCCTCGAGCAGATACAGCACCAGGCGGTTCACGTCGGCGGCCGAGCCGAATCGCTCGAGCGGCGTTTGCTTGAGGACGGCCAGCTTGTCTTGCTCGCTGAATTCCGGCGGCGGGTCGATCATGGCGGGCTGAACCATCGAGACCGCGACCGCCGGGGCGAGCTCCCTGGCCAGGGCCAGAGTCATCGTGGCAAGGCCCCCCTTGGCGACCAGGTAGGGAAGATAATCCTTGTAGGGGCGCTCGGTCGCCCAATCGCCAATGTTCACGATCTTGCGCTGGCGTCCATCGATGCGATAATGCTCGAGCATGGCTCGGGCCGCCGCGACGGCCGTGTGGTAGGGAGCGGCCAGATTGGCCGCGATCATGTCGTCGAAATCACCGGATGTGAGCATAAGAAATGGCGTACGGCGAAAGACGCTCGCCATGTTGACCAGGGCGTCGAGCCCGCCCAGGGTCTGGACCGTCTCATCGACCGCGCGGGCCGCCTGGGCCGGGTCGGAGAGATCGGCGGCCAGGGCCAGTCCCTGGCCGCCTCGTTCGCGAATCGCCGCGATGGTTTCCTCGATCGTTTGCCGGCTCGATCGGTAGGTCATCGCGACCTTCGCCCCGCGCTCGGCCAGCTCGAGCGCGAGCTCGGCGCCCACCCTGCGGCCGCCGGTGATGAGGACGGTCTGGCCCTTGAGCTCACTCGTGGTCGTCATGAAAGTCCCTTCCAGGGAACGTCGGCCAGGCCCGCCCGGCGATTGACCTCGCGGGCCAGCACGAACAGCAGGTCGCTGAGTCGGTTCAGGTAAACGAGGATGACGTTCGGAACCTCTTCCGCGGGTCGTCGCCCGAGCTCGACCACGAGCCGCTCAGCACGGCGGCAGACGGTGCGTGCGAGATGGAGCTGGGCGGCCGCGGGCGAGCCGCCCGGCAGAATGAACTGAGCGAGCGGGTCGAGCCCGGCCTCGAATCCGTCGATCGTGCGCTCGAGCCAGCCGATGTGGCGATCCGTGAGGGCCGCGCGAAACCGGCCCTGGGCCGAGAGATCGGCGAGCGCCGCCCCGACGATAAAAAGCTCGTCCTGAATCCGGGCGACCACGGGCTCGATCGCGTCCGGCAGCCCAAGCGCCCGCGCGAAACCAAGAGCGGCGTTGAGCTCGTCGACCGTCCCATAAGCATCGATTCGTGGGTCGTCCTTCGAGAGCCGCCGCTCGCCCAGAACGCCGGTCGTGCCGTCGTCGCCCGTCTTGGTATAAATCTTCACAAGCATTCCCCGTGGACCGCGACCGGAATTCTCGAGGACCGCCAGCGCGGGCATTGGCGATCACTTGACCTCCCGCATATACTAGGCAGACGATCAGCGTTCGAGTAGTGCCTACTCGCTCGGGCCAGGGTTCGGCGAGTGCGGCTGGAGCGGCGAACCGGTTTCGTTTCTGGGAGTCTTCCTGATGGTTTTCGCGGCGGGATCGAGCTTTCTGCTGGCGCTCGCGCTCTTGGGCCAGCATCCGTCGGCCAAGGGGCAAGCGCCCGCGCTTTCCGACCAGGAAGTCGCGCGGCTGGAATCGCGTCGGCTCACGAACATCCGCCAGGCGACGAGCGGGCTGGCCAAGGCGGGCGAGGGCTATTTCAGCCCCGACGGCGGCTCGATCATCTTCCAGGCCGTCCCGCACACCGCGCCGGCGATTTTTCACCAGCCCAAGCCCGACGAGGACGGTTACCAGATTTTCCTGGGCGCGCTCAAGGCCGACTCGAGCGCGAAGATGGTGAGCACCGGCAAGGGCCGCTGTACTTGCTCATACTTTCACCCCGACGGCAAGTCGATTCTTTTCGCCTCGACGCACCTGAGCCCCAGCACCGACGTCGAGCCGCCCAAGGGGCCGGCCTACAGCCGCACCGCCCGTTATCGCTGGGAATTTCCTGACTCGATGGACATCTTCAGCGCGAATCTGGACGGCTCGAACTTGGTCCGGCTCACGGACGCGCCCGGCTACGACGCCGAGGGGAGCTATTCGCCGGACGGATCGAAGATTGTTTTCACGTCGTTTCGCGACGGCGACGGCGAGATTTACATCATGGACGCGGACGGCAAGAACCCCCGGCGAATCACCCATTCCAAGGGTTACGACGGCGGCCCGTTCTTTTCCCCCGACGGCAAGCGAATCATCTATCGCAGCGATCGCCGCGGCGACGACTTGTTGCAGATTTATATGAACGATGTCGATGGAAAGTCCGAACGGGCGCTCACGCAAAACGAGTTCGTGAACTGGGGTCCGTACTGGCGGCCCGACGGCAAGGAAATCATCTACGCGACCAGCAAGCACGGCCATTCGAACTATGAGCTCTATCTCATGGACGTCGAGTCGGGCCGCGAGGAGCGCGTGACCTATCACGAGGGATTCGACGGCCTGCCGGTCTTCAGCCCGGACGGCGGGCGGCTCATGTGGACCTCGAGCGGGCGGACCGCCGACCACAAGAGCCAGCTCTTCATCGCCGACTATCGGCCCAGCCCCGTCGCGCCCGACGCGAAGGCGGCCGCGCGCTAGGGATCGACGTATTCGAGCTCGTTGCCGGGTGGTTTTCTCTTCAACCTTTCCGTTCGGAGCCTTTCACAGATGGGTCCCAAGGACGTCATTCGCAATTCGATCAACACCTCGGATTTTATCCTGAACGCTTACCTGGAGGGTCTCTCGGACGCCGATCTCAAGATCCGGCCCGTCGAGGGCCTGAACCCGATCGCGCTTCAGCTTGGCCACATGATTTCGGCCGAACGGATGTTCGCCGAGCTCTTGAAGCCCGGCGCTTCGCCCGAGTTCCCCGCGGGATTCGAGGCCGCCCACTCGATGAAGGAACAGGCCGGCGACGACTCGCGGTTCCTGACCAAGGCCGCCTATCTCGACCTGCTGAAAGCCCAGCGCAAGGTGATCCTGGACATTCTCGACTCGGTCTCGGACGCCGATCTCGACGACACCCGGAACGGCAAGCTGCCCCAGTTCGCGCCGACCGTGGGCGCGATCCTGAACATGGTCGCGATGCATTCGCTCAACCACTCGGGCCAGTTCGTGGCCGTCAGGCGCGCTCTGAAGCTGCCAGTGGCATTCTGATATTGGTTGATGTTCGATTGAGGACGGTCGGCAAGGTGGGCCTCGCATGGCGGGGCCCACCGCTACACCGGGCCGCGTTCGGACGATGGTGACCGTCACGTTTTCGGACCGCGAAACAGAGAAGCGAGCGTTGGCGTTCTTGATCGGCCGTTTCTCGGGCCGCGTCTTGCGGACCGGGGAGCATCTGATTCCGGAGGCCGCCCTGGAGGCGCTCGCCGGCCGGAACATTCCCTTCAGCTTCAAGGGGAAGACGACCTGCGAGCGGCAAATGTGATCAAGGGATGTTTCCCGAAGCGCCGGTCGCTGAAGGGGAAATCAAGCGTGGTTTAAGCGGTAGCTCCCCTGTGGGAGCGCCATGGCTCGAGATGCTCGCGGGCAACGGCCAGCAGCTCCTCGTCTTCCATGTTCCAGATCGCCTCGCTGGATAGGCCGCGGGCCAGGTACGAAAGGTTGGCCATGAGCTGGCCCAGTCGCACCTCGGGAGCGGCCTCACTGAGCTCGGCTAGAACCTGCAGGATCTCGCTACGCACAGGATCGATCATGGCAGTCGTTCCCCAACTGTCGGGTAACTCGCTCCGGGCGATCTCATGTCGACAGGATCAGCCCCCGAGAGGCTGGAGGGCGGCAAGCGCAACGAACGCGGGTCGACGTCAATCAGCTCGGTCGCGGGGCCATGCGCTTGATTCTATCCAGAAACCAATGCGAGGAATCGCCTTCAGAGAGCTGGCGAGGCTCGTAGGCGCATGCCTTGAACGCCGCCGATCGCGGCCAGCGCCAGGTCGACCCACTCGCCCGCGGGGGTCGCTGTGTTTGCTTTCTCGCGGGGAACGCTTCATACTATGGGACGATTGACCGCATGGGGGGCTCGTCGGGCGCGATCGTCCGAGGACCGAGAGTGATCCCCTTTTGAAGCAACCGCAAGCAGAGCCAATCCATGACGACGCAACAGGCCGCCGCCGCGGCCCCGGCCAAGTTCGACAACAACGGCCAGTACAGCCGGACCAGCATTCTGCGCTATGAGATGATCTTCGGCCCCGGCTATGTCAGCACCGGAGGCGCGGGCACGACCGACGACCTCTGCAAGCGGCTGGGCGGTGCGCTCAAGCCGGGCGCTCGGGTTCTGGACGTCGGCAGCGGGATCGGCGGGGCGGCCTTTCACCTCGCGCGGACATATGGGGCGCGGGTGACCGGTATCGATCTGGCCGAGGAAATGATCGCCATCGCCGTCGAACGCGCCCAGAGCGAGGGCTTCGGCGACCAGGTGGTCTCGATCCTGGGCGATGTCCTGACGGCCGAGTTTCCCGAGAAATTCGACATCATCTGGAGCCGGGACGCGCTCATGCACGTGCCCGACAAGCCGCGGCTCTTTGCCTGCCTGCATGGCCTGATGGCGCCCGGCGGGCGGCTGGTCATCACCGACTACGCTCGCGGCAAAACCCCGGCCAGCCCGGCCTTTGAAGAGTACATCAAGAACACCGGCTATCACGTCGTCGAGCCCGCCCAGTACGGAGCGCTTCTCGAGGGTGCTGGCTTCCACGACGTCCATGTCGACGACTCCACCGCCCGGTTCATCGAGATCCTCAAGACCGAGGCCGACCGGCTCAGGACCAACCGGGCCGAATTCCTCACGGCGTTCTCGGAGAAAGACCTGAATTACCTGGTCGAGCGCTGGGCGATGAAGGTGGGCTTTTGCCAGAACGGCGACATGAAGTGGGGCGTCTATACCGCGTCGTACTGAAAGCCCACGCGGATCAAGGGGCGAGCCCGTGCGCGGGAAACCAACCGACGACGCGGTCGATCTGGCGTCGTTCGGCTACCGGCCATCGCTCGACCGCGGGCTGGGCGGGTTCTCGTCGTTCGCGGCGGGGTTTTCTTATATTTCGATCTTGACCGGCGTCTTCCAGATGTTCCATGTCGGCTGGGCCGCGGCCGGGCCGGCGTTTTTCTGGACCTGGCCTGTCGTGCTGTTGGGTCAAACGACGGTCGCCCTTTGCTTTGCCGAGCTGGCCGCGCGGTATCCGCTGTCGGGGGGCGTGTACCAGTGGGCGAGCCGGATCAGCGGCCCCGGCTGGGGCTGGGCGACGGGCTGGATCGCGCTCGGATGCGCAATCGTGAGCCTGGCCGCCGTCGCGCTCGCGCTCGAGACCACGCTCCCCCAGATCGCGCCCTGGTTTCAGTTCGTGGGGGCGGGCCAATCGGCGGACGGCCGGAACGCGGTGATTCTGGGCTGCGGACTGATCGCGCTCACCACGGTCGTGAATCTGGCGGGCGTGCGGGTTCTGGCGGCGGTAAACAATGTTGGGGTCGCGCTTGAGCTCGTGGGGGTCTCGATCTTGATCGCCCTTTTGGCGGCCCATCTCAGGCGGGGGCCGGGTGTGCTCTTCGAGGCGAAGGCCGGGACGGAGTCGGCGCTGCCTGCGCTTTTGACGGCGTCGCTGGCGGCGTCGTATGTGCTTTATGGGTTTGACACCGCCGGCTCGCTGGCGGAGGAGACCAGGTCGCCCCGCCGGCACGCGCCTCGGGCGATTCTGCGGGCGCTCATGGCGGCGGGTTTGGCGGGAGGCTTGCTCATTCTGTGCGGTCTGATGGCGGCCGCCGATCCCCGCGACCCCGCGCTCGGGCGGATCACGGGCGGACTACCCTATCTGGTGAGGGGCGTGCTGGGCGAGAGCCTGGGCCTTCCCATTTTGAGTGCGGCCGTGCTGGCCGTGTGCGTGTGCGCCCTGGCGGTGCAGAGCGCGGCCGCCCGGCTGATCTTCGCGATGGCGCGCGACGGCGCACTGCCGTTTTCCGCCTGGTTGGCCCAGGTCGCCGAGGGAACCAGGGCTCCCGCCCGCCCCGTGCTGATCGTAGGCGTGCTCGCGGCGGCCATCCTCGCGGCCAATATCAACTTTCCCAGGGTGATCGAGACGGTCTGCGCGGTCGCCGTGGTGTGGGCCAATCTCGCCTATCTGATGACGACGGCGCCCCAGCTACTCGAGCGGCTCGCGGGCCGCGAGCCCCCGCCAACGAAGACCGTGCGCTACTTCTCGCTGGGCCGCTGGGGGCTTGTGGTTAACCTGGCGGCGGTGGCCTGGGGATGCTTCGTCGTGGTGAACATCGGCTGGCCGCGCGCGGCCGTCGAGGGCTCGGGGGCGCTTGCCCGCTGGGCGGCCCCGCTCGCGACGGGCTCGCTGACCCTGGTCGGAATGATTTATTATGGAGTGCGTAAGCGGGGACGGACCGGGGTGCTCGCCGATCACGCGGCGGACGATGGGCTCTGTCGAGGAGACTGGTAAGGATGCTCGAACTCAAGAAACGTCGGCGTGGGAAGAAGGCCCGTCGGCCGGCGGGCTCGCTCCAGCGGTTCCTGGGCTGGTGCGTGCATGGCTACACCGCCCTCGGGCTGGTGGCGGCCGCGCTCATCGCCGCGCTGATCATTCACGGCGGCCCGGACGCTTTTCGCTGGTCGTTCCTGCTGATGGCCGCGGCGACGATCGTGGATTCGACCGACGGCACGCTCGCTCGCCGGGTTCGCATCAAAGAGGCCGTTCCCAGCTTTGACGGCCGCCGGCTCGACGACATCATCGACTTTCTCACCTACACGTTTCTGCCGCTGCTCCTCATCTATCGCGCCCAGATCCTGCCCGAGGGATGGGAGGGCTGGTTGATCTTCCCCGCCCTCGCGAGCGTTTACGGTTTTTGCCAGGTCGAGGCCAAGACGCCCGACGGCTATTTCCTGGGCTTTCCCTCGCTCTGGAACGTGGTCGCGTTTTATCTCTACGCGCTGCCGCTGGGACCATGGATGTCGCTGGGGATCGTGCTCTTGCTGGCCATCCTCACATTCGTGCCGACCCGCCATCTCTATCCTTCAATGCCCGGGCTTTTGAACCGGGCGACCACGTTCCTGAGCATCCCCTGGACCATTCTCGTGTTCATCCTGTTCTGGCGGCTGCCGCGGGGGACCGACCGGAGTCTTGACCCCGAGACCCTGCGGCTGACCTATCTGTCACTCTACTACCCGGCGTATTACCTGGGCGTGTCGTGGGCGATCAGCATCGCCTACTGGTCCAAGGCGGCGCGCTCTCTCTCTCAAAGCGAACCCGAGCCGATGGAAGAGATCGAGCTCGAACCGGGGGCCTAGAGGCTGTTTCAGAAGGAGGACAGGCCCTAGATGCTCTCGACCTGAGCCTCGTCGGCGCGGGCGAGCTGCTCGCCCAGGGGGACGTCGACCAGCGACAGGAGCAGCCCGCCCACGGCGAAGAATCCGATCACCGACAGGATCGCGCCCCGGCTCTCGCCGGTCGCCAGGCTGATGATCGCGAACAGGGCGGGCCCGAAGATGCCTGCGAATTTCTCGGCGACGCCGAAGAAGCCGAAGAACTCGGCCGACTTGTCCCGCGGAATCAAGCTCGCGAACAGCGACCGGCTGAGCGCCTGCGTTCCGCCCTGGACGGCCCCCACCAGGATCGCCAGGATCACGAAATGCGTCGCGGTCGTCATGAACCAGCCGAACACGCAGATGCCGGTGTAGACCGCGAGGCCGAGCCCGATCGAGCGCTTGGCGCCCAGCCGGCCGGCCAGCATCCCAAACAAGAACGCGAACGGAATGCCGACGAACTGGACGAGTAAGATCGCTGCTATGATCACTCCTTGATCGATGCCGATTTCCGAGGCGTAGATCGCGGCCATGCGGATGATCGTGCCGATGCCGTCGTTATAGATCAAGAACGCGAGCAGCATGAGGAACGCCTGGCGATACTGGCGCAGGGTCTTGCCGGTCTCGATCAGGCGGCGAAAGGCGAGCGCGAACGTGGCGGCCAGCGGCTCGGGGGCTGGTTTTCCCCCGGGCAGGCGGGGCTCGGGGACGCGGCGAAAGAGCGGGATCGAAAACAGCACCCACCACAGGGCGACCGACAGAAACGCCAGCCGCGACGGGAGGGTCGCCTGGGCCTCGGTGAGATTCGCGCCCGACGGCAGGCCGAAAAGATCGGGGCGCTGGATCCAGGCCAGGTTCAGGGTGAGGAGCGCACCCCCGCCCAGATAGCCCAGCGCGTATCCGGCTGTCGAGACCCGATCGACCTCGTCGGGCCTTGCGATGTGGGGCAAGAGGGCGTCGTAAAAGACAAAGCTGCCGTTGGCCCCGATGTTGGCCAGGATGAAGAGCGCTGACGCCAGCGCGAGGTCGCCGGTGTGGATCCAGAACATTCCCGCGACGGCGACCGCGCCCAGGGCCATGAAGCCGCCGAGCATTTTTTTCTTGCCGCCGCGAAGGTCGGCGACCGCGCCCAGGAACGGCGAGACGACGGCAATCAAGACCATCCCCAGGGTCGTGAAGCTGGCGAAATAGCGCGCCCCCACTTTGGACGGCAGGTTCGCGCAGGCGACCTTTTCGTAATAGATCGGGAAAACCGCCGTGATGATGGTGCAAACGAGGGCCGAGTTGGCCCAGTCATAGAGCGCCCAGGCGCGGAGCTCGGGGCGGCCCAGGCCCAGGCGCTCGAGCCATCGCGGCTTCGAGTTGGGCGTCTCGTGCCTGCTAGGCGCACTCTGTTCCGTCATACGATTCCCTTCGCCGGGGCGCTGGGTCTTGGGTTTGCTTGGGTTCAAGGCTGATTCGGGATAACATAATCCCCCGGGGATGCCAAGAACCGCCCCCCGCTCACGAATCACTGACCGGCCCCGCGCGAATGCGATTGCTCGGTTCCGGTCGACTTCAATCCGGAATACCAACCTCGGACGCCCATGAGACGACTCTTCGACGGACACCTTGACCTCGCCTGGAACGCTCTTTCCTGGGACCGCGACCTGACGCTCGACCTCGACGCCCTGAACGCGATCGACGCGGCGATGACGGATCATCCCGGGCGTGGGCGGGCGACGACCACGCTGCCCGAGATGGAGAGGGGCCAGATCGCGGCCTGCCAGGCGACGCTGCTTTCACGCGCTCGGCCGCAGGCTCGAACGCTCTCGGGCCAGAGCCGGCTCTCGCTGGACTTTGTCAACCAGGACGCCGCCTCGGCGATCGCGCGCGGCCAGCTTTACTATTACGAGCTGCTCGAGCGCAGGGGGCTCTTGCGGCGGATCACGACGGCGGCCGAGCTCGATTCGCACTGGCGCTCATGGTCGCCGGGCCAGCCGCTGGGCTACATCCTGGCGATGGAAGGGGCCGACCCGATCGTCGACATCGCTCACGTCGAAGCCTGGTGGAGCATGGGCCTGCGCTCGGTCAATCTGGTGCACTACGGGGCGAATCGGTACGCGGTCGGCACCGGCGGCGACGGGCCGCTCACCGCGGACGGGCTCGCGCTTCTCAAGGAGTTCGAGCGCCTGGGGATGATCCTGGACGCGACGCATCTTTCCGACACGAGCTTTTTCCAGGCCCTGGACGCCTTCAGTGGAGCGGTCCTCGCCAGCCACAACAACTGCCGGGCGCTCGTCGACGACGGCCGGCAGTATAGCGACGATCAGATCAAGCTTCTGATCGAGCGCGGGGCGGTGATCGGGGCGGCGTTCGACGCCTGGATGCTCGCGCCGGGGTGGGTGCGGGGCCGGACCAGTCGGGAGGTCGTGGGGATCGCGGCGGCCGCCGATCACATCGACCGCGTGTGCCAGCTTGCGGGGAACTCGCATCATGCGGCGATCGGCAGCGACCTCGACGGCGGGTTCGGGACGGAGCAAACGCCGACGGGGCTCGACCGGATCTCGGACCTGCAAAAGCTCGACACGATCTTGACCGCCCGGGGCTATTCGAGCGCGGCCGTTGACGACGTGTTTCACGGGAATTGGCTCCGATTTTTCGAGCGCTCGTTGCCGCGATCGTAGGTCTGGTCGACGCCCGCCGGGGAGCAGCGAGCTTGAGCGACGTGATCGAGAAGGCACGAGAATGGCTGCGAAAGAGCGAGAGCCTCGGCCGCGCGGCCGACGGCCCCGGGCTGTTCGCCGAGCGGCTCGACGCCGTCGACGACGGGCTGCGCTTTCGGCGCAGGCTCGACCGCCGCATGCTGGACGCGGAGGGCGAGGCGCTGCGCGAGGCCGTCGCCGAGCGGCTGATCGATCTCGAGGCAGCGGTCGAGGGCGACCCAGGGGCATTCGAGCCGCGAAGCCCTGGCCGCGGCCTGGTCGCCTCGCGGCTGCGCGGCTGGCTGGGCGAAACGAAGGCGGCCGTCCGCGGGCTCTCGACGAGCGCGGCCGAGGGTCCGCTCACGATCGCGCTTGCGATCGAGGGACTCAGGGCCGACCTCGACTGGCTGTCGGTCTTGATCGCTCGGCTCGACCGCGAGCCGCCTCATCCGCCGGCCCTGGCGCTCGAGGTCGAGCTCGCCCGGCTCAAGTCAACGCTTGAGAAGGATCACAAAGGGAGGCCAGACCCCCGCGAAGCGGACCTACAGGCCGGCTGCGATCGACTGCGCGGGCTGTTGCTCGGGCGTAAGATCGAGCTCGAGCGCGCGCTCGAGCCCGAGTCGATCGAGGATGCCTGGCGGAGCAGGCTGCACCTGACGCGGCTCGAGGCTCAGGCGGCCGCCCTCGAGATCGACGAGCGCGAAGCGGCGGCGGGGCGCTCGAAGGTCGGGGCGGGCGCGCCCGCCGTATCCGCGACCGACTGGCGCGGCGGGCTCGAGTCGCGGCGGACCGAGCTCGCGGTCGCCGTCGAGGGCCGGCTCGACCTTCTCGAGCCCCACGAGCAGGCGGACCACTGCGAGGCGATCGTGCAGCTCGTGCGCGACGAGCTTGGCGAGACCGCGGCGTTCATCGAGGATCTGCCGCGGCGGCAC
Organism: Planctomycetales bacterium; assembly: GCA_027459775.1. Lineage (GTDB taxonomy): Bacteria > Planctomycetota > Planctomycetia > Isosphaerales > Isosphaeraceae > JAKBAP01. The sequence goes on along the minus strand of DAIDHE010000238.1, from coordinate 4,849 downwards.
GCCGTCGCCCGGCTCGAATTGCTCGAGCGCGACGTCGAGCGGATTGCCCAGACCTGCCAGCGGATCGAGCGAGCGACCGGGGACGGCCTGGGCGCCGCGGATCCGCCCGCCCACGCCCGGCTCGTTCGCGCGGCCCGCGCGGCCCGGCGGCTCCGCGGGCGGGTTCGCGCGGATTGGCGCGAAAAGCTTCTGGCCGCGCGACTGGAGGCGCTCCTCGGGCGGTCGGCCGCGCGGCGGCTCGACTCACTGGTCCTGGTCATGATCATCGCCCTCTGCGGCATGATCGTCCTCGAGCTCGTCGTCGCCCAGACCCGCCTGGCCGGCCTCTCGCCCGCCGAGCATCGCCTCCTGGGCGGGATCGACCTCGCGCTTTCATCCTTTTTCTTGATCGAATTCACACTCAAGCTGATTCTCACGCCCGATCGGCTCGGGTTCTTGTTCGACCACTTGATCGTCGACCTGGCGGCGTCGCTGCCGTTTGGCTTTCTGAGCCATCAGATCGAGCTCGACTTACTCGCGGCGGGCTCGCAGGGGGGGCTTTCGAGCGGGCTGGCGGCCGCGGGCCGCTGGGCGCGGATGCTGCGGTTCTTGCGGGTGCTGTTGCCGATCGTGCGGCTGGTGCGAGTGGGCCTGGTGCTGTTGCGGCTTTCGGACCGGGTGGTGGGCCGGCTGGCGGGTTTGCTCAATCGCAACATCGTGCTCTTCGAGCCGCTTCAGGCCCAGCGCCCGGAATCGCGCGACCGTCATCGGCTGCGTGCGATCCGGTCGGAGCTCGAGCACGCGCGGTTGGCGCTCGCGCCTGGGCTCGATCGCAACGCCCGGCTGGTCGTGACGGGGCGGATCTTGAGCGACCTCGAGGCGCGGGCCGCCCGGCTCGAGCCCGCGTCGAGCGCCCTCGAGCTGGCGACCGCCGAGACCCGTGAGATCCCCATCGAAGCCGTCGTCGAGCGGCTGATCCAGATGACGCCCGAGCGGTTGCTCGATAGCGCTGGCCCGGCGTTCGTCGCCGCCGCCGACCGCTATCTACGGATGCTCAACATCCCCGGCGTGCGCAGGCTGCCGTGGGCGCGCGAGCTTTTGGCGTATCGCGAGCGGAGCCCCGCCGAGGCCGTCGCGCTCGCCGCCAACCACGCCGGCCAGATGATTCAGCGGGTGCTGGACCTGGTCTATTTCCTGGCCGACTTGCAGGGGACGCTCTCGCCGCCGGTGTTTCTCGACCGCCTGGGGGGCGCGATCGTGAGCGCCACCCGGACCCCGGCCAAACGCCTGTTGTGGCTTGGGGGCGGGTTCTTGATGGTCTATCTGATCGTGCGGGCCGCCGGGTTCCTGCGGCCGCTGCGGGGATTGGTCGACAAGATCCAGATCGTGATGGGCTGGCCGGTGATCATCCTGGGCGTGATTTGCCTGGCCCTCTGGGCGCTCGGGAGCTGGCTGCGGCGGATCGCCAACCAGTCGGCCGACTATTGCGAGCGGGTGGTCGAGGCCCAGTTCGCAACCCACACCAAGACCCTCAAGAACCGCCGCAGGGACCAGGACGCCCAGTTCCTGGCCGAGCGCGTGATCGACCCCGAGCTGCGCTTGCGCGCCTCCGACGACCGCGTCCCCGATCCGATCGAGCCGTCCAAGGATGAAGATCAACACACGCAATCGCATTTTTTGTTCGAGAATCGCGAGCTGGCGTTTCTGCGTAACGTCCGCTTGCTGTATCAGGATTATCTCGAGGGCTCGCCGCTCCATCGCTCGGACACCAAGGCGACGGTGCAGCTTCTGGGCAATCTCGCGCTGGGGAATCTCAGGCGCAGCCACCTGGGGCACTTGCTGGGCGAGAGCCGGCTGCTCGACCGGCTCGACCTGAGCCGCGCCGGCGGGCTCCTTGGCGGGCCGTATCTGTGGTTCAACTACATCACCCGGCTGCTCGTGCAAGAGACGGCCATCTTGATCCTCGATTACAATCGGAATGCGATCCCCATCGACCGGCTGGCGTGCTCGCCAGCGCCGATCCGCGAGCGTTATCGCGGGTGGTTGGCGGGGCGGCTCAAGATCGATCCTGGCGATGTGTGGCTGCCTGAGCCGGCGAGCGAGCACGCGGGGCTGGGGTCGGCGGATGCGCAGGCGGGGGTCGCGCTGCGCAGGCGGGAGGCGCTTCAGTTTCTGGAGACGGTCGAGTTCACGGCGGTCGACTTCATGGCCGACGACCCGCTCCGCGAGGCCGAGATCGAGGCCCGGTTCGGCCCCCAGGTCGCCGAGCTCGCCCGCCGCGACCGCGAGCAAAACGTGCGCAGGGCGTTTCGCAGCTTCCCGCTTCATGATTTGCCTCTTTCGGCGCGCACGATCAATCTCTTCGCCCTTTATCACCGTCATCTGGCGGGGGGGCGGATGTTGTTCCTGCCGTTCGTGCTCGCCAGGGGCGCTGGCTGGCTGGTGATCCATGCGCTCAAGGGCGTGCGGGCGCTCGTACGCGAGATCCTGCATCCCCAGGTCGATCGCCAGGAATTGATCCCGGCCGACACCTACTGGGCGGCCCTGCGCAAGATCCACCGGATGCGCAAGCCGATCTTCATGAGCTCGCTCTGGTTGCGGGCGCGGTTCGACGTCGAGTATGTGGGGCTGGCCTTGCCGACCGCGCCGGCGGCGCTTGCCGCGCCCGCGCTCATGGAGGTCGACCTCGACTATATCCGGGCGACCCGCCGCGACCGGATCGTGGCCGAGCAAGCGCGGCGGCTGCACAAGAAGCGGCTCGAGTGGGTGCGGCTCTGGCTCAAGCGGTTCGGGTTCCACTTTGAGGGCCTGGGCGAATACCTCGCCGCCGAGATCCCGTATCTGGCCAATCGCGGCGGAGAGTCGCTTCGCGCGCTCACGGCGGCGTGCGTGCTGGACCACGACGACATCGCCACGCTGGCGCTTTCGATCGAGGCCCTGGAGCGTGTGATCGCGTGGTCGGCCGAACGCAAGAACGACGCCGACGGGCTTCCTCCGGGCCTTCCCGACCCGGTGCTCCGGCTGCGCAGGCTGTGGCGGCCCGTGCATCGTGTGAAGCGCCCAGACGCCGACTTGTTCACCCTTCCATGCTTTCCCGTCCTCGACGACGTCGGCAGGCGCCGCGTGGCGCGCTACCTCCGTACCCATCGCCGGATCGTCCGGGGCTGGATCAAGGTCGTGCTGGGGCAGGGGGGCGCTGACCCGTGGGCCGCGGTCAAGGCCCGGATGCACGAGGTGCTCTTGCGGACCGATCTCTGGAGCGATCAGATCCTGGTCTTGCGGGCCGTCCAGAGCCTGACGATGCTCGATCTTCAGCACAACAGCGAGCTGGTCTGGAGCCTGGGCGGCTACCAACATCCCGAGCCCGGCGACCCCGAGCCCGACGCCAGCCCCGACGGCGGATTGGGCCGCCGCTCGGAATCGCCTCAGGCTTCGAAGGTTTGAATCGGGGAGATTGAGGACGAAAGAGCGACGGTTCAATAACTGGTGATGACGGGCCAATCGGTCGGCTCGGTCAATCTTCAGGAAGTTGATGAGCGTCGACGAGTCAATGACAGCGTCCGTGCGTCCGTCCGCGGCCATGAGGATTTGTCCTGGTGAGCTTGGGCCTGCATACCAAGGGCCATGGACATGTTAAACGGAAACACTCCGACGTCACATTGTTCCTGGCTTGTTTCATTCTGGAACAATGTCGTGTTGGTTATTCCTCACATATCCGTCAAGAATTCCCTTAAAATCGCGATGGTGGCGATCGCCGTCATTGGCGTTTTGATCGCGCTCTTGTTGTCGGCGGTGCAGGCGGCCCGGGAACCCGCGCGACGGACGCAGTGCTTGAACAGCCTCAAGCAGATCGGGCTGGCGTTTCACGGCGATCACGACGCCCTCCATAGGGTCCGCGAGGACCGGCCGAGTCGAGATGAGAATCCGGCTGCACTGTCTCGCTCTGCTCATCGCCAGTTCACAGGGGCTGCTTGGGGGGATCTCGGCCATCCCTCGCGGCGCTGGGCGTCACGCGGAATCCTCGCTCACCGAGGCCGTCGTCACGGGGCGCGTGACGGAAAAGGGCCGGCCCATCAAGAGAGGGCAGGTGATCTTCGACCCCGCCAACATCAACCGGCGGTCGGCGCCGGCGCGCACCGCCGAGATTCGCCCCGACCTCACTCAGGAAATCAAGATGCTCAACGGGCAAAACCGTGTGACGCTAGCGATACCCGGCCGAGTCACGAAGGGCGCTTCGCCCTCTGTTCAGAAGGTCTTCGACGTCAAGCCCGAGGGGAGTTCACTCGACATTGAGACCCCTTGATTTGATCATCGATTCGCTCGATCACGAGAGTCAAGGGCAGGGGCCGCTCGGCTGGTCGTCATGTACGGCGGCCGCGACTCTCAAGCTCGTCTTGCAGACGTGGGGCGTGTGCTTGATAATAGCACCTCGAATTTGCGTTATTGCGAACAAGCGGCCCCGGATGCGGGGCCTTGGAGTTTTGTCGATCATGAAGACCAAGACGCGCCATTCCAAGGGATACAAGTGGCGCAAGCGCTGCGACAGCTCGCCGGTGGCCAAGGGGCGGCGGCGGAAGATCCACGGCAAGCGCAACCCCAGCAAGACCAAGCACCTGGGCGGACGCGGCCTGTAAGCGATCGCGACCCCGGCCTACATCCCGCCCAGCACATGCGCCCGGCCCACCCGGGCGATCGCCTTCATGAAGGCCGCCGTGCGGAGGGTGACCGACTTGCGCTGGGCGAGGTCGTGGACCTCGCCAAAGGCGTCCACGAGCTTGCGCTCTTCCTCGCGCTGAATCTGCTCGAGCGGCCAGCGGAAGTGCTGAAGGTTCTGGACCCACTCGAAATAGCTCACCACCACGCCGCCGGC
>DAIDHE010000235.1 GCA_027459775.1 Planctomycetales bacterium | reverse complement strand
TGCCGCCGGGCTTGGGTGCGGGAATCACCCGCACGAGCTGAGCCCACTCGGCATCGGAAACGTCCGTGTCGTACCTGTTTCTGGCGTCCATGACGCCGCCATAACATCTTTTGCCATGGCTTTCTAGACGACCTCTTAGATTCTCGACCATAATGCTTTCTCCCGTTCGGCGACCGATCGGGAAGGAGCAGCGTGGCTCCGTGCAGGCACAACCGTCCGATGGACGTAGTACAAATGATCACGCGAAGATCGAGCTCGGCGGGGCCGTGGTCGTTCGGGTGCCGGCGCATTCGCGCTGGGCGCGGCGTTGTCGCTGGGATCGGCTGGTTCTCGGTCACGATCCTTGTGGGCGGCGTGATTGGCGCATCGCCGTGCCTGGCGGAGGAACCGCGGGGCGTGCTGCCGCTTCCGATCAAGGCGCGTTCGTGGCGGGTGGAGGATGGGCTGCCGCTCGCGACATCGCTCATGACCGCGCAAGATCGCGACGGATTTCTCTGGGTTGCGGGGGCGCATGAGGGGTTATACCGGTTTGACGGCGACAAGTTCAGAGCGCCGGGGAACGACCTGCATTGTCCGGCCGCCTATCCCGGAGAGCGCGACCTCACGAGCCTGGCGGCCGGGGGCAGCGGCCTCTGGATTGGCACCTTGCACACGGGATTGTGGCGGCTGCGCGACGGCGTCTGGAAGCACTTCACGACCCTGGACGGGCTATCCGACGATCGCGTGACCGCGCTCTCGATCGATGGTCGAGGGGATTTATGGGTGGGGACCGCGGATGGTCTCAACCGATTCCAGGGCGATTCGATCACGGTTTATCGGCTGGCCGAGGGGATACCGACGTCGCCGATTCAGAAGGTCTTGCGCGATCGCCGGGGCTGGGTCTGGGTGGCGACCGCGGATGGCGACCTGTTGCGCAAGCGGGGCGAGCGGTTTGAGCCGATTCCCCGGCTCGACGGCTGGGGGCCGGAATCGATCGACTCGCTGTATGAAGGGCGCGACGGCGCGGTCTGGGTCGGGATCTGGTGCGGCGGGCTCGCCCGGTTTCAGGACGATGGGATTCGCATTTATCGAGAACGAGAGGGTCTCGACGGCGCCGTCGTGTTCGCGCTCGCCGAGGATCGTTGGGGCTCGCTCTGGATTGGCTCACGCGGCGGGCTGTACGTGCTCAAGAGAGCGACCAGGTCCGAGCCGGGCGTGGTGCGGAAGCTGAGCGGCGAGACGACGTTCAGCCTGTTTCGTGATCGCGAGGGGGCGATCTGGGCGGGGACCGCGTCGGGTCTTGATCAATATCGCGACTGGCGGCTGCCGGTCTATAGCGACACCCAGGGGTTGCCCGGTCACGGTATTTCTTCGGTGTTGCCGGCCAAGGGTGGGGGTGTGTGGATCGCGGTCGGGAGCAAGGGGGTGGTCTTGCTCGAGGGGGGGAAGGTCAAGAAGCAATTCGACAGGCGTCAAGGGTTATCGACCAACGACGTGACAGCGCTCGAGCAATGGCGGGATGGCGGGCTCTGGATCGGAACCTGGGGGCACGGGGTGAGCCGCGTCGGGGGCGACAGAATCATTCCCTACCCGCCCTATGGGGTGAACCCCTCGGACATCGTGCGCTCGATGCTGAAGGATCAGCGGGGCGATCTCTGGGTTGGAACCTGGGGTGCGGGTCTCAGGCGCTATCATCAAGGGGTCGCGACCACCTGGACCATGGCCGACGGCCTGCTCGACGACC
>DAIDHE010000216.1 GCA_027459775.1 Planctomycetales bacterium | reverse complement strand
CTCCTTCCGGCGAGCCCAAGCCCGCTCCCAAAGCCGAGGTCGCCAAGAGCGATCCGCCAAAGGCGGACCTTCCGAAGAGCAATCCACCACCGAAGCCTGAGCCGACCGAGCCCGCCACGAAGGGGCTCGAGCCTCCGCTCCCGATCGTTTCGTTGCCCGATCCGCCCCAGACCGGCGTGGCCAACCACGACCCGGTGAAAGAGGAACCGCGGAAAGAGCCGCTGAAGGAAAAGGCGCCGGAGGTCAAATCGATCGTGGCGGCAGAGAAACCGCATTCCGATCCTCCGGTCCCGAAGCCCGAACCTGCTCCGGCCATTCCCGTGCCCGCCGGCGAGGTGGGGGTGGCGGCCAAGGCGGGCGCGGCGGGCCTGGCAATCGGCGCGGCCGCGGCGGATCGAGCGGCGTCCGTCACGGATAAGCGCCGCCAGAGCAAGAGCGAGCCCGTCCTGCCAGGCTGGAAAGAAATCCCCAATCTCGGCAAGGTTCCGCTCGAGGCCGGCGAGGAGACGGAAACCGCGGCTGAGCCGGCCGAGCAAGCCGCCGGGGTCGCGGTGGCTGGAACGCGCGATCCCCGGTCGCATGTGGCGCGCGATTTGAGCTTCGAAGTCGAGCCCACGGCCGAGAAGAGCGCCCCTTCGACAACGCGGGGTCGCGCGCCGGCGCGCCTCGCCAGCACCACCGAAAAGATCGAGGCCACGCTCCACGTGGTCGAGCGCCAGGAGAATTTCTGGACGATCTCGCGGCTCTATTACGGCTCAGGGCGCTATTACAAGGCGCTCTGGAAGGCCAACGCCGCGAAGTGCCCGCGGATCGACGGGCTACGGGTCGGCGACGTGATCGAGATCCCCGCCCCCGAGGATCTCGACGCCACGCAGATTGAACCTGCGACAGCGCGCAGCGCCGCCTCAAACGTCCGACGAGCGGCGGCTCGAATCGCGGGGCCCGGCGAGCCCGCTCCCAGGAGAATCCAGCCGCGGGCCGATGAGGAGCTCGTCTTGCCCCCCGCGCGTGGTGGACGGATCCCCACGCGCGATCGCAGCTTCGAGGAACGCGATGACGCCGTCGGCGACGACGAGCCCATCACCACCCGCTCGGCCGGGCGTCAAGTCTCCGCCAGTCCCACCCAACCCCGCCGGCCCGTCTACAAGGTCCGACCCGACGACACGCTCCGCTCCATCGCGCGCGACACTCTGGGCAGTTCGCGCAGAGCAGGGGAGATCCTTGACCTCAATCCCGGGCTCGTCGACGAATCGGGCCGTCTCACCCCCGGCCAGTTGATCGAACTTCCCGACGATGCACGGGTTGCGATCAGGAGATAGGCGAGCCCAGGGGTGCTTTGGGCGGGCTGGGAGTTGTGTTTGTTAAACAAGACCCTCAACGTAAGAACCGATGCTGCCGATATAGTCGCTACTCTCCCAGGGTACGAGGGCTAACGGCAAAGAGCAAGCTCGCCAGGCCACAAGCTCGCCAGGGCATGCATGAGATGCAGGCTCGGGCCGTGAGAATCGTGGTCACTGGTCCTGGCGATGAATGTTGAGGATTCGATGATTCGAAGCGGTGATGGCTCGCCAAGGGCTCTGGGCGTTGTGGTCCGTCTGGCGCTTGCCGGATTGTGGGTGGGCGCCGCGCGAGGCGGGGACGATGGGCCCAACGGGCCATCGCCCGCGAAAGAGCCCGTGTCCGCGCCTGCCAAGGCATCGGCCGGGAAACCAGGTCGACCTGTGATCCCGCCGCCGCGGCGGATCGACCTGGAGCTCGCTCGAACGCTGACCCCGCAAGACGCCCCGCCCGACCAGGAGGGAGCTGCCCGTCCACCATCGACGGTTCCCGACCTGACCGTACCGGCCAGTGAGCGGGGGCTCGGAGGGGGCGAACCGACCGAAGCCGAGGCCGAGGCCGAAGCGGCAGCGCCCTCGAGCCCCCAGACGCTCCTCATGCGCGCTCTTCAGATGGAAGATTCCCCGGTCAAGACCTACGGCTGGATTCAGAACAGCTACACGGGCAACGCCAACGGCCGGGGCAACGGACTCAACTTCGGCGTCAATCCCAACAACCTGGCCAACCAGTGGATGGGCAACCAGTATTACCTCATCGTCGAAAACACCCTCGAGCAGAACGACAAGGTCAATTTTGGCTTCCGAATCGACCAGTTGTTCGGCAACGACTGGCAATTCAACTACATGCAGGGGCTCTTCAACGGGGCCTTTCGCCCCCACACGTTCGCCGGTTACGACCTCTCGCAGCTCTACGGCGAGGTCCATCTGCCGATCCTGACCAAGGGGGGACTCGACGTCAAAGGAGGGCTCTTTTACGCGCTCTGCGGCTACGAACAGGTTCCCGCGACCGCCCGGCCGATGCTTTCCGTCCCTTATATGTTCAACTATGGCCAACCATTCCGTCATGTCGGCGTCATCACGACCTTGCACCTCACCGACCGGATCAATCTCTACAACAGCGCGATCAACGGCTGGGACCGCTGGATCAACCAGAATTACATCTGGGGCTATATGGGCGGCTTCACCTGGACGTCCAAGAGCTCCAAGACCAACGTGGCCTTCACCTGCGTCTGGGGGCCGAACCAGTTCCCCCGGTTCCTGCCCGGCAACCAGCCGATCTATCCCGACGGCTACATCAACATCCCGAGCCTGGCCGGACGGGTCAATCCGGGGTACGCGACCAACGACCGGACCTTGTTCACCACCGTCGTGACTCATAAATGGACAGACAAGCTCACCCAGGTCGTCGAGTCCGACCAGGGATGGGAGCTCAACGTTCCCGGTCTGGCGTCGGGCGGGGCCAACGGCGCGCCGAGGACGGCCGAGTGGTTCAGCTTCGGCAACTGGTTCCTCTATCAGTTCACCCCCAAGGTCACCGGGATCTGGAGGAGCGAAATCTTCTGGGATCCCACCGGCGCGCGAACCGGCTACGCCGACACGTACCAGGAAATGACCCTGGGGCTGAACTACAAGCCCAAGGACTTCCTCTGGTTCCGCCCCGAGCTCCGTTACGACTGGGCCCAATTCGGCACGCCTTACAGCAACGGCACGCGCAACAGCCAGCTCACCCTGGGCTTCGACGTCGTTTTCTTATTCTAAAGGCGTCGGGTCACGCCCCGCGTCGATGCAAGCGGCCGAAAGGCCGTCACGGACCACCTTGTGCACCTTGTGAGGGCAGGCTGCGCATGGCGGCTCTTGCCGCATGATTCTCCTCCCCCAAGGACGGTTTACGATGACCTTTCCTTGTCGACGCGCGACGGGATGCTGAAACTGATTGACGACGCTCCGGCGGCGGGTCCGCGTCGAGGCAAAGCGCGAGTGAGAAGGCTTCGGCGGATGAGCAAGCACAGCGATATCACAATTATTACATATGATACTATGCTCTATATGGCTACGATCAATATCATGACCAGGCGACTCGTCGTGGCCCGAGTTGCGTGAGTTGCCAAGCACCCTCCGAGGGGCAAGACCGTGGAACGGAAGATCGAGAAGCTCGCCGTAGGTCGTCGCTCGATCTCCGTCCTTGACCGGCCTGACGTGGCCGGCTCTTGCTCGAGAGTGCCTGGGCCGACTTCGGTGAAGCGGCGGGTCGGAGAAAAGCCGGTCAAGCGGTGATGGCCGGATCGCCCCGCTTCCGTTCAACGATCCTGGGCCTGGTCCCCGCTTTCCTACTCTGCGGCTCTGGCGAGGACTCGTTGGAGCGCCTCGTTGTCC
>DAIDHE010000203.1 GCA_027459775.1 Planctomycetales bacterium | reverse complement strand
GCCCGGCGTTCTGGTCGCCCTGGCCGACCTTCGCGAGCTCGTCTGGCGCGGTCGATCCAATCTCTACTTCGGCATCGGCGATTACTTGCGAGTCGACGGCTCGAAACAGCCGGTCGATTTCGCCCACTGGAGCGACGCCGCCGACCTTCGAGAAATCGGCGGTCGCGAGCTCTCCTCGAGCGCATGGGCCGCGGCCGACCCGGCCCAGGCCCTCAAGAAATCCCGCGACAACCCCTCCCGGGCCTTTCAGCTCGCCGCGGCGGCGGGAACCAGCACGGCGGGCGCGCGGCAGGGGCCCCTGGGCGCGATCCCGCGCCCGCCCGTCTCCACCCTCGAGACCAAGCTCGCCGCGAATGACGTTCCGACACGACCGCTCGAGCCCACGGACGTCGTCTCTCGCCCCGGCGCGCGCGGCTTCCTGCCCGACGACGAACCCGCCAATTCCCGCATCGACCGCGAACCCAGGATCGACCCCGGCGACGATCCCATCAAAATGCCGACCATGCCCCCCACCGAACCCGAGGGTCGATCGCCGGGCGGCGCCGAGGCATCGCCGGGCAACCCCACGCCCGCCGTCCCACCGGCCGCCCAGCCCAACCCAACCGACCGCGAGCCCGACCGCGCCCTCGCCAAGCCCGACCCGGCCATGATCCACGACTCGGCCCGGCTTGCCGAAGAGCTCAAGAAAGCCGGTCAGCGCGGCGGGACCATCACCATCGCCCCGGGCTCGCGGATCGACATCGCCCCCCTCGTACTCGAGGGCGAAGGACGCCGGGAAATCATCGCCGGCGCAGGGGGTGAACGACCCCGCCTGCGGCTGCGAATCCCATCAGGCTCGCCCACTCCGCCTGACGCCTGGATCATGCTCTTCGACCTCCGATCGGGCTCGCTCCGCCTCAAGGGCCTCGACCTGATCGTGGCCGAGCCGGAACCCTCCGCGTCCGCACGGGTCGCCGCCCTCGGCGTCGCCGCCGGCGCGGAGCTCGTCCTCGAGGGCTGCACCGTCACCGTCGCCTCGTCACGTCCGGGCTCGGCCGCCCTCGTGGCGACCGGCTCCGGCTTGTCCCCGCGCCCACTGGAAGCGGGAACCCCGCGCGACGCCGTCGTCCGGCTCCGCGACTGCTTTCTGCGCTCGGGCGGCGACGGCGTCGCCGTCTCCGGCGGCCGACGGCTCGACCTCGAGCTCGACAACACGATCGCGAGCACCGAGGGAAGCCTGATCCACGCCTACGGCTCAGCGGCGAACGCGGCCGGCGGAAAAGACGCCGTCAAGCTTCGCATTGACCAATCCACCGCCCGCGTCAAGGGGGGCCTGATTCATCTCGACAGCACCCGCGACGCGCCGCGAACCTCGTCGGCGGCCATCGTCGCCGAAGCCTCCATCATGAGCACCGCCCAGAGCGCCGACCCTCTCATGAGACTCGACGGCCAGGGCCAGATCGACGAGCTCGACGACAAGATCCGCTGGGAGGGTCGCAATGTCGCCTACGACCACGTCAAGACCTACCGCCGCGACGAGGTCGTCGGCCCCGGCGCGTTCCCTCGCGTTTACGACCGCGCCGGCTGGCTCTCGGCCTTCCGGCCCAAGGACGACTCGCCGAACCTCGCCGACGTCAGCTACGCGAACCCCGCGGCCAGCTCGCTTTCCGCCTGGAAGCTCGAGAAAGACAACCTCCGCCTCGCCCCAGGCGGCCCCGCGATCGATTCCGGACCCGACCTGGGCCGCGTCCCCGACGCCCCCAAACCGAGCGCGCTCTGACGGTTCCGGGCCAACCTCACCCCGCGCGCCCAAGCGCGACCAGAATCGCGACGGCGCCCGCCGCGTCGCCCGCCCGAAAGAGCTCGCCGGCCCGCTTGAACGTCTCAACATGTATCGACCTAAATGGCACGGCCGCGCCGGGCGCGGGGGGCGCGGGAACGAGCCGGCCGGCGATCAAGCTCGCCAACTCCCCGAGCCCCTCGCTGTTCGCGGCCGAAACGCCGATCGCGGCTCCGGCCTCGGCCAGTGGCCACGCCGGAGGCAGGTCGATCTTGTTCGCGACGACCAGCCGCTCGCCTGGTTCGCCGATCAGCGCGCGATCCGCCGGCGCGAGCTGCGTCGAAATGTCGAGCACCAGGATCACGAGATCGGCCTGCTCTCGGGCGGCGCGACCGCGCTCGATTCCCGCGCGCTCGATCGCACCCTCACCCGCGCGCTCGCCGGCCGTATCCATCAGCTCGACCGGCCAGCCCCCAAGCGCCACCGCGGCCGTCACCACGTCACGCGTGGTTCCCGGCCGGGGATCGACAAGCGCCCGCTCGCGCCCCACGAGCGCGTTCAAGAGCCGGCTCTTGCCCACGTTCGGCCGGCCCGCGAGCGCGACCGTGAAGCCCCGCACGAGCCTCGTACCCAGGCCGCCCAGGGCCGCCAGCGCCTCAAGCCGCTCGAGCGCGGCCGCGCGATCAGCGCCGATCAGCTCAATGATCGCCTGGATTTCGCGATCGAGCGCCCCGGCGCTCTGGTCGAGCAAGATCCGAGCGCATTTGAGCGTGGCCGCCCGCGCCAGATCGAGATTCGCCTGCGCCTGAATCGCGCTCGCGGAGGTCTGGATCACGGCCAGATCGGGCTCGACGGGCGTGACCCCCGCTTGGGCGAGCGCCCGCATCACCGCCCGCGGGGCCGCGCTCCCGCCGTGGCACTGAATCTCGACCGCGCACGGTCCTTCCACGACCACCACCACCTGATCGCCCAGCCCCTCACGGCCAAGCCGGCCCAGCCGCGGCCGGCCCGGCCGGGTCGCGGAAAGGCTCGCGCCCGACGACGGCAGAAACACCGCATCGACGACCGCAAGGGCTCGCTCGCCCCACACCCGCACCACGGCGATCGCCCCCGCCCCGGCCGGCGTCAAGACCGCCGCGCGGGGCGCGGCCGATTCCACCCACGATCCCGGATGCCCATCCTCGTTCGCCACGACTCGCTCGTCATCTTCAGTGCAGCCGCATGTTCACGCCTTAATTATACGCCTTGTCGGCCGGATTGAGAGCGCCCGAGGCGTTCAAGAGCCCGTGCAGCACCATGATCACCCTCCCCGAGCCCAGCGTCCCCGCCGGGTGATGCGCATCGGGAATGAACTGGAACCGGACGTCCCCCAGCCCCAGATTCCAGTTGTTGACCGAGCTTGGCGCGGCCCCATTCGCCAGCGGGCTCGTGAGCGTCCCATCGCTGTTCACGTAATTCCCTGGGAAATTGCCAAACCCCGGAATCCCCGAGCCCGCCCCCGTGAACATCGTCCCCGACGTCGAGTCGTGGACCCAGTACAGATGGGTGGGCAAGCCGTGCACCTCGGTCCCCGTCGGACCCGACAGATCAAGAACGAAGCTCGCCCCCGTATTGAGCGCCGCCCCCGTGAGAAAATTGACCACCCCAGTCACCTTCCCGCCAGGACTCGAAGGCTCGAAGATATAGAACTGGAAATGAAGCCTGCGCGAGAAATTACTCGTCGCCGGCTTGCCATAGCCGTGGATCGAGATCGACTGCGTGCTGAATCGACCCGGGCCGACCGTATAGCGGCCGACAGCGCGCGCCGTGAACGACTCCCGCGCGACCTCCGCCGCCGTCGGCTGTGGCGTGCCCGGCGGATACAGAATCGGCACGAACTGCTGTACGTCGAGGGCCGGATAGTGCCGACCCGGAAGCGTGGGCCCCAGCGACGACAGCACCTCGCGAACCTCAAGCCCTTCAATCCCAGGCCGAAGCCGCCGCGTTCGACGATCGCGCGCATCCCTCTTGCTCATCGATCGCCCCCTTCCATGCCGATCATCGGGTCGACCTCACGAATAATACTTGGAGACCGTGCTGGCCATCTGGCTGTAATTCAAGAGACCCTGGAACGTCACCATCGCCACACCAGACCCCAGCGTGCCCGCACGAGTATGCGCTGACGGCCGATAGACAATGTCGAGCGTGCCCGCTCCTTGATTGAAACCAACGGGCGCGATGAACGGACCGCCGCTGTTCGTGTCAAACGTCCAGGTCAGATGCCTGGGCAACGAGCCGTTGGCCGCCGGGTTGCCTTGCGCGCCATGGAGATCAAGCACCAGAAGCCCGCCGGTCTGGAGATAGTTCTGTGGGAAGAGCGCGGCCACGCCCGTCGTCTGGCCGGCGTAGGGGTCGCCAGGCGTCGGCGCGGCGTTGGGGTCGGCCGGCGGGAAGAGTGCGATCTGGAACTTCCCCTTGAGAAACGCATTCGAGCCCCCATCGACCCCATAGAAATGGATCGTGCTCGCGCGATCGTTGAATCGCGGCGGCCCGATCGTGTAGCGGCCGATCCACCGTGCGGTGAACGTCTGACGCTTGATCTCGCGCGGCGTGGGCGTCATCGGAGACGCCGAGCCCGGCCCGTAGAGCAAATCCGCCGAGGCCGCGATGACCGCGGGGTTCAGGAACGGACCCTGCGGCTGCGACCCATAAAAGCCATGATGGCTGCCGACCGCCGCCCCCGACATGAGAGCGCGCGTCTCGAGCGATTCGACCACCGGCCGCGCGCGTGATCGCGAACGCCGATCGCGCCCAGGCGGCGATTCGCCTCGTCTCCAGCCGTCGTCGACGAAACCCATGGCCGCCTGCCCTCAGTTGATTCCCTTGTAGAGCGCGTTCAAGGTTCCGCTCACGTTCACGAGACCCTGAATTCGCACCACCACGGTCCCCGACCGGCTCGCGCCGGCGCGCAGCCGGCCGTCGGGTTTGTAGGAAATCTCGATCAGCCCGACCCCTTGCGTGAACGCCACCGCCCCGTTCGCACTCCCCGGCACGGCGAGAGGTTGACCCGTGACGGGGTCGGTCTGCACCGCCGGAGTCGTCGTGTAGTTGGGAGTGGTAAACGCCCCAGAACTCGCCGTATCCAGCGTGAACCCCACCCGCGACGGCAACCCATGCTGAAACATCCCCGGGTCGCTACTCGCCACGCCAGGAAGATTGTTGACGTCGAACAAGATCTGATCGGACGTCTGCAAATAATTCCCGGTAACGATCGACGAGATCCCCGACACCTGACCGGCGATGGGGTCGAGCGTGGTGGGGGTCGCCAGGGGATCGGCCGGCGGAAACAAGAGAAGCTGAGCCCGCCCCTGCAAGAACCAATTCGAGGCCACGCTCCGGCCGTTGCTATAGATATGAATCGTGAACGCCTGGTTGGAAAACCGCGGCGAGCCCACCGAGTAACGGCCGGTGTACGTCGCCCAGAAGGTCTCCCTGCGCAGCTCCTGGCGCGTGGGCTGGGGGGTGGTGTAGGTTCCCGGCGGAAACACCTGGCCGCCGATCGCGATCGGCCGCGTCGTCGTGACCGGGGCGTACAACGTGCTCGCCAACGAATCGATATATTTTTGATTGACCCACGACGGTGTGGGCGATTGAGCCGCGGCCGGGTTGGCGTGCGGGATCGCTAGCGCGGGCCGCGCCCCCGCGACCACCAGATTCAGCGAGGGAACGTTGCGATGCGGCAGCGCGACCCGGCCCATGACGTGCAGCGCGGACAGCAGCTCGCGAGCCTCGAGCGGCTCGACCCCCGGCCGGCACCCATGCTTCATCGGCGACCGTCGCACCCGTCCCCCTCGCATGCACTCGCTCCTTGAGCATCGATCTCGCCCCGACCACCCGTCCTGTCCCAATTTCACGGCAGGACTCGCTCGCCAAGCGCCGTGTTCAGATCCAGAACCGCGCGGCGATGCCGCACCATCGCGTCGCGATACGACCGCACGACGTCGTTGTAATCCTGCTGGGCCGCCAGATACTCGAGGGCGCTCGTCTGCCCTCCCTTGAAACGATTGAAGGCCGCGTCGCGCGCCAGTTTCGAGGTCGGAACGATCTCGCCCCTCAGCCGCTTCACGGCCTCCCGGCTCTGGTCGAGCTCTTGCTCCGCGATCAGCACGTCGCTCACCACCCCGCGCTCCTGGCTCGCCATCTGGATCTCGGTCTGTGGGATGTTGATCTTCGCCCGCAGCACGTTCCCTTGATTGCGATTGAAGAGCGGCACCGTCGCCGTCAGGCCCAGCGTCCACGAGTAGGCACTCGGCACACCAAGATATGTGTTGTTCTGTAACGTATATGGCTGATACAGTAGATAGACGTCGGGGTAGGCGTTGGCCTTGGCGAGCTTCAGGTCGGCGTTCGCCCGCCGCACGGCGATCCGGGACGCCAGCAGGTCGGGCCGTTTCTCGAGCCCCTTCGCCACGAGCTGATCGCGCGGCAACGGGGCCGTTTGCAAGAGACCGACCGAATCCCGCACCCGTATCTCCTCGACGCGATCGAGCGGCAGATTCAAGATGAGCGCAAGTGCTCGATTGGCCTTGGTCCGCGCGATCACCGCCTCTTGCAACTGAAGCTCGGACTTCATCACGTTCGCCTTGAGCGTGAACAGGTCCGACTGCTGGACCTGGCCCCCCTTGAATAAATCCTCGGTAAGCCGCGAGACCTTGCGGATCCCTTCCAGATACAGTTCGCTGAACTGCACCGTCAACCCCGCGGCGACCACGTCCTCGTAAACCCCATAGAGATTGTCGATCTGATTCCGCACCGCGTCCTGGAGCTGAGCCTCGGTGACGTACTTGGCTGTCCGCGCCGAATCGATCCGCGCAAGCCGTTTGAACGTGACGTCCAGGGGCAGGTTCAAGTTGACGTCGCTTTGCGGCGGTCCGCCCGGCCGAAGAAACGAGAAATGCCCGTAAGGAACGAGCTGGGTGTCCGCGTAAAAAATCGGGTTGGCGCGCAGGCTCGCCGTCAGCACGTCGGCCTGGGCCATGGGTATCTCGAGTCGAGCCGCCTGCAGGTCGAGGTTTTGCTGGACCAAGAGCTCGATGGCCGCGTCGATGGTCATCCCGTTTTCGGGTCCGAACATGACGAAGTCGGCCGGCAGATCCAGCTCGCCGTACTGGGGCAGTTGCACGGGAGTCGTGTTCTGGGTGATCGTTTGCTGGGCGCCCTGGGTCCGAAACATCGGCGCTCCCGGAGTGGAGAGCCCGGAGACCGGAACGTGGCTTCCTTGCGGACCGGGCCGGCCGCTGAACGGGGCGATGGTCGGCGTGTCGAACTCAGGGAAATTGGCCGCGCCGAGCGGCTGGCCGACGGTGCTCGCGCCCCCGGCCGCGCCCGGCGGCGCGCCCACGTCGAACTGCGGTCCTTGAGCCCACGACGATCCCGCGCAAAACGACCAGACAACGAACAGGGCCGCAATCCGGCCGGCCGTGGCCCGTGGATCCGCACGACGACCGCGCACGACCGACCCGCCCGTGGTCGTCGACCCGTCGCCCAATGGTTCCGTATCCTGACGCTGACGATCCATTCCGATCGACCTCCTGTCGTTCGGACGACTCGCTCTCGATCCGCCTGGCGCCAGCCCGACATCCTGTCAGGCCGAAGCGCCTCGATTCCATCATCACGCCAAGAGTCGGCGCAAGGACTTGCTGGAAAATGATGGGTTGCCTCTCCTACCCGATCCCGCGCAAGTCGTGAAGCCCACTTTCCCCAAAAAACGCGTCTGGGCGTTCGCTCGTTTTCTTCACCCAGAGCGCTCGGCCCGGTTTGCGTCTTACCGTGCGGGCGCTGGCGGCTTCAAATGCTCATCAAAAAAGGCCAGCGTCTCGGCCATGGTGCGGTCGAGCTCCTTGCCGCCCCAGCCATGCCCCGCCCCCACCATGAGCTCAACCCGGCCGGCCACGCCCTTCTCATTCATGGCGTCAGCCAGTTTGAGAGCCTGATTGAACGGCACAAGGACGTCCTTGGTCCCCTGGAACGTCAGGATCGGCGCATCGTCCTTGCTGACGAAGGTGAGGGGCGAGGATTGGGCGGCCGCCTCGGGCTTTTCCTCGGGTGAGCCCCCCAGGAAATCGCGAATCCAGGGCTTGCAGACGTCGGGGATGTCGCTCGCCTTGAGATCCGACGGCCCAAAATAGTTCACCACCGCCTGGACCCGCGAATTGGTCGCGCCGGTCTCATCCCCCTCGAGCCCGTCGGACGGCCCCGTCAGCCCCAGCATGAGCGCCAGATGGCCCCCGGCCGAAAACCCAACCGCCCCGACCCGCTCGGGGTCGATCTGGTACCTGGCCGCGTTCGCCTTGATCCACCGGACGGCCGCCTTCACATCGTGGATCTGTGCCGGGAACTTGTCGTGGGGGCAGAACCGGTACTGCGGCGACACGGCCACGTAACCCCGCCTCGCGAACCGAGCAAGGAACGGCCGGACGTCGGCCTTGTTCCCCTGCCGCCAGGCCCCGCCATGAATCACCAGCACCGCCGGCCGCGGTTTCCCATTCTCCGCCGGCGCGACCACGTCGAGCTTGAGCTCCGCCTCGCCCACCTTGCGATAGGCGACGTCGAGCTCGGTCTTGACCGCCGCAGGCTCGTCAGCCCGCGCGGCGCCCAGAAAGCCCAGACCCAATAGCCCGCAAGTCAGAAATCGCATGTTCATAAGTGCGTACCTTGTAAGAGACTGGGATTCCCGCCCGCCGTCTCGACATGTTAGGCGCGCCCGCGGACCGCGGGCAAGGGCGGAGGCCAGCCAGAGGAGTAGGATGCAGTGCGCCGAGTCCGTTCAGGATGAACCACAGAGACACAGAGACACAGAGAAGAGAAGAGGAGAGAAGAGAAGAGAAACGAAGAGAGGAGAGAGAAGATCGGAAACGATTGGATTCTGCCTTGGCAACTTCACCGCGCCGTGCGCGCATCTTATTCAGTATCGCGAATCGCACCTCGACCTCAGGCTTGCGGAAAAGGGGGATCCGTGGCCGGGAGCGTCGTCCTGATGGTGGAAACTTCTTGGTCGCGGCTTCGCCGCGTCGGGCTCTCGCCTCCGTGAACGACGGCGCGAGTCGAGCGATCCCAGGGCTATAGCCTCTCACCCCGTTGGGGTGAAAACGAAACCATCGCGTCATCGATTCGATTTCAGTCCGAAGGACTGAGAGAGGATAGCCCAGGGCGCAGCCCTGGGATGGCCAGGTCGTGATGACCCCAAATATGCCGTTTCCTCTTGGTATTGCAGCCTGTAAGGCTGCGACCCAGCGGCTCCGTACGGACGAGATGCGGCTTCGCCGCGTCAGGGATGCGATTGAGCGTTCCGGCTACGTTCGAGGCCGAGATTGGGCTCTGGACTCCGCCTGGGCAACCCAGGATTCCGGCTGTCCCGCGGCACTTTATTCTGCTTTCTTGGTTTCCTTTCCTTGATCTCTGTTCTCTCTCTCTCTCTCCTCGTCCGCTCGCTCCTGATCGTTTCTTCTCTGTGTCTCTGTGTCTCTGTGGTTCCTCCTTCCACAAACAATCCATCTGCTAGAACCAGAGGGCTTTCTCGACCTGGTTCAAGAGCGGCTCGCCGCGGGCGAACCGGCCGACGTTTTCAACCAGGGCGGCCAGATGCCGGCCGGCGATGACCGGCGAATAGCCGGCGGTATGGGGCGTGATGATGACGTTGGGAAAGCCCCAGAGCGGGTGATCGGCGGGCAGAGGCTCGATTTCGAAGACGTCGAGGGCCGCCCCCGCGAGCCTGCGTTCGGCGAGCGCATTCACCAGGTCGGCCAGAACCACGATCGCGCCCCGGCCAATGTTGATCAGATAGCTTGACGGGCGCAGATGGGCAATCGTGGCGGCGTTAAACAGCCCTCGCGTCTGGGGCGTCTCGGGAGCGGCGATCACCGCGAAATCGCTCCACGCCAGCAATTCCGGCAGACGCTCGACCCCGTGGACGGCGATCACCCCCGGTGGCGGCGACACGCGCTCGGGATGCCAATCAACCCCACGGACGCTCATGCCAAACGCCGTCGCCCGCCGCGCGATCTCGAGTCCAATCCCCCCCATGCCCACGATCCCCAGGGTCGCACTCGGCAGATAAACCGTCGCCCGATCCATCGAGCTCACCGCCGCAGGGCCGTGCAGCACCCCCACCCGACCCGATTCACCGCCCAACGGCTCGTAACGCCGCTCGACTTGCTGGCGCACATACGTGTGCAGGTTCCGCGCGAAGCACAGGATGTAACCCATCACCTGGTCGGCGATCACGTCGCCAAAAAGCCCGCGCATGTTCGTCAAGACACACGGATGATCGATCAATTCCGCGAACATGTAATGTTCGAGGCTGGCCGTGAACGACTGCACCCAGACCAGCCGATCGGCCCTGGCCAGGATCGCCCGCGTGATCTTGCCCAGGAACGCATCGGCCCCGACGACGGCGGCCTCGGCTTCCGACACGGTCGCGGCGTTCACCCACTGAGCGCCCGGCGCGGCGGCGGCGAGCGCCTGCAATCGTTCCGGCTCGACGGCAGGATAAATAACGACTTTCATGAGCAATCGCCTCAAGGAACGGTGTCACGGGTCCGTTCAAGATTGAACCACAGAGACACAGTGACACAGAGAAGACGAAAGAAAGAGGAACAAGTTCGAAGAGAGAAAGAAGAAGAAAAGAGAAGTACGGAAACTGGACGGCCGCTCGGATAACCCTCGACGAGCGGATCGAGCGCGCCGGAACGATTCGCGGCCGCGAATTCACTCGCTCGATTACTTAGCTTACTTAATTATTCTACTTATTTATCTTAATTATCTCTATTATTTATTTGTGTTAATTATCTTTATTGCTTATTTATATTATTTGTCTCTCTCTGGTCTTTCTTCTCTGTGTCACTGTGTCTCTGTGGTTCGAATTTTACTTATCTCTCTCTGGCCCTTCTTCTCTGTGTCACTGTGTCTCTGTGGTTCAAATCCTGAGAGCCCATTCTAGCGACATACCCCCAAGACCCGCTGGGCGACCTGCTGGGCCCCGTCGGCCGTGAACGGCGGCGGCCCGGGCTTGGTCCCGAGCGCCTTCGCCAGCGCCCGGTCAAGCTTGAGCGCCCGAAAATCGCGGCTCGAGAGCGCCGCCCCGCCCCCCCACGCCCGCAAGGCGCGGTCCAGCACGCGGTATTCGGCGAAGTCGCTTCGGGGAGGATAAATGATCGGCGTGCCCGACGCCATGGCCTCGGTCACCGTCCCGTAGCCCGCCTTGGCCAGGACCGCGTCGGCCGACGCGATCAGGTCGCCCCCCGGCCAGCCCTCGGACGGCACGACATGCAAATTGGCCGGCGCGACGCCAGGCGCGCCGTGATACGAGACGAAGTGGATCTTCTGGGCGGCGTGGCGCTCGAGCCGCGACCAATCCAGGTTCGTCTGCCCATATCGCCCCAGATAGACGTAAACCAGCCGGGAACCGCGTTCGAGCCCGAGCGTCCTCCTCAATTCCTCGCCCCGGTCGCGGCCGCGGTTGACGACCATCCCCAGGGTCTCTTGCCGGGGCAGCCAGGCCATCCGCAAGGCGGGCTCGACGCGGAGCAAACAATCGGCCTGACGATACACCTGGGCGAGCTCGGCCACGAACCGCTTTGCGTGGGGGCCGATCTTCCTGGCATAGGATGCGTAGATATCGGCCCATGTGAAATTCGTCATCAGATAGGCCGGCGCGCCCGCGCGGCGGGCCGCGGCCAGCGGGACCGCGGGCGCGTCGGCCAAAACGGCCCGCGCTCCGTGGTCGCGGAGCCAGTCGGCCTCGAGGTCGAGCCCGCGCAGGGCGTCCGTATGCGCGATCATGGCTCGCTCGATGGTCGCCGCGGCGTCGACGGCCGCGCTGTCGCCGGGCGGGTTGATCGCGCCGACGTCCGAGACGTAGGGCACGAGCTCGACCGGCCGCCTGAGTCGCTCGCGCCAGCCCGAAAACAGGTCGGCGTGCGACTTGACGGTGATCGGGACGTCGGGCGGTATCTGGTTCAGCACCGCGGCCGTCCGGTGCAGATGGCCGAACCCATGCGAGGTGACGTACACGACGAGCCCGCCCGAGCCCCGCTTGCTCACGAGAGCACCTTGCCCAGCGGAACCTCGTCGACCTGCCCGCCCCGCCAGAACGAAGGCTCGGGGATGGCTTGCACGATGGCTTCGTCGTCGGTCGCGTCCACGCCTCGGGGCCAGCCCGTCCAGACGATCCCGCCCATGGTCAAGAGCCCGCCCAGAACCAGATAAAGCGTGAGCGGCTCGCTGAACAGCCAGATGCCCCAGACAACCGTGAGCAACGGCGAGGCATTGCTGAAATTGGCCACCTGGCTGGCGTCCATGAGCCGCATCGCCAGGTTTTGACAGGCCTGCGACACCGGCGTGATGAACACGCCCAGGAACGCCAGCGTGAACCAGGCCGTCGAGGAATAGTGGGAAAACGGCGGCCACGAGGGGAATGTCCAGGCAGCCATGGGAGCGCACAAGAGGCTGCCCAGCAGGAAGGTCGCGGCCAGAGCTGGGATCGCGCCATGGCGCTCGACCAGGGGCTTGCTGATCGCCAGATAAACGCCCCACGAGACGACGGCCCCGATCAGAAGCAAGTCGGCCGTGACCACCGAGCGAACCTCGGCCGCCGGCGTGCCGCCCGCTGCCCACAGATTGCCCAGCCCGATCACCGCGATCCCGCCCACGCTCGCCAGCACGCCCCAGAGCCGCCCCAGGTCGGGCCGTTCCATCCGCGTGAGCCAGGCGACCACCAATACGATGAGCGGTGCGGTCGCGTAAAAGATCCCCACGTGCGACGTCGGCCCAAGCCGCGACGCACTCAGGAAAAACGCCTGGTTGACCGGCACGCAAAGCGCCGCCCCCAGGAGCACCAGGGGCCAATCCTGGCGAAACATCCGCCCAAACGCACCCCGGTCGCGGACAAACGGCAGCAGACAAAGCCCCGAAATCCCGTACCGCACAAACGGCAACAGCGCCAGCGGCCATTCGCGGGTCGCGATCTTGGCCGCCGCGGCGGTCGTCGACCCCAGAGCGACCATCAGCACCACATAAACATACGCATCAAGACCCAATCCCCTGGACGAGCCCGACCCACCCCGATCCTCGACACCCACCGGAACACTCCTCGACGCCCCGTTCAGGGAACGGGCGCCGCCAATTCGTTTCGCCACCAACCACTGGCCACATGAACACACGCCACGCGCAAGACCATCATCGCGATTCTGGTTATTCCATCCTAGATCAAATGGCAAGTCGCGACGGGGCTCGTTTTCTGGAGGTGAAACGCGCCGCCTCGCCAGCCCCTTGTCCCGCCATGGGATAGAGCGCGTGCTGGGCTTTTTGGTTCGCTGTTTTTTTCCGCCCGGTGGGCGCGAGACCGCGGGACAATTACAATCGTCGCTGGAGGTTCCACGCCCCCATGACCACGCCTGAAGACCATCCCCGATCGTGGTGGCGGCGGCGGCCGAGGTTCTCGACCCGCGGCTTGCTGGCCGTGATCGTGCTCGCGGCGCTTCCGCTGGCGTGGTGGGCCAACAGGGTGCACCGCCAGCGGCACGCCGTCGAGCTCATCCGGGCCGCGGGAGGGGTGGTCTTTTACGAGGGCGACAGCGTCGACAATCCACTTCCCCTGACCCTCGCATGGCCAGCTTGGCTGGTCGACGCCCTGGGCGTCGACTTCTTCACGAACGTCATCGGCGTCTCGTTGAACCAGCGCGCCGGCGATCGCGAGCTCCAAGAAATCGCCGACAACCTTCCTCACGTCGCCTCGATCGAAATCCTTGGCGCTCGCGTCACGGCCGCCGGCATCGTGCCTCTCGCCCAGCTCCCCTCGCTCATCGCGCTCGAGATCAAGCACTCAACGCTCGCGAAACCGGACCTCCAGGCGATCGGTCGTCTCCAGAACCTGACCGTCCTCGTTCTCAAGGGCTCGAAACTGGACGAGGACGGGCTCGATCGGCTCAAGGATCTCTGGAACCTGGCGACGATCGACCTTTCCAGCACCGGGGTCGGCGACCGCGCCCTCGAACACGTCGGCCAGGCCGTCTCGCTCACCACGCTGTTGCTGGCGAACACCCAGGCCGGCGACCGGGGTCTGCACGAACTGGTCGAGCTCAGGCGCCTGATCGAGCTCGACCTGACCGGCACGCTCGTGACCGATCAGGGACTGAAGGAGCTGGCGAGCCTCGCGGAGCTCGAGGATCTTTGCCTGGATCGAACCCAAATCGGCGACGCGGGGCTCGAGATTCTGGCGAAACGACCCGGCCTCAAGACGCTGCGACTCAGGCGCACCCGGGTGACCGATCGCGGCCTGGGTCGGCTCGCGGGGTGCATGATGCTCACCGAATTGCAGCTCGACGGCACGGCGGTCGGCGACGCGGGCCTGGAAACTCTGCGATTCCCGACCGCGCCCCTTCAGATATCGGTCCTCCACACGCGGGTGACCGAGGCGGGGGCGGCCAATCTGGAGATCATCAGCCCGCTCCTGGAGATTCAACGATAAGAGTGGTTGAAACCTGGCCGCGCGCGGGGCGGTATAGTCATGGCCGGGTCGAAACGAACCGCTGGGAGGCGCACATGGCTGTTGGACGGCGCGACATCGTGTTTCTGGGAGTGGTTCTGGCGGGCGCGGTCACGCTCTCGGCGAGCGCCCTGGGGCCGGTCATGCGCAAGCCCCCGCGGCCTGACGACAAACGCCCGCCCCAGACCGACATCGAGACCGTCGTGGGCGCGGTCGACGCCGCGTTTCGCGAGACCTGGGAAGCCAACGGCTTTACTCCAGCCGCCCGCGCGCCCGATATGGCGATCTTTCGGCGGCTCGACCTGGCCCTTAAGGGCTCGATTCCCTCGCTCGAGGAGATCCGCCGGTTCGATAAGCAGCCGCCGGACACCCGGCTCCGGCAACGACTCGACCAGCTCCTGGCCGACAGGCGCTCGGCCGACTATCTGGCCGAGCGCTTCGCCCGGGCCTATGTGGGAACCGAGGACGGGCCGTTTCTCCGCTTTCGCCGCCGCCGATTCGTCGCCTGGCTGTCGGACGCGATCCACGCCAACCGGCCCTACGGCGCGATCGTTCACGACCTCATCGCCGACGACGGCCTCTGGACCGATCATCCCGCCACCAATTTCATCACCGTCACCTACGACGAAGCGACCGAGCTGCCGAATCCCGAACGCCTGGGCGCACGGACGGCCCGCGCCTTCCTGGGCGTGCGGCTCGATTGCGCCCAGTGCCACGACCACCCCTTTCAGAGCTGGAAACAAAACGACTTTCGCGGCCTGGCGGCGTTCTTCGGCGCGACCCGGTCAAACTTCCACGGCACCAGCGACCAAGACAATCTCTACCACCCACTCGATCGCAAAACCCTCGCGGCGGTCGACATCAAGCCCAAGGTTCCGTTCCGAGAAGAGCTGCTGCCAAGCGAGGGCTCGCCGCGCGCCCGCCTGGCGGCGTGGGTCGTCGATCCCGGCAATCGCGACTTCAGCCGGGCCGCCGTCAATCGGGTCTGGGCGCTCGTGACCGGCCGACCGCTGGTCGCGCCCATCGACGATCTGCGCGCCGCCGATGCGGACCACCCCGCGCTCGACATCCTGGCCGACGACTTCGCGGCCCACGGCCACGACCTGCACCGGCTGATCCGCGTCGTGGCCTCGACCCAGACGTTTCAGCTCGACAGCGAGGGGGACGACACGACGTCCGAGGCCCGCGAGGAAGCCTGGGCGTCCTTTCCCATGACGCGCCTGCGCCCCGAACAGGTCGCCGCCAGCCTGTTTCAACAGGCGTCGACCGAAGCCCTCGATTCGCAGGCGCACTGGCTGTTTCGCCTGGTTCGCTCGACCGGGGTCAACGACTTCGTCCGCCGCTACGGCGACGTCGGCGAAGACGAGTTCGACGCCCGCTCAGGCACCATCCCCCAGCGGCTCTTGCTCATGAACGGCAAGGTGGCGCGCGAGCGGATCGACCCCGGATTCTTCGTCTCTTCGAGCCGGATCGCCCTGCTCGCGCCCGCCGACCGCGAGGCCGTCGAGACCGCCTATCTTGCCGTCATCACGCGCAGGCCCAGCAGCGACGAATCGAGCCATTTCGCCGCCAAGCTCGCGGGCTCGTCCGGCGGCGAACGCCGCCAGCGGCTCACCGACCTGTTCTGGACGCTGATCAACTCCAGCGAATTCTCCTGGAACCACTGAGGCCGCCATGCTTCTGTCCAACCACCGACCGCCAGTCCTCGATCGCCGCTCCTTCCTGGCCGCCGCCGGCGTCTGCTGGCTCACCCCGCTGGCGACCGCGCTCGCCCGCCAGGCCGAACGCGCGCCCGGCCAGGCCCGGTCCGTGATCCTGATCTGGCTCGACGGCGGCCCCAGCCAGCTCGAGACCTTCGACCCCCACCCCGGCACCAAGATCGGCGGAAGCACCAAGGGCATCGCCACCAAGATCAAGGGCGTCCAGCTCGCGGCGGGGTTCGCCCAGCTCGCCGATCAGATGGACTCGGTCTCGCTCATCCGCTCGATGGTGAGCAAGGAAGGCGACCACGAACGCGGAACCTACCTGATGAAAACCGGCTATCGCCCCGACCCCACCGTCGAGCACCCCTCCATCGGCGCGATCTGCTGCCACGAATTGCCGGGCGGCGGCGCCGACATCCCCCGGCACATCTCGATCCTGACCGCGCGCTGGCCCAGCCGTGGCGGATTCCTGGGGGGCGAGTACGACGCCTTCCAGATCGACGACCCCAAGGGCGAGCTCCCCGACGTCTCGACCTCCGTCGCGAGCGCCCGGGCGCTCGCCCGCGCCAGCGACCTCGAGATCGTCGAACGCGCGTTCGCGAGGGGCCGCTCCAACCGCGTCCGCGCGACCCTGCACCAGGAAACCTTGGCCCGAGCCCGGGTCATGATGTCGTCGGAGCAGCTCAAGGCGTTCGACGTCACGCGCGAGCCCCGCGCCGTCCTCGACTCGTACGGCGACACGGCGTTCGGCCGCGGCTGCTTGGCCGCCCGGCGGCTGGTCGAGGTCGGCGTCCGCTGCGTCGAGGTCGTGCTCACCGGCTGGGATTCCCACGTCAACAACCACGAGGTCCACAAGACCCGCCTCAAGGAGCTCGACCCTGGCCTGTC
This sequence comes from Planctomycetales bacterium, assembly GCA_027459775.1. Classification (GTDB taxonomy): domain Bacteria; phylum Planctomycetota; class Planctomycetia; order Isosphaerales; family Isosphaeraceae; genus JAKBAP01. The sequence continues at coordinate 6,015 of DAIDHE010000203.1, read as the reverse complement.
CGCGCTTTTGCGCGACCTCAAGGAACGCAAGCAACTCGATCAAACGATCGTGATATGTTGCGGCGAGTTCGGCCGCACGCCCAAGATCAATCTGGCCGGCGGCCGCGACCACTGGCCGACCGGCTTCAGTCTGGCGCTCGCGGGGGGCGGAATCCGCGGCGGACTCGCGCTGGGCGAGACCGACCCCGAGGGAGTCAAGAACCCCACCCGACCGACCCCCATCGAGGACGTCCACGCCACCGTCTTGACCGCCCTCGGCCTCGACCCCGCCAAGGAAAACGTCGCCCCCGCCACCGGCCGCCCGATCAAGCTCTCCCAGGGCAAGCCGATTCACGAGCTCCTGTCCTGAGAACTCAAAGGGCAGGGGACGGCCCGCGAGCCGCCACACCGGCCCCGCGCATGCACGCGCTCGAATCACTCGTGCGGGATCACATCACAAGATTTGGCCGCGCCAAGCGAATGACCCGACCAGAGGCCCTGATCGCCCCCGGGCGCGACATCCCTGGTCAGACAGATCGGGGTTTTGGTAGCTTGGGTGAAGGCCATCGCGGTCGGCTTTTGTTTGCCTGGGTGATCGTTCGATCCGCTGGGCGCTCAGGGAATTGTGCAGATCCAAACAAATCTTCCAGCGACCGGGCGTTTGTCGTGCGTATGATGTAGGCGGCGATGGGTCGAGCGAATCAGCAAATCAAGCGATCGCATCGAGACACGCATTCAAGGAGACCACAGTATGTTCAAGCATCGAAGTCTGACGGCGGTCGCGGCTTCCTCGTTGGCGCTTTTCGCCTGGGGTTGCAACAGCGAGCAGGTGGAGACCGGGGCCGAGGCGACGGCGAAGGGGCTGGGCAAGGTCGGGGCGGCGGCCGAGTCTGGCGGCAAGGCGGCCGGCGCGAAGATCAAGGAAGCCGGCGAAGGGACCAAGCTCGAGCACGCGGCCGACAAGACGGGGGCGGTGCTCGAAAAGGGGGGTGAAAAGACCAAGGAAGTCCTCGACAAGGCCGGCGAAAAGGTCAAGGAGGCCGGTAAGAGCGTGGGTCAGGCCGTCGACAAGGCCGGCGAAAAGCTCAAGGACGTCAAGGAAAAGGCCGGCAGCGAGCTGAAGAGCCTGGAATCCAAGGCCGCGAGCGGCCTCAAGAACCTCGAAAACAAGGCCGCCGCCGAGCTCAAGGATCTCAAGGGCAAAGCCGCCGACACACTCAAGAAGGATTGATCCACCCGGGCGGCCGCGAACCCCCGGGCTTTCTCCTCGCCCGGGGGTTGCTCTCCGAACGGAATCGGGGATAATCGGGCTGGTTGGCGCGGAACGCGAATCGTGACCCTGATGGGCGTCTGAAACAACCTGGCGGAGAGACGTGATGGACCGGGCGGGCACATTGTCATCCCGCGACTCGCTCTGTTTCGGATGCGCTCAGACTCTGGGCGTCAACCGGGCGGCCGACGACATGGACGCCATCGCCCCCTTTTGCCGTCGCTGTGGCGGACCCGTCGCTCATCAAGCGGCCACCGGCTGCACCCGCGAAATCGGCCTCGAATCTCCCGTCGGGCATCTGGGCCTGGTCTGGCGCGGCTGGGTGCTGCGGCTGATCGAGGTTCTCTACTGGGCTGGAACCTTTGGCGGCACGATCGTCGTGCTGGCGTTCGGCGGCTTCGTACCGGTCTTACGCGGCTGGCTCTCGAACCACGTCTCTTCCTGGTCCGACGTGGTCGCGACCCTGGGGGGCGTCTGGCTCAGCGTCGATTCCCTCGACCCCGACAGCGACCTGGGGCCCGTGCTCGCACGCGTCGACGCCCCATTGCTCTTCGAAACCATCGAATCGGTCGGGCGCAGGCTCGGCGTCAAACCACCCAGCCAGGTGCGCCTGACCTATCTGCCGTGTTGCGGCGTGGTCGCGTGGAGGCGCTCGCGGGCGCTCATCATCGGCTTGCCTCTCTTCCGCGTCTTGACCCAGCGCGAGCTTCGAGCCGTGGTCGCGCACGAGCTCGCCCACCTGGCCCGCGGCGACGCCACCCGCGCGGCCCGATCGGCACGGTTCGTCGAGTCGCTCGAACACGCCGTCGCGCGCGCACCCCGCGCCCGCGGTCCCCTGGGCTTCTGGGCCCGATTCCTGATCGCCGAGGCGCTCCGGCTCATCGAGCCCGTCGCACGCGGGCAAGAAGCCCGCGCCGATCGCAGCTCGGCCATCATCGCAGGAGGCGCGACCGCGGCCCAGGCCCTGGTCAAGGTCGCCCTGATCCAGCCTCTCTTCAAGGAAGTGCTCGACGCCTATGATCCCCGCTCGGGTGCAGGCCAGAATCTCTACGCATTCTTCCGCGGCTTCTGGTATCGCCTACCTCCCGAGCTCCATTCCTCGATGCGGCTCGCGTTGCTTGCCTCACGAGATCGAGCCGTCGACCCCGCGCACCCTCCCTTGCCGATGCGCATCGCCCTGCTTCAGTCGTACCCCGACCCCGCCAGCTCGAACGGCGACGCCCAATCATCCAGCACCTTCCTGGGCGACCTGGAAATCTTCGAGCAAATGCTGCACAACCGCCTGTTCTCGACGGCCGATGTCGCCGAGCCCAGCGTCTTCCACCGCAACGGAAGCTGAGCCGATCCAATGCGATTCTTTCTCGGAAACGTCCCTTCACGGTTTGTCCCGTACGGAAGTGATTCATATACCACGGCCTGACCCCCACTCGAGCTGGCGATCCAACCTTGACTCCCACGCGAACCGGCGATACAAATGATATGGATTGTGGTTCGTAGTATTATTCAGACTGCGCGTGCGATTTGCGACGGATTGGCGGTTCTCATGTTGACTGGGGATGGCGCGATTCAAGCCGCTCAGATTTGGACCATCGTCTCTTCCGAGGAGGAATGGGCGTGATCGAGAGGTTGGGCGTATCCTGGGAGGATGCTTCGCTTCGGGTCTTCACATTCGCGGCACTCGCGTGGCTGTCCGCATCGCTCGCGAGCTGCACTCAGGCCAGCCTCATTTTCGTGTCCAAGGCCGACGTCGCGATCACCGCGGCAATACCATCTCCGGGGCCAATCATGGCCTCCATCGAGAACGAGGATCCCGAGTTTCCCGAAGACGAACTTGAACTGTGCGGGCTGCCAAGCATGTGGCTGTTTACGCCCCCCTCTCTCACTCTCTCCCCAACCACCCCGGCGCGGATCGTCTTCCTCTCCGTTCCGACGCCAGGATCGCACCCGCTCCGTTGCTGAACAAAGCTCTCGCTCCTCGGGCCAGCCCAGGATTGGCCTTCCCTGGGGGCGGGCCGGGCTAGCCTGCCACGGTTCTCTCCCCGCGAACCCCCTTGTTAAATGACCTGGATGACGCCCGCGCGACGTGATCGCGCATGTGCCCGTTCGGTCCGATCCAGAACTTGGAAGATGCATGTGTCACCCGTCACGAATCATTTGGGAGTTCGCTCGATGAACCCGATTGTCTTTGTTCTGCGGCGTCCCGTCACGACGCTGATGTTCGTCGGGGTCTTGATCAGCGGCGGCGTACTCGCCTCGAACACCATGCGAACGGAGATCATCCAGCGGCTCAACTCGCCGAAAACCCGCACCTATCTCGAGGATGTCGGCGTCCGCGCCAAACAGGTCAAGGACTACGTCGTCAGCGAGTACGAGTCGTATTTCCACAAGCAAGAGGGCGAAGAGATCCACCAGGAAAGCCACAAGATCCTGGTCACCAGCCCCGAGGCGCGAGACGTCGTCACCACCGAGGACTTCGTCTGCCAGATCCACTCAAAGCGACATATCGATGTCTGCGCATTGGAGAACGGGTATCTCGAGGAGATCCCGATCAGGGAGGGTCAGGCGGTCAAGACAGGCGACGTGCTGTTCCGGATCAAGCCCGTTCTCTACAAGGCCAGGGCGGACGCCGAGAACGCCGAGGCCGAGCTCGCGAAACTGGAATTCAATAACACCAAGAAGCTGTTCGACGACCAGAAAAAAATCGTCTCCCAAAACGAGCTCTTGCTGTTCCAGGCCAAACTGGCCAAGGCCAGGGCCAAGGCGGCGCTAGCACAGGCCGAATTGGACTTCGCCACGATCAAGGCGCCCTTCGACGGCATCGTCGACCGCCTGCTCAAGCAACAGGGCAGCCTGGTCAAGGAGGGAGAGATCCTCACGACCCTCTCCGATAACAGCGTGATGTGGGTGTATTTCAACGTACCCGAGAAACGCTACCTCCAATACATGGCCGAAGTCGGCCGGAACATGGATAGTCCGGACATCGAACTCGTGCTGGCAAACGGCGAAAAGTTCCACGAGACCGGCAAGATCGGCGCGATCGAGGCCAAATTCAACAACGAGAATGGGAACATCGCCTTCCGCGCGGATTTCCCCAACCCCAAGGGCCTGCTCCGTCACGGCCAGACCGGCACCGTGCTCATCAACCGATTGTTGAAAGGCGCCATCGTCATCCCTCAACGGGCCACTTTCGAGAACCTCGCCAAACGATACGTTTACGTCGTCGACAAGGATGACGTGGCGCATCAGCGCGAGATCGTCATCGAGCACGTCTTGGAGGACATCTTCGTCATCGGCGGCAAGCTGGGCGTGAACGACAAGATCGTGCTTGAAGGAACCCGACAGATCCGCGACGGCGAAAAGCTGGAATACGAGTTCGTCCCCCCGGAAAAGGTGCTGGCGAACCAGAAAAACCACGCGGAATAGCAACCACGTTCCACGCTTCAGCGCGGAATAGCAACCACGTTCCACGATTCAGCGTTTTGAACAACGCCCAACACGCGTGACGGCGGGGGCGGCCCGGATTCCTCCCAAGAGAACCTCACGGCGCCCGACCCCGACCACTCATGACGGTATGGACCTGCCTCGCGTCCGCCTTCGTCGAGCGAGTTCAATAGGCTGAAAGGGCGACCCAACCACTTCGTGGTACGGAAACCAAGCAGGACGGCTCAACACCATGTTCGCGAAAATCCTCCACCGCCCCGCCTTGGCGATCGTCATCTCGATCCTGATCTTGTTCCTGGGCGGGCTGGCGATCAACACCCTGCCAATCTCCCAGTTCCCCTCCGTCGCGCCGCCAAGCGTGGTCGTTTCGGTTTCCTACCCCGGCGCCAGCGCCGAGGTCCTGGTCGACTCGGTCCTGATCATCCTGGAACAGGCCATCAACGGCGTCCAGGACATGCGCTACATGGCCTCCGCAGCCACCAGCGCCGGCGAGGGCACGATCCAGATCATCTTCGAGCCGGGCACCGACCCCAACGTTGCCGTCCTGAACGTGAACAACCGGATCCAGATGGTGAAGAACCGACTCCCCGCCATCGTCGAGCGCGAAGGGATCATCGTCATGCAGAACATGACGAGCATGCTGATGTATGTGAACATCTTCAGCACGGATAAAGCCATCGACCAGAACTTCCTCTACAACTACGTCATGGTCAACATCCAGCCCGAGATCAAACGCACCCGGGGCGTCGGCAGCGCCAATATTCTCGGCAACCGCGCGTACGCCATGCGGATCATGCTCAACATCGATCGCATGCGCGCCTACAACGTCTCCGCCGAGGACGTCATGAAGCAGGTGGCGGAACAGAGCATGATCGGCTCGCCCGGGCGACTCGGCCAGGCGACGGGCAAGACCTCGCAAACCCTCGAGTACGTCCTCACCTGGGTCGGGCGCTACAACAAGCCAGAGCAGTACGAGAGCATCATTCTCAAGGCGAATCCCGACGGCGAGCTCCTGCGGATCAAGGACATCGCCAAGGTCGAGCTGGGCTCCTCGTTCTACGACCTTTACTCGGACATCGACGGCAATCCCTCGGCCGCCATCGTGCTCAAGCAACTCCCCGGAACCAACGCCGCCACCATCATCGAAGAGGTCAAGGAAAAGCTCAAGGAGTTCAAGAAGGATCTGTTCCCGCCCGGCATGGACTATGAGGTCAGCTACGACGTCTCCGCCTTCCTGGAAGCCTCCATCGAGAAGGTGCTCCACACCCTCTTCGAGGCCTTCGTGCTCGTGGCCCTCGTGGTCTTCCTGTTCCTCGGCGATTGGC
>DAIDHE010000454.1 GCA_027459775.1 Planctomycetales bacterium | reverse complement strand
AGAGCGAATCGCCGCCCTGGCGCCTCGAGACGTCGTTCAGGGCGTGGGCCATCGCGGTCAGGATGATTGCGTCGCGCGCGGCCAAGGGGTCGGCCCCGAACCGGCCGTCGGGGCTCTCGAGCGTCTGGATCATCCGCTCGGGTCTGGATCATCCGCTCGGTTGAGGTTTGTTTCCAGGAGAGGCGGCGAAGTGGTGAGCGCTGACCTGTATCGAGCCGGCCGCGCGGGGATTTGCTTGGCGGCCGCGATCGGCCATGATTGAGGGAGTCGAAGGCGCTGGCCTTCTCCCGATCATGGCCGATCCGCCCCCTCCAGGACGCTGCCCCGTGAGCTCAGAGCCTCTCGATCGAAGCGCACGATGGCCGCGGGGTTGGATCAGCCTGTGCCTGGCCGCGGCCGCGGCGGTCGCGGTCGGGCGATTGCTGATCCTGGGCACGAGCCCCGAGGACGCCGAGGTTCTCGAGTCGCCCTTGGTGCTCGCGGCGGCCCGCCAGTTCACCACCAGCCCGGCCGAGCTTTACGGCCCCTTTGGCGGAACGAACCCGTATGTTCTGATCCACGCCCCGCTCTACTATCGAGCGACGGGGCTCGCGGGTTGGGGCCTGTCGCGTGTGGGGTTGGGTTCGATCGTGGCTGCGCTGGCGGCGGGGCGGGCGATCTCGTGCCTGGGTTTCCTGGGAACGCTGGTCGCCGTTTATCATCTTGCGCGGCTCGACGGCGGCTCGCGCTGGGCCGGCGGGTGGGGGGTTTGCCTGGTCGCGGCCGCGCCGGTGCTGGGAAGCATGCCCGCGGCCGTTCGCCCGGATATGCTGGGCGTCTGGTTCCAGACCACGGCGGTGCTGCTGGTGCTTTTGGCGGTCAGAGGAAACCGGCCCCGCGGCGGCCCAATCGCGGCGGCGCTGGTGTTGTTCGCCCTGGCGGTCTGCGTGAAGCAGCATTTCGTGGCCTCGGCGGCGGTGTGCATCCCGCTGTTGCTGGTCCGGTCGTGGCGTGGGCCGGTCCGCGGCAAGGCGGTCGAGCGCGGGCTCGCGCTCGCGGCGGCGATCGTGCTTCTGGTCTACGGAACGGAGGAAGTGGTCTCCGGCGGCCGGATGTCGGCGGCGATTTTTCGAGCCGCCGCCAGCGTGGGGGCGGTTCATCCGACGAGCTGGCACAGCGCGGGCATTGTTTACGTCGCGTTTTTGGGTCGGAGCCTGGGCTCGGTCGCGCTCTTGGTCGGCCTGGGCCTGGCGTGTGTCCACGGCAAGCCGGGCTGGGGACGCCGGTGCTTTTCGGCCGCGGCGGGCTTGCTGATGGCGGCCGTCGTCGCGGTTTCGATCTCGCAGTTCTTCGTCGCCACGCTCTCGCAGATCGTCTTTCAAGTGCTCGCCGTCCTCGCGATCCTTTTTCTGGTCATTCCGTCTTGCGCGATCCTGGAGCGCCGATTCCTGGTCGAGGGGCGGTTGGATGCCGTGTTGATCGGCCTGGTCGCCGCCGAGCTCGGCCTCGCGATCTTGCTTTGCCGAGCTAGCACTGGGGCGTGGGTGAACTATGGCATTCCGGGAATCGTCTACCTGAGCGTGTTGTTGGCTCGCGCGCTCGATCGCATCGTCGCCGGTGGCGCCAGGCCGGTGCGCTTGGGCTGGGTCGCGGCCGCGGCGGTCGCTCCGTTGGTGAGCGCGATCGGGATGCTCGTCTATGACCTCGATCAGCGCAAGGTCGATCAGCAGGCTCGAGCGTTGTTGGTGGCGCGGATGGCGCGGCCGGCCTCGGAGTTTTTCTTCGTCGACCGGCCGGGCGCGAATCGGCGGAACGGCCGGCCCGACCTGGTTTATGACGAGTGGCTGTATCCGGTCTTTGAGCGGACCGGCCTGGCCGAGCCGCGGTCGGCGTGGCTGCTGGCGAAACTGATGGACGGGAGCGTGAGCGTGGTGGTCAACACGAGCGACGGGCGTGGGATCGAGGGGGTCGCGCCGGCGCTGGCGCGGCTCGGATTCGTGAAGCGGTTTTCGCTCGAGCCGGTCTACTTCATGTGGGAACGGCCGAGGTACGTGAGCCCCCCCTTGGCGCGATGATCGTGGTGGTCCCACCGGGTCATCGGAAAGTCGACCCAGGGTTGCACCCTGGGCTATAGATTCTCAGTCCTTCGGACTGAAAAAGGGGTTGTACGCGAGCGCCGAGGCGAGACGCATGCGTTTCCACAGGGGCGGGACGAGAGCGAATGGCTCGGGATGCGGCTCTGGTTTTCTCGCGAACGACGATCAACCAATCGTCTTCATTTCAAACCCCGTGATGCCTCCGACCGTGGTGATGCGGCTGGGAGAAGACTATAATGAAACGCGCAGGGTTTGGGCTCGATGGGTGTTCAAAGCGAGGCCTCGGGCGATGATGCACCGATTCACGATCCACCGATCGATGGGATTCGCGACCGCCTTCGCGGTCGGGATCGTGGCCGTACCGGGCGCGCGGGTTCCGGCGGGCGAGGCCAAGGACTCTTCGGCGCGGGTGGTCTTCAACCGCGACATCCGCCCGATCCTGGCCGAGAAATGCTTCAAATGCCACGGGCTCGACGCGCACGAGCGCAAGGGGAAGCTCCGGCTCGACGTGGCCGAATTCGCGTTCGCTCCGGCGGCCTCGGGCGGCCGCGCGATCGTGCCCAGGAAGCTCGACGAAAGCGAGCTCTACGAACGGATCACCTCCGCCGACGAATCGGAACGCATGCCCCCGCCCAAGAGCGGCAAGACGCTGTCGGCCGGCGAGGTCGAGACCCTCAAGCGCTGGATCCTTCAAGGGGCCGAATACCAGCCGCACTGGTCGTTCGCCCCGCCGGTCCGGCCCGAAACGCCGCTC
>DAIDHE010000197.1 GCA_027459775.1 Planctomycetales bacterium | reverse complement strand
GACACGTCGCCATGAGCCGGAGGCTCATCTCATCCGTGTCGTCCGCGGACAGGACCACGCGCTCGACGTCCTTGAAGAGCGCCAAAACGACAGCGTCGTCAGGCCGGCCCAGGTCGTAGCCCTTCGCGAACGAGCCGTCGTGGTTGTCGAGGGCGACGGCCAAAAGCCCCTGACACGCGCGTTCCCATTCGGGCCCGGTCAGGAACGCCGGGGCAGCCGGATTCTGGCGGTTCAGATAGCGCTTGATGTGCTCTTCGTCGTCGACCCAGGCGGTCCGATCGTCGGCCAGATAGAGGCAGGGATGGGGGCCGAAGAATTGCTTGAGCGGCCCCTCGAGCTTGTAATACGCGCGCCCCGCTTCCTGGACCGCCGTTGCTTGAAACCCGCACTGCCGCGCGAAGGCGAGCCAGTCAAAGGGCTCGACGGGGCGAACCGCGACGCCGCCGCCAAGTTCCAGAGCATGAAGCTCCCCGCCCTTGGGATTCTTATGTCGGCCGAAGCTGAGACAGCACGTCACCCAGTCGATGTCTTTCGATTCGATCCTGAGAGAGACTTTCTTCCCGGACGGGTCGTTCGAGAGGGCGAGAAACGGTTCGGTGAGTGGGCCGAGCAGCTCGCGAAGGACCGGCGACAGCCGATCGACCCCCGGATGCTTGAGGGCCGCCGCCGGCCGGATCACGACCGCGCCGGCCAGATTGTCGCGAAAGAACCGCGGGGCCGAAGGGGCGGTCGAGCCCTTGGTCGCGGTCGCCGGCGTTTTGTCCCCGCCCCGCGCCGGCGTGCGAACCGCCGCGACCGCCAGGGTGAGCATCGTCAGCCCGACCGCCGCGAGCACGCGCCAGGTTCCCTGGGAACGTCGGGCGCACGATTCCACTCCATCCTTTTTTCGCAGCATTGCGATCCTCCTGATCAAGGTCCCGCGCCGGGGGAGGAACGCCCTCGCCGGCCAGCATGGGGACCGTCCATCCTGCCTCAAGGCCATCTTCGAGAGGGCCGCCAGATAGCAGGCGCGCCCTCCCGCCTGGCCGGCGGCCAAAGCATCGGCCGCCAGCTCTTGCTCGAGGGTCAGCCGGGCGGCCGTCAGCCGCACCAGCGGATGATAAGAGTGCAGAGCCACCACGAGCCGGGCCGCCAAGCCCACCGCGTAGTCGCGCCTGTGAATGTGCGCCAGCTCGTGGGCCACGACGGCCCTGAGCTCGGCCGGATTCCATTCCCGCCATTCGACCGGGAGCAACACCACCGGGCGCTTCCATCCGGCCGTCGCCGCCGTCCCGATCTCGACGGTCTCGCGGAGGTCGATTGGCGCGTTACATCCCATGGCCGCCCGCAGCTCGTCGAGAAGTGCGATCGCCTCGGGGTCGCGAACGACGCTCGCTCCACGGCAAAGGCGCTCGATCGCGATGAGCCCCACCACGAGCCGCGCCAGGCCCGCGGCCATCCCCACCAGCACGACACCCGCCACATAAGCGCCCGCGGTCGGCCCCGCTCCCACGGGCGCGACCGCTCCGCGCTCGACGCCGCGCCAGAGCCGAATGAGCGCGACGAGCGAAGAAAGCCGAACGTCGCCGGTTGGAGGCTGATCGCTGGCGACGGGCGGGGAGATCTTTGCGCCGATCGCGCCTTGATCACGATCGACGGGCAGGGGGGTTTGCACGAGGTTCATGCCCGGCGGTTCAAATCGGGGAACGAGGGCGGCCACACTCAAGAGCATGACAAGCGCCAGCGCCAGGGCGGCCGCGAACGCGCCTTGGGCCGGCCCCTTGCGCGAGGCCAGAGCTTGAATCACCAGGGCTGGCACCAGGACGACGGCGATCTGACAGGCCAGCCACGCCATTGCGAGTGCGACGTTGTTCATCGATCTTGCTCCTTCAAGATTTGTTCGAGCATCGCCCGTTCCTTGGTGGTCAGCCGCCGCTCCTCAAGCAGCCGGCACAAGAGCTGTTCGCGCGAGCCCCGGAACACGAGCTCGACCACGTCCCCGAGCAACCGCCCCGAGACGTCCTCGAACGATCGAGCCGGCCGATAGACAAAGGGCCGCTCGGCGTTGGTCTGTTGGAGAAATCCCTTCTCATGGAGCGCCCGCACCAGGTTGGCGATGGTCACATACGACCGATCGAGCCCCGTCTGGGCCAGCCGGTCTCGGGCCTCGGTCGCCGTCGCCTCGCCCTGTGACCAATAAACATGCATGACCTCGAGCTCACGCTCCGTGAGCGCCCGCGCTGGCCTTCGTCCCATGCCCTTGCCTCCTTGCCACCCCCGCGAAGTTTGGTTTCCCAAATTTGGTTTTGCAAATCTAGCGGCTGGACGGAATGCGTCAAGGCGGGAATGTGCCTGGGGGTGACTGTCGCAGATTCTAGGACTGATCTGGCGGCTGACCCAGGGCAGCGCTGGGCTGTGATCTCGCTGTCGATCGGTCTGAAAGCCGAGCGGCACGATTCACCCTGACGGGGTGACATGGAAACGCCTGAACCGGGACTCTCGCGGTGGGGTGGTGAAAAGTTGGTCTTGACCATGGTTTTCGTGGACACCCGTCTCGGCGGTTTTGTTACGCGATTGGGACGAGATCACGAGCGCCGTCGCGTATTGGACTTCGTGGCGGCCGATTCCCTGCCACGGCCCCCCTCATCCGCCGCTGCGCGGCACCTTCTCCCGCGGGGAGAAGGATCAACACATGACCCTCTCCCTCCGGGAGAGGGTGGCCGAAGGCCGGGTGAGGGTTCGGACGCGGCCAACGGAAACCGGTCGATCCCCAGCCTGATAATCGCAACCAAACCGGGATCAAGGATCAACACATGAACCTCTCCCTCCGGGAGAGGGTGGCCGAAGGCCGGGTGAGGGTTCGGACGCAGCCAACGGAAACCGGTCGATCCCCAGCCTGAAAATCGCAACCAAACCGGGATCAAGGATCAACACATGACCCTCTCCCTCCGGGAGAGGGTGGCCGAAGGCCGGGTGAGGGTTCGGACGCGGCCAACGGAAACGGTTCGATCCCCAGCCTGAAAATCGCAACCAAACCGGGATCAAGGAAAAGGCCCCTCACGATCAACGTTTCACCACCCCAATCTCGCGGTGGTCGCCGCCCTACGCGCTGTGGCCCGAGGCCATGCGGGCTCGCGTCGCCATGGGTTCCAGCTTTGTCGACCGGCCGGCTCCGTTGGACTCGACCAGCCCGGGCGCGGCCGACTCGGTTGGATGCGGCAGGAACGCGGCGAACACCCGGCCGAGATGGTCCAGGTGGTGCGTCCGGCTGATGTACTCGCTCACACCCATGCGGAAAAGCATCGTCGCCTGATCGGTGCGATAGCGCTCGGCGATCACCAGGATGGGCGCGCGCTTCGACATGAGCGTCGTCGTCCAGAGCAGACGATCGAGCTGATCGTAGCTTGCGCGCTGGCGAGCCCAGTGCAGCACCACCAATCGGGCGTGCGTGGTCTGGAGCAACGAACACGCCTCGTCGACCGTGGGGGCGACGATCATGCGACTGCCTGGCCCCACATGGTCGTGAAGCTGCTCGCGCAGAATCGTTAAAAGCTGGGCGTCGCTGGTAATCGTGAGAATCGTGGAGTCTAGCATGATCAGTTCACTCCCTGATCGTGGTCTGCTAATCCATGCAATGCGACAGGGATCAATGAGGGCGGTGCTGCCGGGATCTGTTTTGCATCCGCACGGAAACTCTCTGATGGGGAACCGTGAACGAGCTGCCGTCGCGACAGGAATTCCGGGGAACCCCTCGCAGGTTCGCCACGGACGTACGTTGAATCGAATCCCTTAAGAGTAGTTTACGTAAAGAGGGAAGCAAATCCGACAGCGTGTTTTTTTTCTGTGCCTCGACATCAGGAATCCAGGGACGTCGGGAAACGCGATTTTCCTGAAATCTTCGTGGATTCTTGATCATCGACGTCGGCTGGCGCGAGTCCGGCCCGGATTTTGACCTGGGTTACTCGGACATCGTGGTTTGTGATGCGCCCGCGAATTCGGGCTTGGGCCGCCGCGTGCGGGCACGGGGCTGATGTTTCCAGCGGCGATGCAGCCACAGGTATTGCGTGGGATCTTGGGTGATCAATCGCTCAAGGGCTGATGTGTATCGCTGTGTGAGCGCATGGACGATGTCGGGCTCGTCCGCGAGTTCGGTCGGGTCGATGAGATCCTCGCAGCGGATCTCGTAGCGGAATCCGGGTCCGATCCGGCGTGCGACGCCGACGACGACGCGGGCGTTGTGCTCGATGGCCAGGAGTGCGATTGCCTTGTGGGTCGAGGCGGGCCGGCCGAAGAAGTCGACAAAAAGACCGCGTTCGCCCGCGTCCTGGTCGGCCAGGAACGAGAGTGTGCCGCGGGCTTCGAGTACGGCGAGCATCTGGTCGTAGCCGCCGGACTTCGCGACCATCGTCTGGCCGGTGCGTTCGCGAAACTGGCGGAGGAAGCGTTCCAGATAGGGGTTGTCGAGCGTCCGTGCCACCGAGACGGTGGGGAAGCCGAAGAGTCCAAACAGATACCCCGCCAGCTCCCAGTTGCCGTAGTGGCCGGAGAGGAAGATCAGGGGCCGGTCTGCGGTCATGAGCTGGTCCATGATCGGCCGATGCCCGACCAGCTCGACCTTATCGCGCCAGTTGGTGAGGTGCAGCGAGCGCGGGGTGTGCATGATCTCCATGAGCATCATGCAGAAATGGCGGTAGACCTCGCGCACGATCTGGTCGCGCTCGGCCGGCGTATAGCGGTCGCCGAACGCGATGGCGAGGTTTTCGATCCCGACCGCGCGATGGCGGCGGTCGACCGTGTAGGCGAGCCATCCGAAGAACCGGGCCAGCCCGTAGGCTTGCTCGATCGAGAGTGCCTGTGCAAAGGCGACGACCGTGCGAACGGCCATGAAGACCAGAAAGTCGATCCCTCGCCGTCGCCTTCGCCGTCGCGACATGCCCGCCACTCCCTTGACGTTCCGGGCCCGCCGTGCTCCTGCTCGGGGTTATAACGATTTCTTCACGCGGATTCAAGCCGCCCGCTCGCGTGATTTCGTGCATGATGCGCGGAGGGTCATCCTCAGAAAGGTTGTTCGCTCGCATTCATTCGATACGTCCGCGACGGACTTATGAACAGACCTTTCTATTCTCTTGATAGATCGACCCCCGTCTTGATCTCGGCCGAGCGATAGATGGCGCGGATGATTTCGACGGCGCGGCGGCCTTCGCGGCCGTCGACAAGGGGCGGGCGGCCGGCGTCGATCGCGGCCAGGAAATCGGCGAGCTGGGCGCGATGGCCCTCGTGCGAGATCCCCCGCGGGTCGCTCGCGCCGGAATTGCCGGTGGAACGTGCGGCGATCGCCGCCTGGATGGCGTCGTCGCCCGGGGCGGGATCGCGGAACGACCAGAGCGTCACGTCGTCTTGCTCGACCCGCGCCGAGCCCTGGTCGCCGTGGATCTCGATCCGCTTTTGAAGGCCGGGATACGCGCACGTGGCGGCCTCGATCACGCCGAGCGCCCCATTCTTGAACCGCAAGGCGGCCACGGCGGCGTCCTCGACTTCGATTCGCTCATGAGCAAGCGTGCCCGTGAGCGCGGTCACGGTCGCGACGTCGCCCATGAGCCAGGCCAGCAGGTCGACGTTGTGGATCGCCTGGTTCATGAGTGCCCCGCCGCCGTCGAGCGCCCACGTCCCCCGCCAGCCGCCGGAATCGTAATAGGCCTGGGTGCGCCACCATTTGACATGGGTGTCGCCCAGCGTCAAGCGACCGAACCGGCCAGCGTCGATCGCCTTTTTGAGCAGCACGTTCGCGGGGGCGAAGCGCGAGGGAAAGATCGTGCACAGGCTGACCTTCGCGGCCGAGCAGGCGGCGATGATCGCGTCGCACCGCTCGACCGTGATCTCGAGCGGCTTTTCGACGACCACGTGCTTGCCCGCGGCGGCGGCCTTGAGCGCGGGCTCAAGATGCGCGCCGCTGGGCGTGCAGACGCAGACCACGTCCAGGCCCGGCGTCTCGAGCATCCGATCGAGGTCGTCGTGGATCGGACACCCGCCCGCGAGCGCGGCGATCTTCTGGCCGTTGGCGGGGGTCCGGCTCCAGGCGGCCACGACCCGCGCGCCGGGGATCTCCTGGATCGCCCGCGTGTGAAACTCGGCGATCATGCCGCAACCGATGATCCCAACGCCGTGGTTTGTCATGGATGGTCTCGGGCTTCTGAGATCAGACGGAGGATGAACCGGAGAATGAACCACAGAGACACAGAGACACAGAGAAGAAAGAACCAGGAGAGAAAGATACGGAGAGAGAGAGATTCAGAAAGAGAGAAAGATTCCTGAGAGAGAACCAAGAAACCGGGATGCCAAGAAAGCCGGGCGGAGGGCTGGGGCACCCTGATTTCGGGATTGCCCAGGCGGATTCCAGAGCTCGTCCTCGGCCGTGAATCGAGCCGGCGCCTCGGTCCATTGAACCGTGGACGCCGCCGACCGAAACGTTCCAATACTTTCCGATCCTCCATCTCCCTCTTCTCTCTCTCTTCTCTTCTCTCCCCTCTCCTTCTTTTTTCTCTTCTGATCTTCTCTGTGTCTCTGTGTCTCTGTGTCTCTGTGGTTCAACTCCGAAAATGACACGCCTCGGCGCTACCCTCCCAGCCGCGCGAGCGATCTTGTGTTTGCCCGCGCGACGGAGAGCGAGAAAGATTCATGAGAGAGAACCAAGCAACCGGGATACCAAGAAAGCCGGGCGGCGGGCTGGGGCACCCTGATTTCGGGATTGCCCAGGCGGATTCCAGGGCTCGTCCTCGGCCGCGAATCGAGCCGGCGCCTCAATTGAACCGTGGACGCCGCCGACCGAAACGTTCCCATACTTTCCGATCCTCCATCTCTCTCTCTCTTGTCTCCCCTCTCCTTCTTTTTTCTCTTCTGATCTTCTCTGTGTCTCTGTGTCTCTGTGGTTCAACTCCGAAAACGACACGCCTCGGCGCTACCCTCCCAGCCGCGCGCGGGCGATCTTGCGCTTGCCCGCGCGCACGACCAGGCCGTCGGTCACCACGATGATCGTCCTGGGGTCGGTGACGATTTCGCGGTCGGGCCCGATGGTGACGCCGCCCTGCGCGATCAGGCGGCGGGCGCTCGAGGTGCTGACTTCGAGGCCGAGCTCCTTGACCAGCACGAACGCTGGGATGCCTCCATTGGCATCGAGCTGGGCGGGGTCGAGCGTGACGTCGGGGATGACGTCGGGGTCAGCGCCGCTGGCTCGACGGCGGAATTCGGCCGCGGCCTGATCGGCGGCGTCCGCGCCGTGGTACTGGGCGACGATCGCCTTGCCGAGCGCTTCCTTGGCGTCGCGGGGGTTGGTTCCGTCGGCCAGCAGGTGGTCGACATCGGAGAGCGGGAGCTCGGTGAGCAGCGTGAAATAGGCGCGCATGGGTTCGTCGGGGATGCTCATCACCTTGCCAAACATGGCTTCGGCGGGCTCGGCGACGCCGATGTAATTGCCCAGGCTCTTGCCCATCCTGCGGGTGCCGTCGGTGCCGACCAGAATGGGCATGGTCATGGCGACCTGCGGTTCCTGGCCCTTGGCCTGCTGGAGGTCGCGGGCGACGAGCAGGCTGAAGAGCTGCTCCGTCCCCCCCAGCTCGACGTCGGCCTTGATCTCGACCGAGTCCCAGCCCTGCATGAGCGGGTAGAGACACTCGTGAAGAAAGACGGGCTTCTCGGCGGCGATCCGCTTGGCGAAATCCTCGCGGGCCGAGATTTGCCCGAGGGTCATCCCGCGCATGAGCTCGAGAACTTGCAGAAACGTGAATCGGGAGAACCAATCGCCGTTATGATGAACTTCAGCGTGGTCGAGGTCGATGATCCGGCCGACCTGCTTGAGGTAGTCGCGGGCGTTGGCCTCGACCTGGGGGGCGGTGAGGCGGGAGCGGGTTTCGTCGCGTCCCGACGGGTCGCCGACCAGGGCGGTGTAATTGCCGATGATCACGACGGCGGTATGGCCGAGCTCCTGGAACTGGCGGAGCTTGCGGAGCGGGACGGTATGCCCCAGGTGGACGTCGATCCCGGTGGGGTCGATGCCGTACTTGACGCGGAGCGGGCGGCCGGTCTTGAGCGAGCGCTCGAGCTTTTGGCGGAACTCGGCCTCGGGCACGATGCGGTCGACGCCGCGGATGAGCTGGGCGATTTGGTGGGCGGCGTCCGGCATCGGGCGGGGGAATCTCCAGGGTCAGAAAGGACCATCCCGGCACGGTTTGCCGACCGGGCGCGATCCCGTGATCTTAAGGGCGGGCTTGGGCGGCTGACAAGCGTGTCTCGCGAGAGCAAATGTGCGTTAGGATAAACTTCGTCGCTTGATCACAAGGCCACCGACACGGAAATCAGGATCCCTTCATGTTCGTAGTCCCGACCTCCCTCATCGTGATCATCATCCGAGGGCTTCTTTCGGCCGCCGCCACGGGCATGATCGTGGCATGGGTCTGGCTGGTGTTCCGAACGCGCTCCGGGGAGCCCGTGCGACTCGGCCGGATCGTCGACATATCTCCTTTTCCCCCATGGGGATCGGCGACGGTCTTGCTGGCCTTCCTGGCGTATGTGATGGTGAATGTGGGCGTCATCGAGTTGTATCAGGCGAAAGTCGAACGCCCGAGGGCGACCGCACCCCCGATCCCAACGAGTGAGTCCCAGCAAGCGGCGAAGCCCGATCGCGCGCCCGCTCCGTCCGAATCGTCGAGGAGGCACGACCAGGCCCTGCCGAGGCTCTCGAACACGGAACAGATGGGGATGGCCGCGGTGGTCGACCTGATCTTGATCGTGCTCTTGCCAATCCTCGTTCGTCTGACCTCGGGGGCGCGAGTCCGGGATCTGGGCGCGAGCGCTCGGTACTGGCGGGCTCAGGTCGGGCTGGGATTGATCGCGGGCTTGATCACGATCCCGGTCGTTTATGTGATTCAAGGTCTCTCGGTTCGGATCTGGACGTCGAACGAGCATCGGCTGGAGACGATGCTCCGTGAGGAGCTTTCGCAACATTCGATGTCGCTTGCGCTGATCACGGCCGTCGTGTTGGCCCCGGCGATGGAGGAATTGCTCTTTCGCGGGCTGTTGCAGCGCTGGCTCATCAAGCTGTTCACTCGCGCCGTCTCGGCGCCGGTCGCGACGAATGCCCCCGAAATCACGATCGCCCCGGACGCGCTGGCCCGGCACGAATCGACCGAGCAGCCAGCACTCGTCACCTGGACGTCTCCGGCCGCGCTTGGCATCGTTTCGACCTCGCTCGTCTTCGCCGCCGTCCATGCTCCCCAGTGGCCGGCCCCCATCCCGCTCTTTGTCTTTTCCGTCGCCCTCGGCGTCGTCTTTCAGAGGACAGGGAGCCTGATCGCCGTCGCCGTCATGCACGCAATGCTCAACGCAATCAGCACCTTTGTGATGATTCTGCTGATCCTCATGGGAGGATAAATGCAGCGGGTGGCGGATGATTCGTGTGGATTTCGACGTACACTGGCGCGAAAACTGAGCGATCGGGGGCTTTGGGTGGGAGTTGAGGGTCGGTCAGGGGCGAGTCGGAAAAATCGCGAGAATGTCGGGTTTTTTCTGGACGAGTGGGGGGTGCACTGTTAGAGTTCTGGTTGATGTCCGGAGCCGGGCGCTCGGGTGCGATCGTGGCGTTCGGCTGGGCGTCGTTATCGGTGTGGTTGCTGCTGGCTCGGAGCGGTGAAGGGCGGGTTCCCACGCAAGTTGCCTGTACGGTGTTCCGATACAAAGGGGACCTGGCGGTCGAGGCGGGGCCGAGTCGGTTGCGAGTGCCAGGGCTGAATCGAGAGATCGGCCTGTGCGGGGGAACGACGTTCCCTGGCTGGGTACGGTTTCGGCCTGCCGGATGAGGTCCATCGGGTGGGTGTCGGCCATGAAAGACGCCAGGATGGTGCGGTCGCGAGGGATTTGTGTCCCTGGCGGCCCAAGGGAGTGGTGGGGCGTGGTCCCGGCTGTTTCGGGATCCGGCTCTCATCGTGGGGGTTCAAGATCCGATGAGCGAGTTGAAATCCAAGAAAAACGCACCTGTGCATGAGGGTTTTGAGTGGGCGGGGGCGGTCGCTCGAGTGCGTCGAGGCGTTCGCTCCACGCGGGCGGGCCGGCGGGCCGCCCTGCTCGGGATGTTGACCGCGGCCTATGTGAATTCCAGCCGCGGCGGCCGGGTCGGCGATCGTTCCACGACCGATCGCTAGACGTGACGACGCGTTCGCGACCCTGTCGCGGACTCTGTCGATCCAGGCTAAAATAACCGAGACGGTTTCGAGCCTCTTCTTCGATGCGACCCCGCGCGGAGAGGCTCGTTTTTTTTCGCGCGCCTGATCGCGGCGGATGCGCTTGCGTCGTGCTCGATCGCGGCGTCGTTCAAACCTTCCCGGGGCCCAGACTGATGTTGGAAGCGACGGCGGCGGAAGCGTTGGTGTACGAGCGCGAGTTTCGCTATCGCGACCGGCTGCTCCTGGTGAGCCGGGGAGCGCCCGTGCCGGCGGGGGCGACCGAGACCCCGACCGGGACGAATTTCGTCCTGATCTGCCGTCATGGGACGGCTGTCTGGCTGGTGCTTTCCGAGCCCTGCGACGGCGAGATCAGGGCCGAGATCCCACTCGATCCCCGGCGGAACCGGACGGGCGACCACTGGCATGTGCGGGTCGACGGGCTGCCCGAGGAGTTTTGCTACGGCTATCGGGTGGACGGGCCGACGGGAAATGGGCATCGCTACAATCCAGCGACGATCCTGCACGACCCGTACACGCGGGCGCTCTCGTGCGGCAAGCCCTGGGGTCAGAGCGGCGGGCTGCCCCGACGCAGCCTGATGACCGAGATCCTGGTCGACCGCAAGCGCGAGCTCAACCCCCGCACGCCGATCGAGGACACGATCATCTACGAGCTCCACGTGCGGGGCTATACCAACCACCCGACGTCCCAGGTCCGCCATCCCGGCACCTACGCGGGGCTGCTCGAGAAGGTCGACGAGATCAAGGATCTCGGCGTCACCGCCGTCGAGCTCCTTCCCGTCGACGAGTTCGACGAGACCGATTGCCCATTCGTGAACCCCCTGACCGGCGAGCAGATGCGCAATTACTGGGGGTACAACCCGATCTCGTTCTGCTCTCCCAAGGCGGCGTACTCCACCAATCCCGAGCGATCCGGCCCCTGGAACGAATTCTGCGCGATGGTCGAGCGGTTCCACGAGGCCGGCATCGAGGTCGTGCTCGACGTCGTCTTCAACCACACCGCCGAAGGTGGCGAAGGGGGCCCGACCTATAACTTCCGGGGCATCGACAACCTCCTTTTCTATATGCTCGACGAGCAGGGCCGATACCTCAACTACAGCGGATGCGGCAATTCGTTTTCGAGCAATAACCCGGTCGTCCGCAACTATCTGCTCGACTGCCTGCGGAACTGGGTGGCGGAGGGCGGGGTCGACGGTTTTCGGTTCGACCTGGCCTCGGTGCTGGGCCGGGATCGGCACGGCAACGTGGTGGTCGAGCCTCCCGTGATCAACCGGATCTCGGAAGATTCGCTGTTGCGCGACAGCAAGCTCATCGCCGAGCCCTGGGACGCGGCTGGTCTCTACCAGGTGGGAACCTTCCCCGGCGAGGGCCGGTGGTCGGACTGGAACGGGCGCTATCGGGACGATGTCAGGCGCTTCTGGCGGGGTGAGCGGGGCATGGTCTCGTCGCTGGCCACCCGGCTCTGCGGCAGCGACGACCTGTACCGGGCTCGGGGTCCGATCCACTCGATCAATTTCATCACCTGTCACGACGGTTTCACGCTGGCCGACCTCGTCTCGTACAACCACAAGCACAACGAGACCAACGGCGAGGGAAACCGCGACGGCGCCGACGCCAACTGGAGCTGGAATTGCGGCGTCGAGGGCCCGACCGACGACCCCTTGATCCTGGCCTTGCGAAAGCGGCAAGTTCGCAACCTGATGGCCACGTTGCTGGTCTCGCAGGGCGTGCCGATGATCATGGCGGGCGACGAGTTCCTCAGATCCCAGGACGGCAACAACAACGCCTGGTGTCAGGACAACGCGGTGAGCTGGATCGACTGGTCCAACCGGGAGAAGAACCAGGACTTTTACCGGTTCACGAAAAAGATGATCGCGCTGCGGATGGAGCATCCAGTCTTTCGGCGTCGGACGTTTTTCGGCCAGGAGACGGGGACCCCGGAGATCCTCTGGCATGGAGTCGAGCCGGCGCGGCCGGATTTTTCACAAGAAAGCCACGCGGTCGCATTCGCGCTTGATGGCCGCCGGACCGACCGGCCTGGGGTGGTGGATCGCGATTTCTACATCGCGATGAACGCCTACTGGCGCCCGCTGGGCTTCAAGATTCCGGCCGCTCCATCGGGCCGACCCTGGAGGCGAGTGGTCGACACCGCCCTTCCCTCGCCGGACGACATCGTGGACGCCGGCCATGGCCCCCGCGTGCCGATCTCGCAGATCTACCGCGTCGAGTCGCACTCGATGATCATCCTGATGTCCGACGATGGCGAGGGCGAAGAGGCCTGAGGGAGCAGCCCCGGGTACGCAACCGACCGCCCTCTGAAAGCAGAGACGACCGCCCCCTGAAAGCAGGGACGCCTGGCGGCACGGCGACGACGCTCCGCGCGTTTTTTCGTGGTTCGTCTCTGTCGCGGTTTCCGCCCCGGGTTCCGCACGCTGATGGTCACGGCCGGAACTCGCTCGCGGGCGCCTCGGTCTCGTCTACCGGAGACGACGCCTTACAAGCCCGACGCACGAGCGAATGTGTTCCTGAAAGCACATCTGCTTCCGATACTCACTCGCTCGCGCTTCGGGCTTCGGGCTCGCATTCCGAACTCGTATTCCGAGCCCTCGGGATCGTCAGGAAGGATCCAAACCGGTTGAACGAGCGGAGAAACCCAAAAGACCAAACTCCCCGACAAGGACTCGAACCTTGAACCTAGCGATTAACAGTCGCTCGCTCTACCGATTGAGCTATCGGGGATCGTCGTTGAATACAATATCCCGCGGAGGGCTAGGGCTCAACCCCGCTTGCGGGCTCTTGGCCTCGGGATGTTTGGACACGATTGCCGAGGCGACGTTCGGTCGGAGCTCAAGTCCAATTGGGGGTTCATGCCCGCCAGGAGGTTTCGAACGACTCGAACCTTGAACCGAGCGGTTCATCCGCCCGCGACGGACTCAGCCTACCGATTGAGCTAACGGGGATCGTCGTTGACGAGAATAACCCGCTGGACGTCCGGGCTCAAGCCCGCTCGAGGGCGACGAGGGGCGAACGAGTCCGCTGGTCTCAAAGCCGCGAGGGCTGGACCGTGGTCGGCATCGGACTCGTGACGGCGAGAACCCCGTTGCTCTCGATTCGCCTGGGGCCTGTGGGCGCGCTCAGTCTTTGGCGCCCTTTTCGTGCTGGGCGATCGCCTTTTCCAGAATTCCCACGATCAGTGCGTTGAGCGAGGCTTTATCCTCCTTCGCCCAGCTTGCGAGTTGTTCGTGCAGAACGGGAGGCATGCGAATCTGGAAATGAACCACGGTTTCAGGCATGAAGGAACTCCTCGAATCATGGAAGGTCTACGGCTCGCTCTCGTGCTACGGAAATCGAGCCGGCGTGTCCCGAGCTCTTGGTGAACCCCGGGAGGTTTTTATATTGTACCCGAATTCCGCACTTGGATTATTAGATTTTCTTCGAAACTGGTGATCGACGTTGTTTGTCGCTGTTTTGGAGACGGACTCCCCGCGCTGGCGTGACACACATGCTTGACTCTCGTACGACAGCTTGCAAGAGTTCACTCGGTGTTTTACCGCGAATCCTCCCTGGTTCAGGAAGCTCATGAGTGATCTCGCCAATCCAGAGGACGGCTTGATCGACCAGTTCGTCGAGCACTGGGGGATGATGGCACGCGCGTGGGGCATCAATACAAGCATGGGCGAGTTGTTCGCGCTGCTGTATGTGACCGGAATCGACTGGACGGCCGAGGATTTGAAGGAACGGTTGGGGGTGTCGCGGGGCAATGTCAGCATGAATCTCCGCGAGCTGGTGTCGTGGGGGGTGGTGCACAAGGTTCACCGCCCCGGCGAGCGGAGAGAGCTCTTTCGGGCTGAGAGCGACGTCTGGACCTTGTTCCGAGCGATTCTGCGCGAGCGTAAGAGCAGGGAGCTCGATCCGACGCTGCGATTGCTCGACGCGGCCCTGGAGCGGGTGTCGGCGGATCCGAGCGCGTGTGAGATTGAAGCCCGCATCGACTCATTGAGGCGCTTTTTTCGAACCACCGACTCGCTGGCGACGGCATTGCTACGGCTCGGCCCTGGCGAATTGGACGAGATCGTGCAACTGCTCACCCACCTCGATTCGCGACTCGACGCCTGATTTGCTCGGAGCTCGCATGAACTTCCGGGGGCGGCGCAGGCGCAAGAAGACGCTTCTCGGGGAGTGCTCGGTGGAATGCCGGTCCGGGTTCGTCTAAACTCAGTTTGTCGACAAAGGGGACGTGTACTAGCCAGATCGGCCTTGAGCCTGGCGGGTTCTTGAAACGAAGGACGCCGGAGAATGTTCGGGGTCGGTTTTTCCTCGTGTGGAGTATCTCATGAGTGGGACGGGGCTTGACGAATATCATCCGGGTCTTGAAGGGGTGATCGCGAATGAGACGGCGATCGCCAATATCGAGGGGACGGACGGCGCGGGCGGGCTTGAGTACCGCGGCTACCGGATCGAGGATCTGGCGGGGCGGGTCTCCTACGAGGAGACGGCGTTCTTGCTCTTGCACGGCGACTTGCCGAATCCGGGCCAGCTCGCGGAATTTGATCGGCGGTTGAAGGCCGCGCGGGCGATTCCGGACGCGCTTTTGACCCTCTTCAAGCAGATCCCTCCACATGTACATCCGATGGATGTATTGCGGACGTCGGTGAGCGTGCTGGCGCATTTCGATCCCGACGTCGACGCGGCGCCCACGGATCACGCGGCCAACGTCCGGAAGGCCGAGCGCTTGACGGCCCAGATGGCGACGGCCGTGGCCTATCGCGAGCGGGTTCGTAAGGGGCTGCCCCTGGTCGCGCCCCGCGACGATCTCGATCACGCGGCCAATTTCTTGTCGATGGTCAGCGGCAAGGCGCCGTCGGAAACCATGCGCGAGGCCTTCGACCTGTCGCTCGTTCTCTACACCGAGCACGAGCTCAACGCTTCGACGTTCTCGGCCCGGGTGACGGCCTCGACGCTGTCGGATTTGCATTCGGCGATCGTGGCTGCGGTGGGCACGCTCAAGGGTCCGTTGCACGGCGGGGCCAACGAGGAAGCCTGGAAGGTTCTGGAACAGGTCGGCTCGCCCGACAATGCCGAGCAATGGATCAAGGACGCCCTGGCGCGCAAGGAACGGATCATGGGCTTTGGGCACCGCGTCTACAAGCATGGGGATCCGCGGGCGGCGATTCTCAAACGCTCGTGCGCGGCCCTGGCGAAGGAGGTCGGCGACGACCGCTGGGAGCGGATCGCCGAGCCGATCGAGCGCGAGGTGACCGCGCAAAAGCATCTCCCCCCGAATGTGGATTGGCCGAGCGCCCGGCTCTATCACTATATGGGGCTTGACATCGACCTCTACACGCCGATCTTCGCGATGGCGCGGGTCGCCGGGTGGGCCGCCCACGTGATCGAGCAGCTCGACCACAACCGGCTGATGCGACCGCGGGCCCGGTATATCGGGCCGCCGCTCCGCGAGGTCCAGCCGATCGGCAAGCGCTGAGGCGCGCCCGAACGTCCGGAACAGCGAACGACCCGGGTCTCGCCATCACGGGCGCGACCCGGGTCGTTCCGATTCGAGCGCGGATCCATCGCCAGGGCGTGAGCGGGCGTTGCAGCGCGGGCGTCCCGCCCTTCCTTCCGAAGAAAGGCAGGCGAGACGTCCGCACCGAGAATGGCCAGGTTCTTTCGGACCGCGCCGTTACTTGGGATCTTCAGCCGCGGGCTTATCGCCCTTGTCGGCCGGAGCGGCTTGGTCGCCCTTGTCGGCCGGAGCGGCTTGGTCGCCCTTGTCGGCCGGAGCGGGCTTGGCGCCGCCCTTGTCGGCCGGAGCGGCCTGGTCGCCCTTGGGTTCGTCGGGCTTGGCGGCCGCGTCGGCCGGGGCGGCGGTCTTGGCCGCCGCGCCAGCGGGGCGTTTGGGTGACGTGAGCCTTCGCAGGGCGTCGGTCGAAACGGCCTCGGCCCGGCCCACGACGGGCGTATTCATGTCATAGCCAAGATACGCCAGGAGGCGTTCGATCGGCATCGGCCGGATGCCGACCAGCCGGGCTTCCTTGATCATCTCGCCCATGCGCTTCGCCAGTTTCGACGCCCGTGAAAGCGATTGGTCCGACTCTTTCTCGAAGGCGGCGCGGAGCGGCTCACGTTCGTCGATCACATACCAATCGATCCGCGGCGACAGCGTCCCGGTTTCGCGGCCGACGTCCAGGGGAGGCAGGTCGTAATCGACCACTCCGCCCGCCTCCTGGATCATGCGCTTGAGCTCTTCGCGGTCGTCGCGGCTGTCGCGGTTGACGTCGATCTTGCCGATCAAGGCGAACCGCATGGGCATGTTGGGCGACCAGGCGGGCGAGTAGACAATGTCGCGAACCCGGATGGGGTCGATCGGGTTCTTGGTTTCGATGATCTTGGCGCTGGAGAATTGCTCGCCGACCCGGGTCAGCATGATCGTGCCCTTGGGCTTGTCGGTCGGGATTCCCGGCGACTGAGCGTCGAAGATCGTCATCACCATCTGGGGACGTGCGCCCTGGCGGCGGGTGACGTCCACGAGAACCTCGCCCCGCTCGTAGTCGACGTAGGTCACGTAGCCGTCCGGGTGGTCGAGGATCGTCTCTTTACGCTCGACCTTGTCGCGCAGCTCGCGGATGATCGTGGTGTAGGTTTCTTGCTTGCGCAGGAAGTCGTCCTCGGTGTCCTTGAGCTTCTTGGTCAGGTTGGCGATCTCGGTGGCCTTCTTGTCGTTGTCGGTCTGGAGCTGATCGGTCGTGGTGAGCAGGGTCGAGCGCTGTTCCTCGTGCTTCTTGTGTTCGGAATCGAGGTCGGCGCGGCTGTTGGCGGCGGCCTTGGCCTCGACGTCGACCTGCTGCTTGGCAACGGTGGTGGCCGATTCCAGCGATTGCCGGAGGCTGGCGTAATTCACCGACATCTCGGTCGAAAGCATGGTCAGGTTTTCGAACAGCTCGATCGCGCGATCGAGCGCCGACGCGTAGGTTTTGTTGGGCTCGCCGCGGTACGACGCGATGGTCTGGCGGATCTTGTCCCTGGCGTCCTGGAGATCCGCGCTCGAGGCCCCGGCGGCCTGCGCCTTCGCCACGGCCGCGTCCACCGCCGCCTGAAGCGCCGTCAGCCGCTCTTCGATCTTCTTGTGGTGGCTCGCGATCTCGTCCTTGGCCGCGTCGAATTCTTGCGCCTTGGTGCCGACCTTCTGGCGCATCTCGTCGAACTGGTTGAACGCGGTCTGGTACTTGGCGTTCGCCTTGCCGAGCTCGTCGTTGGTCGAGGTCAGCTTGGCGTCGGCGGCCGCGTACGCCTGATAAAGGAAATAGCACGACACGGTCGTGATCACCCACAGGCTGATGAACGACGCGACCGCGATTTTCAAGCCTTGAGATTCATTGGCAGCGGCCATTAATGTTGACTCCCCCCGAACGGCGCCGTGGCGACCTGCTCATGCAATCCGCCGGTTTGCTGATACTATGTCACACGCGAGAGGAAACGCCGGATGGGTCGATGAAAAACAACCCGGCCTATTCGGCCGCGATCGCGTCATCGAAACAATCCCTCGAATTCATAACATTGTAAGACCCAAAACCGCGCCGGTCAAACTGGGCGAAAAAGAGAAGCTCGCCGGCCCGCCGCCAAGCCTCGGCCGGCGGCACATCACATCAGGGAGACCACGACCGCGATGCCGCGACCGAACTTCTATATTCTCGACGCCTTCTCGCTGATTTTCCAGGTCTTCCACGCCATCCCCGAGATGACCGGCCCCGCCGGCCAGCCGACCCAGGCGGTCTTCGGGATCTTCCGCGACCTGCTCAACATGGTGCGCGAGCGCAAGCCCGATTATCTGGCCGCCGCCTTCGACGCCCCGGGCCCCGTCTTTCGCTCCGAGATCTATCCCGAGTACAAGGCCAACCGGGCCGAGACGCCCCCCGACCTGTCCGTCCAGTTCCCCGTGATTCGCCGCGTTTTCGACGGGTTCCGCGTGCCCGTCTTGCTCGAGCCGGGGGTCGAGGCCGACGACGTCATCGCCACCCTGACCCGGAAGGGCGTCGCGCAGGGTTTCGACGTGGTCGTGGTCACCGCCGACAAGGACGCCCGCCAGCTCATCGGCGACCACGTGAAGCTGCTCAATCTGCGCAAGAACCAGCTCATGGGCGCGGCCGAGCTCGAGGCCGACTGGGGAGTGCGTCCCGAGCAGGTCGTCGATTTCTTGTCGCTGACCGGCGACTCGGTCGACAACGTGCCGGGCGTGCCGGGTATTGGGCCAGGATTCGCCGCCTCGTTCCTCAAGGAATTCGGCTCGCTGGACGCGATCCTGGCCAATGTCGACCGGGTGAAAGGGGCCAAGAAACAAGAAAGCCTGCGCGCGAATGGCGACAAGGCCCGGCTGGCGCGGCGGCTGGTGACCCTGCTCGACGACGTCCCCTTGCCCCACGACTGGGAGTCGATGAAGCTCAAGCCGCCCGACGTCGCCGCCCTGAAGGCGCTTTGCACCGAGTGCGGCTTTCACCGGTTCCGCGACGAGATCGCGGCCCTCGACCCCGCCGCGGCCGACCAGACGCCCAGTCCAGCCTGGTCGGCCGTCTATCACACGGTCGACACGCCCGAAGCCTTCGCGGCCTTTCTGGTCGAGCTGCGCGCCCAGCCAAAATTCTGCGTGGACACCGAGACCACCGGACTCGACCCACTCCGTTCACAACTCGTCGGCCTCTCTTTTTGCTGGAGGACCGGCGTCGCGTATTACCTGCCCGTCCGCGCCCCGGCCTGGAACAAACGCCTTGAATTTCGCGAGACCCTCGACGCACTCCGCCCGATCCTGGCCGACCCCGCCGTCGAAAAAGTCGGCCAGAATGTGAAATACGACATGCTCGTCCTGGGAAAGGCCGGGCTCGCCTGGAACGGCCCCGTCACCGATACGATGATCCTCAGCTATCTGCTCGAGAGCGGCGAGCGCAACCACGGGCTCGACCAGCTCTCCGAGCGGCTGCTCGACCACCGGATGATTCCGATCAGCGACCTGATCGGCAAGGGAAAGAATACGCTCGTGATGGACCAGGTGGACGTCGCGCGGGTAGCCGAGTATGCCGCCGAGGACGCCGACGCCGCCTGGCGCATCGAGGAGATCCTGACGCCCAAGGTCAAATCCGAGGGCCTCTGGGATCTCTACGCCGAGCTGGAACGGCCCCTGATCGGCGTGCTGGCGCGGATGGAGGCGGCCGGCGTCGCGCTCGACGTCCCCTTGCTCCGCGCCCTGAGCGCGGACTTCGCCGCCCAGCTCAAGTCCATCGAGGACCAGACCTACCAGGCGGCGGGTCGTCCATTCAACATGAATTCACCTCCGCAATTGCGGCAAATCTTGTTCGACGAGCTCAAGCTGCCCGTTCTTGACAAGACTCCAGGCGGCGAGCCCAGCACGGCCCAGGAAGTGCTCGAAGCGCTCGCGCTCAAGCATCCGCTGCCAGCGCTCATCATTCGCCACCGCCAGCTCTCCAAGCTCAAGAGCACCTATCTGGATGCGCTCCCCAAGCTGGTCCATCCCGACGGCCGGATCCACGCCTCGTTCAATCAGAGCGTGACGGCGACGGGACGACTGAGCTCGAGCGACCCCAACTTGCAAAACGTGCCGGTGCGAACCGACGAGGGGAAGCAGATCCGCCAGGCGTTCAAGGCCGGCGCGCCCGGCTGGCGGCTCCTGGCGGCCGACTATTCGCAGATCGAGCTGCGAATCCTGGCGCATTATTCGGAAGACCCCGCTCTGCTTCGCGCGTTCGAGCTCGATCACGACATCCACCGCGCGGTCGCCGCGCGGGTGTTTCATGTGAGCGAGGACGCCGTCGACGACGCGATGAGACAGATGGCCAAGACGGTGAATTTCGGCGTGGTCTACGGCCTCTCGGCATTCGGCCTGGCCGCGCGGCTGGCGATCCCGCAATCCGAGGCCGCCGCGTTCATCGAAGCCTATTTCCAGGAGTATGCCGGCGTCGACCGCTTCATCACCCAGATCCTCGAATCGGCCAGGGCCGCCGGCCGGGTCGAGACCATCCTGGGCCGCCGCCGGCCGATCTCGGGCATCAAAAACACCACCGGCCGCGTCCGCAACCTGGCCGAGCGCACCGCGATCAACACCGTCATCCAGGGCTCGGCCGCCGACCTGATCAAGCGCGCCATGATCCGGCTCGACGCCGCCATCA
This sequence comes from Planctomycetales bacterium, assembly GCA_027459775.1. GTDB lineage: Bacteria > Planctomycetota > Planctomycetia > Isosphaerales > Isosphaeraceae > JAKBAP01. Next base: position 8,027 of record DAIDHE010000197.1, on the reverse strand, counting down.
TCGAGCGCGGAATGCAGGCGCGGATCCTGCTGCAGATCCACGACGAGCTGGTGATCGAGGCCCCCTCGGACGAGATCCCCGCCCTGGCCAAGCTGGTGCGGACAACGATGACGACCGCGCTCGACCTCAAGACGCCGCTCAAGGTCGACATCGCCGTGGGCCCCAACTGGCTCGACGTCGAACCTTACAGCGTGGGCTGAGGCGCGGACCGCGGGTCCGCGCTTGTTCGAGAAATCAAAACGCCTGTTCCAGTTTCAATCGCCCGCGGGGGCGTGATACCGGCCCGAGGCGGTTCGTTGTTCACGGGGCCTGGGTGGTCGTGCCGCGTCCGCCGGCCGAGACCGGGGTGGCGGGGCGTTCGATGCCGAGCTTGGCCCGGCCCGAACGGACGAGGTCGAGCCGATGGCGGTATTTGTCGTAGAGCCGGGTGTGGCGGCTCTCGGGCGCGACCGGTTCGCCGTCAATGAACAGGCCGACCACGGGGGTGGTGGGCTGGAGCAGGTCGCCGGCGGTGACGACCAGGTTGGCCCGCTTGCCGGGTTCGAGCGAGCCGAGCTCGCCGGCGACGCCCAGGATCTCGGCCGGCGCGAGGGTGACGGCCCGGAGCGCTGAGTCCTCGGGGAGGCCAAACGCCACGGCCGTCGCGGCCTCGAACGGCAGGTTCCGCGAGGCCGTCCCGCCGCTGGGCCCGCCGTGCTGCGAGCGAATGGCGAAGGGCACGCCCGCCGCGTGCAACCGGGCAGGGGTGGCATAGCTCGAGTCATAGGGATCGTGATCGTGCGAAGGCAGCCGGAGCGTGCCGCCCAGAAGCACCGGCATCCTGGCCTCCTTGAGCGCATCGACGACCGCCCATGCGCCCGCCGCCCCGGAGACGGCGGCCTTCAACTTGAGCTCGCGCGCGATCGCGATCGCATCAAGGATCTCGACCGGGTGCTCGGCGTGGAAGATCACCAGCTTTTTCCCGAGTGCATAGGGCGCGAGCGCCTCCAGCCGAGGGTCGGGCGCGGGGGGCGCTTCGGCCCGCGCGATGGCCTTGGTCTTGACCGCGTCATAGGCGACGGCGCGGCGGAACAGTTGCTTGATATGATCAAGCGTCTCTTCGCGGTGGCGGATGGCCTCGGCCTGACCGGCCCCCGGGCCTTGCGGCGCGCCCGGGCGATCGAGGGTGACGACGGCGTTCAGGAAGCCGGGCCGCCGTCCCTCGGGGGTGCGAGGAATGTGGGTCGGGATGGCGATATTGAGCGCGACCGCGTCGGCGACGACCAGGTCGCGGGGAGTCCAGCCGTTCAAATTGATGACGCAGCCCTGGCCCGAGATCACTCCTCCCGAGGGCTCGACGAACGACGCCAGCACGCCGGCCGCGCGGGTGACCGGGATGTGCTCGCTGTCGGGATGAAGCGCGACGCTCGAGCGGAGCTCGGGCTGGTACTGGGCCGAGTCGGCGAAGTCCTGGGTCTCGGCCAGGCTGCCGACCTCGAACAGGCCGACCGTCGAGCCCGCGTCGATCATGCCCGGCCAGACGTCGAGCCCGGCGAGTTCGATCGTCTGGGCCTCGGCGGGGATGGGCGTGCCGGCCGGGCCCACGGCGGCGATCCGGCCCCTCGCCACGACCAGGGTTCCACCTTTCACGGCGGGGCCGGAGACCGGGTGCAGCGTCGCGCCGACGAGGGCGTAGAGATCCTTGGGCTGGGGCGCGACGTCGAGCGCCCGAGCCCGAAGCGCCTGGGCGGCCGACGGCATGGCCGTGTGGTCGCCAGCCCGGCGGGCGAGCCCGGGCGCTTCCTTGCGCTGAAAGTAGACCTCGCCGTCGACGACGGTGAGCTGGCACCGCGAGAAGGCGTCCAGGGGGTGGCCGCTCCAGAGGGCGACGTCGGCGTCTTTTCCGACCTCGATCGAGCCCATGCGGCCGTCGAGCCCGAGCTCGCGAGCCGGGTTGATGGTGACCATGGCCAGGGCCTGGGCCTCGCTCGCCCCGCCGTACTTGACCATCTTGGCCGCCTCGAGATTCAGGTGCCGCATGAGCTCGGCGTCGTCGCTCTTGATGCAGACGCTGACCCCGGCCGCGGTCATGAGGGCGGCGTTAAAGGGGATCGCGTCGTAGGCCTCGATCTTGTAGGCCCACCAGTCGGAAAAGGTGGACGCGCTCGCGCCATGGGCGGCGATCTCGGCGGCGACCTTGTAGCCCTCGAGCACGTGCTGGAGCGAGCGGACGCGAACGCCATAACGCTCGGCCGTCGAGAGCAGCATCAGGATCTCGTCACTGCGATAGCAGTGGCTGTGGATCCGGATCGAGCCGTCCAGGATGCCGGCCAGGGCCTCGAGCCGCAGGTCCACGCGCGGCGGCGGCCCCAGATCGGCCGGGGGGCGGGTCTCGCGCTGGCGCTGATAGTCGTTCCAGCGGTTGCGGTAGGCCCTGGCCTGGTCAAACGAGCGCTCGATCACCGATTGCACGCCCATGCGGGTATTGGGGAATCGGCCGCGCGACCGAGTGACGTTTTCGCCGAGCGCGAATTTCACGCCTTGGGGCGCGTCGCGAATGATCAGGTCGCGGCCGGGCCTGCCGTATTTGAGCTTGATGACCGCGTCCTGGCCGCCGATCGTATTGGCCGACCCATGCAGGATCCGCGCGGCCGTCATGCCTCCGGCGAGCGCCCGATAGATCGCGACGTCGTCGCCGGTGATTACATCCTTGATGCGTACCTCGGGGACGACCGACAGGGTGCCCTCGTTGACGCCCCCCTGCACGGCGATGTGCGAGTGGGTGTCGATGATCCCGGGCATCGCGACCAGCCCGGCGGCGTCGAAAACCTTGATTCCCGGAGGGGGCGCGAGGTCGGGTCCGACGGCCTTGAACCGGCCGGCCTCGATCAAGATCGAGCCCCTGGGAATCGTGCCGCGAGCCGTCCCGGTAAGAATCACCGCGTCCTTGATGAACAGATCGCCGCCGGTCTTGAGGGCCGGCTGACGGTCCTGGTCGAGCTCGGTCGCGACATCGACGAAGGGAGTCTCGGGCTTGGCCGGCTCGGCCTCGGCCTGGGACTTTTCGCTGGGTGCGGATCGGGCGTTCTTGGACTTGGGCGCGGACTCGGTCTTGGCCATCTCTTTCTTCGTCGCGGACGGCTCGCGCTTGGTCTGGGTCTGGGTCGCCGTGTCGGCCACCGCCCCCGGCCGGCCCCGTTTCCGCATGGGGCGCGTGGGGTCGGCGGCGACTTTGGTCGCGGGCGCATCGGGACGGACCGGCTTGGTCGCGACGGGTTCCGATTCCGGGGCGGTCTCGGGTTGCGCTGTCGGCTTTTCCTTGGCCGCTGGTGCGACCGGGGACGATTCGGCGTCGGCTGGTCCGCCGGGCCCGCCCGGTCCGCCGCCGGGTCGGTTCCGGCCGCCGCGCGGGCCGCCGGTCTCGGGCTTGATCTCGAACTTGAGCCCGTCGACCAGGACGTATTTGACCTTGGCTTTCTCGTCAATGAACGGGGCGGTCATGGCGACCACGTGGCCGAGTTTGCCAGGTTCGAGCGAGCCCAGCCGGGCGTCGACCAGGGCGATCGCGGCCGCGCCCCGGGTCAGGGCCTCGAGCGCCTGGTCGGCGGTGAGCCCCTGGGCGATCATCTGGCGGATCGCGGTGGGCAGCGATTCGATCCGTTCCATCCCTTCGGACGCGAACGCGATCGGAACGCCGGCCTTCACGAGCACCGCCGCCGTGCCGACCCGCTCGTCCCATTTTTGCTTGCGATCCTCGAGCACCCGGCGGGGCACGTCGCGCTCGGCGGCGGGCCGCTTGCGGTATTCGGCGACGGTTGGGACTTTGGGCTCTTCGGGAAAGTCGAGCCGCAGGACGACGGGGGTCTGGGTCGACTTCAGGCGGGCGACGACCTTGGCGGCCTCGCGGCCGCCGGTGATGACGGCGGTCGTGCCGAACTCCTCGGCGAGGTCGAGCGCGCGGTGGATTTCATCGCGAGTATTGGCTTCCCACCAGACGGGGATCTTGCGGGCGCGGGCGGCCGCGAGAACCTCGAGGGCCGGGTCGTAGGGAGGGTGGACGCCGCCGCGGGCCTCGAAGTGGGCCTGGAGCCGGGCCTGGTGCTCGGCGTCGAGCATCGCCTGACGGAAATGGGCGACCGAGCCCATCAAGACGCGCGGATAGGGGTTTTCGCCCGGACCCTGGGCCAGGCCAAACCCGCGCCGGCGACCCTGGCCTGGGATCATGCCGGGCGGACCAGCCGCGGCGGCGGGAGCGGGGTCGGTGGGCGGCGCGAGCTGAACGTGCAGGGCGACCGGCGACTTGAGGATCGCCTCGCGCCGGGGCAGGCCCCCAGTGCTGATGAGGGCGCTCTGGCCCGTGGCGATCGCGCCCGCCGGCGCGGACAGTAAGGCCGTGAATCCCAGCCGCCGCCGCGGCTCGACGACCGAGTCGGTCAGATCGAGCGAGGTCGCGACCTCGAATTCGGGGGTCAGCCCCTTGCGGTTGTCGGGCGGGGTCGAGGGTAGGGGGGCGTCGGCCAGGTCGACCGGTCGACCGTGCCCGGTCGCCGACCGCTCGACCCCCGCACGTTGGCCAATCGTCGTGTCCAGATCGAGGAAGCCGGGATAGACCACCAGCCCCTTGCCGTCGATCGGCTCGGCGTCGTAAGGGGTTTCGACGTCCTTCGAAAGACCGACCGCCTCGACGACGCCCCTCCGCACCACGATCGTGCCCGGCTCGAACACCCGGCCGGGCGCGGCCACGATCCTGGCCCCGGTGATCGCATAGGCGGCCGGATAGGTTCCCGACGCCAGCGCGTCGGGATCGTCGGCGGACGCCCAGGCCAAAACGCCCAGCCCGCAAACCGCCGCCGCCCCCAGGAAAATGGCCGTCCCCCGCGCGGCCGTGAGCCGCAACCGCCGCGATCGTATCGTCATGGCAACCCCTGTCGTGGACAAAAGATGTCGAGTTCGTCGGGTCGGTTTCCGCCGGCGTCGCGAGCGAGAGGGGAGTCTCCCACGCCGCGTTCCTTAGAGTATAAGAGCGTCGTGGCGTGGAATCACGCCCCCACCGACCCGCCAAGTCGCGAAGGTCGTCTCGCCGACGCGGCCGTTGGCGGCAGCGCCCACCCTCGGTATCGTGATGGGGAACACCGCTCGCCCCGTCCGCCTCCAGGGAGGGTCCGCGAACTTGAGCCGACTCAACGCAGCCTGCTCGATCTTGAAATCCGCCGTTCGATCCGCGCAGCGCCCCCGCCGGACGCACATGCTCGGGCTCGAACCGCTGGAATCGCGGCTCACCCCTTATTTCGGCGCGACCACCTATCTCTGGACCGCCATGGGCGACCAGACCACCTGGAACGACCCCATGAACTGGTCGCACGTCGACCCCTTCAACTTCATGCCCGAGACCGGCTCGCCAACCCCAGGCTCGAACGTCGTCTTCCCCTCGCGGGCCTTCTTGCCAAGAGGGAGCCCGACGACGATCAGTTTCAATTTCAGCTATGTCAATATGCCGCTGGCTTCGCTCACCGTCGACGACACGTACACCTTCACGGGAAACTCGATCGAGATCGACGGCGCGCTGTCGATGCCCAATTCCGACGCCGCCCTGGGCGGGTCGCCGACGGCGGCCTTCCTGAATACCGGGATCGTCCTGGCGCCCGGCGCACAAATCGAAACCGCCGCGAATACGACCATTCAGCTCGCCAGCCCAGCCGACCCCACGGGGCTCGCGCTGACGATCGGCGGCGCGGTCGATAAGACGGGGCCAGGCCGCTTGATCATCGACACCCAGACCATCCAGTACGCGAACTCCGCGTCCGTCCAGCCGATCCCCTTCGGCTTGCTCGGAGGCGCGACCGAGCTGGGGGCGAGCACGAACCTGATCGGGGTCGGGTTCGACGTCGGCCCCTACGCGAGCCTGCAAATCGCCGACCAGGCGGCGACGACCCTGGGACCGATCTCGGGATCAGGAACGATCCAGCTTTTGGGTACGTCGGCCGCCGGCGACGCGACGGCGCTGTCCGTTTTCGTCTCGGCCGCGGTTGTTGATACGTTCACGGGTCAAATCATCGGCCAGGGCCGGTTCGCGACGGTGGGATATGGGACGCTCGTCGTGAGCGGAATCGATTTCGGCGGCGTGGGGACGGTGGTCGCGCGGTCGGGGACGCTCGACGTGAACGGGCCCTTGAGCGCTGGCGGGCTCGAGACGGGACCGCTCGGGACGCTCGGAGGATTGGGAGAATGGTCGATCTCGGGGCCCGTCACCTTCCAAGCGGGCTCGACCCTCGACCTGACGATCGACGGAACCACGCCCGGAACCGGTTACACCCAGATCAGCGACGCCAGCGCGGCCGGCGTCTCCCTGGGAGGAGCTCGGCTGGCCGCGACGATCGGGTATCCGTATCAGGTCGGCGATCCGCTCGCGATCATCGTCTCTCCGGCCGTGACCGGCGCCTTCGCGAATGTGGCGGGGGGCGTGGTGCTCTTGGGCCCGAGCGTCCCCTTCGCGGTGACTCCGGCCGGCGGCATCACGATCTCGCCCTTGCAATCGCTGACCAACACGACGCTCGCCAGCGCATCCAACCCCAGCCATCCGGGATTGCCGGTCACGATCACGGCAAGCGTCGCGACGCGAACCACGAGCGTCTCGAGCGGCACGGTGAGCTTCCTCGAGAACGGCGCGGTCGTGGCGACGGTTCCGCTCGCGAACGGGCAGGCATCGTACACGACCACGTTTCCCACCATCGGCGGCGTGGCTTTTCAGGCCGCCTATAACGGCAGCGGGCCCAATCTGTCATCAACGAGCAGCGTGCTCGATCAGTCGATCGTCCCGTTCGCGACCACGACGGTGATCGCCAGCGCGTCGAATCAGACGGCGCTGGGCGTTCCGGTGATCCTGTACGCCCAGGTGACGACGATGGCGGGGCCGGTGACGACCGGCTCGGTCGTTTTCCGCCGGGGCAGTCAGTTCCTGGGGGCTGCCGCTCTCGACGGCGCGGGCTTCGCGTCCTTGGCCGTGGGCGGCCTGCCGGTGGGAACGGCCCGGATCCAGGCGATTTATCAAGGAAGCGCGAACGATCTGGGCTCGGTGAGCCCGGTCCTGGTCCAGCAAATCCTGCCCGCGGTCACCACGACTACACTCGCGTTCGGGAGCTTCACTACGCGAAAGGGCGTGCTTCGCGACGAGCTCACCGCCGCGGTCAAATCGTCCGCCGGGCTCGTACCCATGGGGATGGTGGTCTTCAAGAAAAACGGCCGCGCGATCGGCCAGGCCCGGCTCAAGAACGGCCAAGCGGTCTTCGTGTTCGGCCCTCGAGCGATCCCGCGCGGCGCGTTTGTCGCGTTCTATCGCGGCGGAGCACGCTTCCGAGCCAGCGTCTCGGCCGCGATCGACGAAATGGTGTGAACCGAGGCGCGGGCTCGGAAGATCCCGATCGAGCGGAATCAGAGGAAACAGGACGCGCCCCATGGACCACCAGCCGTTCGACACCGCCGCGAAAGAACTGATCTGGGAGGATCCCGCCGCGTGGCTCGCGCGGTTCGCGATCGGGCCGCCAGGTCCGGTCCAGATCGTCGAATCCGAAGCCACCACTCTGGCCGCGACCGCCGACAAGGTCATCAAGGTCTCGAGCACACCGCCCTACTTGGTGAACATCGAGCTGCAGTCCAGCCATGAGACAAACCTGGTCCGAACGTTGTGTATGAGGCAGGCGCTTTTAGAGTATCGCCACGACCTGCCGGTTCTGACGGTGCTCGTGCTCTTGAGAAAGAAGGCCGACTCGCCGAGACTCTCGGGCGAATATGTGCGGCGTCTGCCAGACGGGACGACGACCAATCGTTATGCTTATAGAGTCGTGAGGCTGTGGCGAGAAAAGCCCGAGACGTTTCTGGACTCGGGCTCGGCCCTGGCGCCGCTCGCCCCGCTCGCGGACGTGACCCAGGCCGAATTGCCGGACCTCGTCAAACGCATGGCCGAGCGGATCGACGGCGAGCCGCCCATTCGCGCGGGCAAACTCTGGGTGGCGACGTTCTTGCTCATGGGACTCAGGTATCCCGACGAACTG
>DAIDHE010000180.1 GCA_027459775.1 Planctomycetales bacterium | reverse complement strand
TGAACCAGGGCACGCGCTTCCCTGGCGAGACCAGGCAATAGCCGCGCTCGGGCGCGGGGAGCCGCTCGAGCACGAGCGCGGGCGGCGGATCATCGGGTTTGGGCGCGTACTCCTCGCCGAATTCTTGCTCGCGAAAGAAGGCGTTCAGCCGATCGGCCGCCGCGTCCAGGGCTCGGGCCAGCGCGTCCATGTCCGCGACGCTGACGAGCAGCGTTAAGATCCCTTCATTCTTCCGCCATGGAGAGATAAACAGGCTGTACATCGGCCCGAGCCGATCGAGCACGCCCTGGACGGCCCGGCGATTGTTGGCGTCTTCGAGCACCCGTTGGGCCGCTTCGACCAAGGGGCGATCCTGGGCCGCGGTCGCGCTCCGCAGCTTGGCGCTCAATTCGGGGTCGGGGCCCTCGTGGAACGAGCCCACGGCGAACGTCCCCGCGCCCGCGGGAATCGCCGGCAGGTGGTCCTTATGGAAACCCGCCGGGTCCAGCATGCCGACCACTCCCTTCCACGGACCGGGCGACTCGAAGCGGAGGTCGGTGACCAGCGCCTTGCCCCGGAAACCCCAGCGGCCGACGACCCGCCGAGCCCGGCCCAAACCGATCGTTCGCACGAAATCGATCCCGGCCGCTCCGCCGGCGTTCCGCGGCCAGGAAATCAAGCGCCCCAGGCGTAACACGTCGAGTTGGTCCAACTGCATCGTCGGCTCCGCGACGAACAGCCCAGTGGGCTCGAAGCCTTCCAGATCCCGCCCCTCGGCACGGGCCGCCACGACCCCCGGATGGATCGACGCGCTGGCCGTTTTCCCCTCGATCGCGTCGAGGACGTCCTTGAGCGCCGACCGATGCAGGGAAGTGAAATCACGCTCGTTGTCAAAAAGGGGGCGGAGCTGAAGGTCGTTTCCAGATACCTCTGGCCCCCTGATCAGGACAAGCATGTCTCCCTCGAACCACCACGTCGCTCCCGTTTCCGTGAAATTGGGCCAGTCTCCGTCGGACTCTTTTTTTCTGAACTCATGGAGCTCACGGCCGTGGACTTGCGTCGTCCGCGCGAGCGGCTGGCCTTCCCCAGGCTTGAGCTCGTACCGAAGCAGGCGGTTGAATCGGCCTTGCGTTTCGTCGCGCTTGAAATCGTTCAAGACGAAAACGGAGTGAGTCTTCTGATCTTCCTCGTGGAAGCTCATGGCAAAGCCATGCTGGACGAGGTGGTCTTCAAGCGCGAGGAGATCCCACCCCGACAGGGATTTCTCCGCCGACTTCTTGAGCAAGGCGTGCAGCATCCTCCGCGCCGACTCCGTGAGGATCGCCCCGGCCGGGGTTTCGCACAAGATCTCGTGAGCCGCCGTGGCCTTCCAGGCGTCCGCGTGCGCGCGCAAGCCCTCGTACTCGAAATAGAAGGTCAAGCCCCGGGCCGGAACCAGCCGCGACAGCGGTCGCGCGGCGTCGTCTCCTCGCGCCGTCATCGGGCCCAGCGCGATCGCGACCAAACAGCAGCGAAAAGCGGTCTTCAAACCCAACGGCGAGAAGATCAACCCTTGGCAATGCGACGACATCGGGAATCCTTTCTCACGGGTGAAGGGAGCGCCTGCCCAGACCAGATTGTCGTACCGAACGCGCCGAGTCTAGACGAACTCAATCGTCGGATCCAGACCCCAGAATCTGGGCCTGGTCACACATGCGAAGCGGCGCCGACCGAAAGCCCGCTTTATTCTCCGGGAGTGAACTTGACAGACATGTTGATGGTTCTGGTCAGTCCGGAGAACGTCTTCTCGAAGCCGATTCCGATGCAGGCCAGCGGGATCGCCTCGAGACTGATCACGCGGACGCCGCGGTCGTCGACCGTCGCGGCCAGGATGCTCGGGAAGATGAGCGAGCTCAGATGCTTGGCCTTGACCCCCTGGGGGCGTCGGGTCTCGGGGCTCGAGTTGGTAGGCTTGCGCACGCCCAGAAGGCCCAGGAAATCCGAACCTGGAGCGTCGGCTGGGGCGTTTCCTAGATCGAAGCCAAGCACGGCTCCGAGGGTCGAGACGGGCGATTTATGGAGCGCCGAGATCACCTCCGGCCAGGAAGAGTCGCGGGGGTTCCCCACCGCCAGGAAGGCCAGTTTCTCCGGCAGGCACGCGAACTGCTTGTCCGTCTCGCCCGTCCGTCGCCACGGCTTTCCGCCCGAGCCCTCCGCGGCGACGGCCCGCCGAGCGAGCGTGGGATTGAGGGCGACGACCAGGTAGGACTTGCCCAGCAGAAGGGTCGGCTCAACACCCTCGCCGAGCCAGGGGGCGCGCCCCTCTGGCGAAATCAGCCGGTAGCCGTGGTCAGGCGCGAGTAGCCGCTCGAGCACGAGCGCCGGCGGCCGATCGCCGGGTTTCGGAGCGTCGACCTTGCCGGTTTCTTGCTCGTGAAAATAGGCGTTCAGCCGCACCGCCGCCGCGTCTAGCGACTTGGCCAGCGCCTCGATGTCCCTCGAGCCGATCAGCAGCGTTGAGACCGCTTCGTCCCGTTTCCGGAAACCGTCCCCCTCCCAAGCAGAGTAATAAAGGCAATAAGTGGAACCCAGCCGACCGTACACGCCTTCAACGGCCTGGCGGTTCCTGGCGTTCTCGAGCGCCCGCGCGGCGGCCTCGACGAACGGGCGATACTCGGCGGCGATCACGCTCCGCAATGTGGCCCGCGTCTCGAGGTCCAGGCCCTTGTGGAGCGAGGCCACGGCGAACGCCCCCGCGCCGGCGGGGATCGGCGGCAGCCGGTTTTTATCGAATCCCGCCGGGTCGACCATGCCGACCATCCCCTTTCGGGGCTCGGGAGATTCCAAACGAAGATCGGTGAGCAAGGCCTTGCCTCGGAAACCCCAGCGGCCGACGAGCCGCCCGGCCGGGGCCAAACCCATCAATCGCAAGAGGGCCAGCTCATTCATTTGGCCGTCGACCTTCGGCCAGCGGATCGCGTCCGGGTCGGCCGGGTCCACGAGGACGTCGAGCCTCAGCGTCGGCTCCACGACCAAGAGCCCATTGGGCTCGAAGCCGGCAAGATCCCGCCCCTCGGCGCGGGCCGCCGTGACGCCTGGATGAGCCGAGCCGCTGGGCGATTTTTCGTCGATCGTGTCGAGAACGGCCTTGACGGCCCCCTGATGCGCCGAGGCGGAATCGACCGCCTTTTCCTGGGGGCCAATCGTCTTGTCGTCTCCAACGGAATCCGGCCCCGAGACGAAAACCAGAGCGTTCCCCTCGAACCACCAGGTCGCCGCCGTTTCCGTGAAATGTCCCGACTCGAGCACGCTCTGCTCCTTCTTCCGATACTCTTGAAGGTCGCGGCCGCGGACTCGATTCGTCCGTGCGAGTGGGCGACCCGCCCCAGGCTCGAGCATCGTCCGGAGCAAGCGGTTGAAGCGGCCCTTCGTCTCCTCGCCCCCAAAGTCGTTCAGGACGACGACCCAGTGACTCTTCTGATCGTCCTGGTAGTAGCCCGCGGCAAATCCGTGCTGGACGACGTGGTCCTCGAGGGCGAGGAAATCCTGGACCGGCGATGAACCTTGAGGGGCGGCCTTGAGAAGCTGATCGACCATCTCGCGGCCGGCCTGGACGAGAGCCGCCCCGGCCGGGGTTTCGCACAAGATCTCGTGAGCCGCCGTGGCCTTCCAGGCGGCCGCGTGCGCGCGCAAGCCCTCGTACTCGAAATAGAAGGTCAAGCCCTGGGCCGGAACCAGCCGCGACAGCGGTCGCGCGGCGTCGTCTCCTCGCGCCGTCATTGGGCCCAGCGCGATCACGACCAGACAGCAGCGAAAAGCGGTCTTCAAACCCAACGGCGAGAAGACCAACCCTTGGCAATACGACGACATCGGGAATCCTTTCTCACGGGTGAGGAAAGCGCTTGACCAGATTGGATTGTCGTAGGGAACGCGCCGAGTCTAGACGAACTCAATCGTCCGATCCAGACCCCAGAATCTGGGCCGGCGCCACCCTGGCATCGAACTCCTGTCGTCCCTGGCGTCGCCCGATCCGAACCGTATCGGAGTACCGGTCGCGCGGCCGGCCTGTTAGGATCAGGCGGTCGTGAGGCTTGACAGTGGCGATCGCGGGGGAGCGAGTGCATGACCGACGCCGAATCGCTGGCCAGGATCGAGGGTTTTGTCTTCGACCTGGACGGCACGATCTGGGAGGGCCCGGCGCTTTTGCCCGGGGCGGCCGAGCTGGTGACCGCGCTCCGTGAGGCGGGGCTGGGAGTGGTGTTCGCATCCAATTGCTCGCGGTATGGCGGCGACGTGCTGTGCGAGCGGCTCGGCAAGCTCGGCATCGAGGCCGATCCCAGGGACGTGGTCTCGGCGTTCGACCTGGTGGGTGACGAGATCCGCCGGCGGTTGGGACCGGTCCCAGTGCTGGTGGTCGGCACCGAGGAGCTGGCCAAGATCCTGCGCGAGGCGGGCTGCCATCCGGTGGCCGAGGACCAGGCGGCCGACGCCCGGGCGGTGATCGTCGGGGTCGATCCCGCGTTCAGCTATCCGCGGCTGCGGGCGGCCGCGCGGGCGGTCGCGGGCGGGGCGGGGTTTTTCGCGATCAATCTCGACGCCCGATTCCCGGTCGGCCCCGACCTCTTCGACCCCGGCTGCGGATCGCTCGCCGCGGCGATCGCGACGGCCTCGGGCGTGCCCCCGATCGCCTTTGGCAAGCCCGAGCATCCGCTGTTCCGCGTCGCCATCGAGCGCATCGGCCGGTCCGCCGGGGCGATCGCCATGGTCGGCGACAGCACCGCCTCGGACATGACCGGCGGCCGGGCCGCGGGCATGGTCACCATCTGGATCGATTCCAACCCCGACACGCCTCGCCCCCCCACCGTCGACCTCGCCGTCCGCGACCCCGCCGAGCTCCTGCGGCTCTGGCGCGCCGCCGCGCCCCACGGCGTCCGCGCATAGAGGACGCCCCCATGGAGATCCAGGCGTCCCTCGCTCACGCCGTCACGGGCATGGGTCTGATTCCGAGCCGGTCGAGCAGGCGTTCGTCGCGGTCGCGGGCCGGGTTGGAAGTGGTGAGCAGCTTTTCGCCCAGGAAGATCGAATTGGCGCCCGCCACGAAACAGAGAGCCTGGAGCTCGTCGCTCATTGTCTCGCGGCCCGCGGAGAGGCGGACCATCGCACGCGGCATCAAGACCCGCGCGACGGCGATCGTGCGCACGAACTGGATCGGGTCGACCGGGTCGGCCTGGGCCAAAGGCGTGCCCGCGACCTTGACCAGCATGTTGATCGGCACGCTCTCGGGATGCTCGGGGAGATTCGCCAGCGTCCGCAAGAGCTCGGCATGATCGGCCGGGGTTTCGCCCATGCCCAGAATGCCGCCGCAGCAGACCTTCATCCCCGCGTCGCGGACGGCCGCGAGCGTGTCGAGCCGGTCTTGATAGTCACGCGTGCTGATGATTTCACCATAGAATTCAGGTGAAGTGTCGAGATTGTGGTTGTAATAATCGAGCCCGGCTTGCTTGAGCCGGCCCGCCTGGGCGGGTGTGAGCATGCCCAGGGTGGCGCAGGTCTCGAGCCCCAGATCCTTGACGCCGGCGACCAGGGCGGCGACGGCCTCGACGTCGTGGTCGCGGGGCGAGCGCCAGGCGGCGCCCATGCAAAACCGGCTCGCGCCCGACTCGAGCGCCCGCCGCGCCTGGACCAGCACGTCGCTCAACGGCATGAGGGCCTCGGAACGCAGGCCGGTCTTGTAATGGGCGCTCTGCGGGCAATAGGCGCAGTCCTCGGGACAGCCGCCGGTCTTGATCGAGAGCAGAGTCGAGAGCTGGACCTGGGAGGGATCGAAGCAGGCCCGGTGCGTCGTCATCGCTTGGTACAGGAGCTCGGCGAAGGGCAATTCGAAGAGCGCCTCGACTTCGTCGCGCGACCAGTCGTGGCGAATGACGGGCGAGCCGGGTTGTGCCAGAATCGATTCGAGGTTCAAATCCATGAGCGCACTCTGAGAGAATCGTTCGCGGTTCAATGGCAATCAAACGCATTTTGGGGGAGGAAGTCAACCCATGCCCGGGCTCGATGAGGTCGCGATCGCCCGTCTCGCCCGCGCGCGCGATGCCCATCTTTTGCGCTCGCTCCGCGAGACCGCGAGACGCGGGGGGGGACTGGTCGAGCGCTTGGGCAAGGAGTTGATCTCGTTGAGCTGCAACGATTATCTGGGCCTGGCGCACGACCCGCGGGTCGTGGCGGCCGCGCACCAGGCGCTCGACGATTATGGCGCGGGCGCGGGCGCGTCGCGGCTCGTCACGGGCAGCCATCCGCTCTACGCCCGGCTCGAGCGGCTGCTCGCCGAGCTCAAGGGAACGGAGCGGGCGCTCGTTTTCGGCAGCGGGTTTCTGGCCAATCTGGGCGTGATCCCCTCGCTGGTCGGAGCAGGCGACCTGGTCCTCGCCGACCGGCTTTGCCATGCCTCGATGATCGACGCCGCCCGGATGTCGCGCGCGACCTTGGACGTGTTTGACCACAACGACCTGGTCCACTGCGCGAGCCTGCTCCGCCGTGAGCGCCCGCGGCACGGGCGCTGTCTGATCATGACGGAGACCGTCTTTAGCATGGACGGCGACCGTGCGCCCGTCGAGGAGCTGGCCGGGCTGGCGCGGGCGCATGACGCCTGGCTGCTCACCGACGACGCCCACGGCCTGGGCGTCTGTTCGTCCCGCGCCGCCGAGATCCAGGTCGGCACGCTGTCAAAGGCGGTCGGCGGCTACGGCGGCTATGTCGCCGGGAGCGCTTGCTTGATCGAGCTGCTCATCCAGAAGGCCCACACGCTGATCTACACAACGGGTCTGCCGCCGGCGACGATCGCGGCGGCCGCGGTCGCGGTCGAGATCATTCGCGACGAGCCCGAGCTTGTACGAAAGCCGCTGGAAAACGCACGGGTTTTCACCGCCGCCCTGGGCAGGCGTCCGGCTGAAAGCGCGATCGTACCCGTCGTGGTCGGGACGGCGGAGCGGGCGCTCGAGGCCTCGGCCCTGCTCGAGGAGCACGGCTTCCTGGTCGTACCCATCCGGCCTCCTTCCGTCCCCGCGGGAACCGCCCGGCTCCGATTTGCATTCTCGGCGGAGCACGATCCCGAATCCATCGCGCGGGCGGCCGCGCTTTTGCTGTCTCATGGATATGCGTGAGCGGGTCTGGGAAAATGGCATACACTTGATTGGCGACGGGTTCAAAAGCCAGAAGGAATCGCGCGACCCATGAGTCGGGGAATCTTTATCACGGCCGCGGGGACGGGGGTCGGCAAGACCCTGACGACGTCGGCCTTGGCGTGGCAGCTCGCGCGGGCGGGGCGCGCGGTGCTGGCGCTCAAGCCGGTGGTTTCGGGCTTCTCGTCCGAGGATCCCGACAGCGATCCGGCGGTGTTGCTCCGGGCCATGAACCGCGAGCCGACCCAGGACGCGATCGCGGAGATCGCGCCCTGGCGGGTCCAGACGGCTCTGTCGCCCGACCGGGCCGCCCGGCTCGAAGGCCGGCCGATCGGCTTCGCCGAGGTCGTCGCCTTCTGTCGTCAGGCGATTGATTCTCATTATGAGCATGTATTGATCGAAGGAGCGGGGGGAGTCATGTCGCCGCTCGCCGGGACGCGGACGAGCCTCGACCTGGTCGTCCAGCTCCAGATTCCCGTCGTTCTGGTGGTCGGGACCTATCTGGGCTCGCTGAGTCACGCCTTGACCGCGTTCAAGGTTCTCGAGATCTCGGGGGTAGCGATCCGTGCGATCGTGGTTTCCGATTCGACCGACGGAGTCGGCCTGGCGGAGGCGGCGGCCACGATCGCCGCCGTCGCGCCCCCGGCCGTTGAAATCCTCCCCCTGCCCCGGCTTGCGGGCGCCCTGGTCGAGAAATGGCGGAGCGCGCCCGACCTGACCCATCTCTGCCATCCGACCGGGCGGCGATCATGAACGATCACTGGTATGAAGATGGCCTGGGAGCCCTCTGGTCGCCCTATTGCCAGATGAAGACCGCCCCGCCCCCCCTGCCCGTGGTCGCGACCCGGGGCTGCCGGATCGTCCTGGCCGACGGCCGCGAGCTGATCGACGGCGTCTCGTCGTGGTGGAGCGCCTGCCATGGCTATAACCATCCCCACATCCTCGAGCGGGTGCGGGACCAGCTTGCGGTGATGCCCCACGTCATGTTCGGCGGCCTGGTCCACGAGCCCGCGGCCGTGCTCGCGAAGCGGCTGATCGCGATCGCTCCGGCCGCCATGAGCCGGGTGTTTTTCTCGGATTCTGGTTCCACGGCGGTCGAGGTCGCGCTCAAGATCGCGCTGCAATACCACAAGAATCTGGGACGAGCCGGCCGGGAGCGATTCCTCTGTTTTTCCGACGGCTATCACGGCGACACACTGGGGGCGATGTCGGTCTCGGACCCGGAAGCATCGATGCACCGGGCCTTTCGCGACGTCGTGATGAAGCAGTTCGTGGTCGACCTGCCGAGGGACGCGGCGGAAGTTCGGGCGCTGGACAACCTGCTCGCGGAGAAGGCGTCGCGAATTGCCGCGGTGATCATCGAGCCCCTGGTGCAGGGCGCGGGCGGGATGCGATTCCATTCAGCCGAGGTTCTGGCGGCGGTTCGCGAGCTGGCGCGCCGGCACGGGCTGCTTTTCATCGCCGACGAGATCGCGACGGGGTTCTGGCGGACGGGCGGTCGTTTCGCCTGCGAGCAGGCGGGGGTCGCCCCCGACATCGTCTGTCTGGGCAAGGCCTTGACGGGGGGTGTGATCGGGCTGGGTGCGACCTTGGCGACGGACGAGGTCTTTCAGGCGTTCCTGAGCGACGACCCCGAGTTCGCGCTCATGCATGGGCCGACGTTCATGGCGAATCCCCTGGCCTGCACGGCGGCGAATGCGTCGCTCGACCTGTTCGAGACCGAGCCGCGTCGTGAGCAGGCGCGCGCGATCGCGGCTGAATTGCGCGCGGGCCTCGAGCCCTGCCGGGGTATGCCAGGGGTGGTTGACGTGCGGGTGACGGGGGCGGTCGGGGTGGTTCAGCTCGATACGGCGATCGACGTCCGGGCCTTGCGCCCGCGGTTCGTGGAGCGCGGGGTCTGGGTGCGGCCGTTCAAGGACATCGTCTACCTGACGCCGCCCTTCGTGATCCGGCCTGACGAGCTCGACCGGCTGACGGAGGCCGTACGCGAGGTCGTGGCCGGGGCTGGGGTTTGAGCCTCGCCTTGAGTGAGATATCGAGGGCTATCCGGAGGGTGAACCACAGAGACACGGTGGCACAGAGAGGAAAAGCAGGGAGGAAGAGAGGGAGAGAAGATCAAAAGCCCGCGAATCCGTCGATGAATCCGCTACCACAAACCCTTGTCGGCCTTCAGTCGGGTTCCATCAATGTTCGCTCAATGACAATAGAATCCCTCGTGGCCTGGCAACGCCGGTTTATTGCCATCGCCAGCCGCTGGATCCGAGATCGAGCACCACGAAAAACACCAAAGACACGAACAAGGAATCCGATGTTTCGAGGCACTCCCGATCCCGTGGCTGGTACGCGGAGATCGCGGTCCTTTTTTTCGTGGAGTGAAGTCCGGTTCCCGTTGAACCGGCCTCGTGCCCCTGGATTTTGCTAGCCACGCTCAAGATCGTGAGAGGGTTTCGGGTTGGAGGCTTTAGAGACTCAATCCCGGGCGCCGACACTCAGCGCTTCATGTCTCGGTCGCGGTCGGATTCACCGGGCTGTGGCTCTGGTTTCACGGGAATGATCTTCGGCAAGAGCATTCCCGTCCGCCGCCGATAGGCTCTGTACCGCTCGCCGAACGCCCGCTCCAGATCGCGCTCCTCGAAACGCAATCCGATGAAGATATATGCCGTCGTCGCCGCGGCGAAGAGCAGCCGCCCGGCGGTCATCGTGGGAGCGGCCCAGAAGGCGATGAGAAAGCCGGTCATCACGGGATGGCGAACGAATTGGTACAGGCCTGGGGCCTTGAACTCGATCGGCGGGCAAGGCTGGCCGGCCGCGTGGAGGTATGTCTGACGAAGGCCGAACAAATCGAAATGGTGGATCAGAAACGTCGAGACGAGCACGACGGCCCAGCCGATCCAGAAGACGGCGTGCACGAGCAACCGCCCCGTCGGATTGTCGACCCGCCAAACGACGAAGGGGATCGGCCGCCACTGCCAGAAAAGCAGGCCGAGGAGCAGGCTGCTGACCAGGACGTAGGTGCTTCGTTCGACCGGCGGCGGGACGAACCGCGTCCACCAGACCTTGAACGCGGGCCGGGCCATGACGCTGTGAGGCACTGCGAAAAGAGCGAGCAGCACGCTGTCCACGAGGACCGCCGAACCGCCCGCGCCGGTATCCACTGACCTGGGCACGCACAGATCGCCGACAAAGCCGACCGCGTACACGAACACCGCCAGGAAAACCACGTAGCTCACCACGCCATGGGCCAAAACCAAGGTTCGATTCATTGCCGCTGGAAGACCCCGTAAAAAAACGCCTGCGAGGTGTTCCAGGGCGTGGCGTGCGTCTCCCTGGCCTGCCTGACGAGTGCGAACTCCGCGCCCAGCTCGGCCCCCATCGACTCCGCGCCGTAGCGCCGGATGTCGAGATCGCTGCAGCGCCTGGGTCCGTCGTCAGCGAAACAGGCAATCATCAGAAGTCCCCCCGCGGGCAGCGTGCGCCGGGCGAGCGCGACATAACGCCGACGATCCGACTCCTCGGTCAAAAAGTGGAACACGGCCCGGTCGTGCCAGACGTCAAAGATCCCGACATCCTCGATCTCGGTCACGTCGGCGGCGATCCATTCCACCCGCTCGGCCCGGTTTCCCAACCGCGACCGGGCTCTGGCCAGGGCGGTCTCGGCGATGTCGAGGACGGCGATCCTCGTGAAGGACAGATCCAGCAGCCGATCGACGAGCACCGAGGCACCACCCCCGACATCAATGATCCGAGCGCCGAGGGTCGGGGCAAGATCCCGGATCAACTCGAGCGAGAGCCTCGGCTCGGCCTGATACCAGCTCATGCTGGTCTCGCCCCTGGTCGAGTAGACGTCTTCCCAGTGGGTCTTGAGGCTGGTTTTGATCATCGCCGCACCCGACCAACGAGCCGATCACCACAGGAAGTGGAACGCGGCGCGCATCATGGATCCGCCGAGCCGGGCCACGCAACGGGGCCCAGCGTGATAGGCCGGGGCAGCTTCATAAGCCACGCTTATGGGGAGTTTCGCCCGATGGGATGCGAACCCACGAAATGGAGGAAGGCCGACGCCGCTTGCGAGAAGGGTCTCGTGCGGTGATAGACGAGATAGAACCGCCGGGCGAGGGTGAGCCCGTCGACGGCGACCGTCCGCAGCTCGCCCGTGTCGAGCTCGCGCTCGACCGCCAGGCGCGACAGGAAGGCGACCCCGAGCCCCCGTTTGACAGCGTCCTTGATGGCCGTGTTGCCGCCCAGCTCGAGCGTGACGTCAAGCTTGGCGAGCGCAGCCCCGGCTTGTTCGAGGCTCTTTTCCAGGGCGACGCGTGATCCCGAACCCAGCTCGCGGATGATGAGCGGTTCGCCGGCCAGGGCTTTGATGGTGATGCGTTTCCGCGTCGCCCAGCGGTGCCCCGATCCAACCACGAGCACCAACGAATCGGCGCCGAACGGGCGAAACTCGAGGCTTGGCTTTTCGATCTTCTGTCCGACCAAGCCGAGCGTCGCGCGACCCTGTTCCACATCCCGCGTCACCGATCCGCTGTCGCCCACCGTGGCCCGGACGTGGACGTGGGGGTATTGTTCGTGGAAGCCGGAGAGCAATTCCGAGAGGAAGCACTCGCCAGGGACCGAGCTGGCGGCGAGCGAGAGCTCGCCGGCGACGGTGGGCCGAAACCCGCCAAGGTCTGTCCGGGCCTGGTCGTGGAGCTCGAGGATCCTGCGCGCATAAGGATAGAGGCGCTGGCCGGCCTCGGTGAGCGAAATCGCGCCGGCCCGCCGGCTGAACAGCGCGACGTGGAGCCGCTTCTCCAGCGCCGCGACGCGCTGGCTCACGGCCGCCTGGCTGACCCCGAGCGCCGCCGCCGCGGCCGTGAACCCCCCACGCTCCGCCACCGCGGCGAACGTGGCAAGATGCGGAAGCTCGCCAGAACCAGGGGCCGACGGCGGATCAGTCATCGGTTCGTCGCTCGCCGAAACGCACTTCATTATGTGCACATGGATGTAGTATCATAAAGTGATCTTGCAAGAACCAGAGATTCTGACGGATCGTGGGGCCCTCGCGCCGATCCTACACTCCGGGACGCCGAAGGTCAAAACGCCCAGGCTGGTCGTGGGGCGTCGCGCGGTCCGAGCCAGTCATGGGTCGATCCGGATCGAGAACATTATAGTAAACATGTCAATATCTGACTGCGCCATCTGGAAAAGAAGCTTGGTCGCGGTCTCGAAGGTCGAGCACTCGGATGCTATTCTTAAAGACTCCGGCGGACGAGACGCTTCAGACGATCGAGGAGAGCCGACGTGAAACGAACCAGCCCAGGGGGGGCGCTTGGAACTGCTCGTGCGCTCACCGCGCTCGCGGTGAGCTTGATCGCGCCGACCTGCTTATGCGCCGGCGAGCCGGTGATGGCGCGGGTGGAATCCAACGCGCCGACCGCCCTGCCGCGGATCCGGCAGCACGCCTTTGACGGCGACCCGGCCACCGATTTCGCGTCATCGCGCAATGCCCAGGTCGGCGATCAGCTCACGCTGTGGTTCGAGAAACCCATCAAAACCCATAAGATCGAGGTCGCGACCGGCCGACTCGACGCGGGCTCGCTCGAGATTTCGCGCAACGGTCGGACGTTTGAAAAAGTCGCCGCCTTCACAAAAGGCGCGGCCCGCTGGGCGACCGAAAAGCAGGGGGTATCGGCCGTTCGAGTGATCTGCGATCGAGCCATGGACCATCCGCTCGTGGTCCGCGAGATCGTGATCGATTCCCAGCCGCGGGTTGCCCGATTCGACTATCCCGTCGAGTTCGTGCTCGACTGCCAAGACGCGCCCCGCATGCTGCCATGGCTCGAAAAAGCCGCCCGGATCTGCGAACGAGAGTATCCCATGATCAATCGCGAGCTGGCGAGCGCGGGGTTCAAACCGCCCCAGATCATCCACATGGCCCTCAAGTCAAGCTACGACGGCGTCGCGGCGACTTCCGGCGACCGGATCGTGGGGTCGGTCGAGTATTTTAGACGGAATCTCCACGATTTTGGCGCGATGGTCCACGAGACGACCCACGTGGTGCAGCACTATCAGGGGGGCGACAACCCCGGGTGGCTCGTGGAAGGGGTGAGCGATTACGTGCGGTTCTTCAAGTATGAGCCGGGTCATCTGGGACCGATCCGCCGCTCGAGCGCCCGTTACGACCACGGCTATCGCGAATCGGCGGCGTTTCTGGCCTTCCTGGTCCACCAATACGATCCCACGATCGTCCTCAAGCTCAACGCGGCTATGCGTCACGGAACATATAAGGAATCGATCTTCGAAACGCTGACCCGGAAATCGCTCCAGAGTCTGGGCGAGGAATGGCTGGGGTCAGAGCCGGGCCCGGCCAAGAAACAAGAGGTCAAGACATCTCCATGAATCGACGCGATGCCTCCAAGGCCCTGGCCCTGGGCGCGGTTGCCGGAAGCGTGGAGGGTTTCGCCCGCGCGCAGCCCCCGCGCGAAAAGGCCGCGCGGCCGCATGGGCGCGGAATCCCGGCCTTCAACCGGATCGTCCTGGAGGTCATGGCCAAGCACGGCCTGGTGGGCGTCACGATGGCGATGGCCAAGGAGGGGCGGCTGGTGCTCCCCGAGGGCTACGGCCTCGCGAATCTCGAGACCAGGGCGCCGGTCTTGCCGCGCACGCTCTTCAGCGTGGCCAGCGTGTCGAAAGCGATCTCGGCCGTGGCGACGCTCAAACTCGTGGAACAGGGCAAGGTCTCGCTGGGCTCGCGGCTGATCGACGTCCTCGACGACATCAGGCCCAAGGCCGGCGAAAGGATCGTCGATCCCCGGTTTCGTGAGATCACCGTCGAGCGGCTCTTGCATCATTCCTCGGGCCTTCCCCACGACCGGTTCCGCAAGCCGGGCGACGTCCCGGCCGCCGGCGACCAGGGCGAGCACCAGAGTATCGTGAACGATTATCGGATCGCGATGGGGCGCAGGCTCGAATTCGATCCAGGCAGCGAACACCGCTATTCCAACCTGGGGTTCCTGTTCGTCAGGCTGGTGATCGAACGAGCGTCGGGCCGGCTCTACGAGGAGTACGTCCGCGACCAGGTCTTGAAGCCGATGGGGATCTCACGGATGGTTCTCGAGCGCTCCGAGCCAATCAAGGGCGAGACCGGGCGCTATCTCGCGGGGCCGAGCGGGGTGCGGGCGGCCGCGCACGTGCCGCATAACTGGCTGGCGACCCCGGCTGATCTGACGCGGTTCCTGACCTCCCTCACGGGTGCTCGGGGCCAAAGGTTCCTTACGCCTCGGACGTTTCACGAGATGGTCGCGCTTCCTCCGCCCCCGATCAGGCCCAACCGCGACGGCGCACACGTCGGCCTGGGCTGGGACGCCGTCCGGAGGTTCGGCGAGCGCTATCAGTTCTCGAAAAACGGCGGCAAGACCGGCGTCTCGGCGTGGCTCGAGCATCTCCCCAGCGGCGTGGACTGGGCCTTCATGCTAAACACCACGCTGCCAAAAGACGCCGATGAAAAGACCAGCGAACCCGCCCGCGAGATCATCGGCCGGATGCACGAAGCCATCGAGAAACACAAGGAGTGGCCCGAGGTCGACCTCTTCGATCGCATCCCGTGAATCCCACGTCACAACCGCCAGGCATCGCCCCAGCGGGGATGGGCCCTGTGCCAATTGAGGTTCCGAGCGCGGTGGTGATAGCAGAGGCCGAGCACGCGAAAGAACACGACGAGCAGCCACAAGACGACGAACGTGCAGAAGAGCGCGAACAAGAGATGAATCCAGACATGATGCGGTCGTAGCGCGACCGCGACCGCGATCGGGCCGGCGGCGATCGCGATCAGGCCGGTCGTGACCAGACAGATGCGTGGGATCTGGACGCCGAGCTTGAACCAGGCGACGACGACGCCGATCGGCGTGGCGGCGAGCGGGTCGTCGTGCAAGAACGACAGCATCGCCGCCGGCGCCATGTAGGCGGTCGCGAACAGGAAGAGCAGTCCGATCGTGATCGCGCGATCGGCGGCGGGCGCATCCGCGCGCGGCCCGAACCAGAGGACCGGCAAGATTCCCACGCCAACGCCCAATACGACCCAGACCAGCCAGGGCGCGAGCCCCTGGAGCAGCCCCTGGGCGTTGCGATCGGGCGCGCGGGGCGGCAGCGTCTCGCCCATCGCCGACGAGACCAGCACCCGGCCCAGATACTGGAGCAGATACACCAGCACCACCGGCCCCAGGATCACCCCGGGAATCGCCGCCAGGATCGCGAACAAGGTTCCGATCAGCGATGCGCCGAGGCCCTCGGCGTCGCTCATCATGGTGATGCAGTATTCCGGCACCAGAACCACGAAAATCCAGAGCACCACCGACAGCCCGACGAGAAGCCCCAGGCAATCCGCCCCCCGGAGCGGGTAGAGCAGGCTCACGAAGGCGCTCGTCTCGGGACTCTTGAGGGGCGGCAGCAGCCCCTCGGACATCGGGCCCGTGGCTGTGCGCTTGAGAAACGCCGCGCGCAGAGGATTCCGCGCGTCCGCGTCGTCCCCGCGCGCGGCCGATCCATTCGTGGGATTGAGATGGTAATTCGATCCGACCGCGGCGAACTCCGGGGTTTTGGGGCGATTGGCCGGCCCGCGCTCGAGTCCGTCGGTCTTCACCGGCTTGATCGCGGGCGGTTCGGGGGCGGGCTCGCTGGGCACCACCAGCCGGCCGCCGCAGTCAGGACATCGCCCCACCCGACCCGGTATCGCCCCGGGCGCGCGAATCCGCTTGCCACATTGGCACACCAAGACGATCATCGGCCCACTCTCATGAAACAAGAATCTTGCATACGACAAGTGTAGGGATTCGTGGCGTCGTGGTCAATCGGCGTGGGGTGAGAGGGTTTCGCGGATTCAGGCCGAAGCGGCTGGGCCGAGTTTTCGGGCGTCGCCTTCGCGGCGGGTGATGCGTTGGCGGTCGAGGTATTCGCCCAGGGGGACGGCGTATTTGCGGGTGGTTCCGAGCAGGTCGCGGAGTTCCGACATCGTGAGCGCGCCGCCGTCCTTGAGCCGTTCCACGACGCGCCCGCGGACTTCGGTCTCGGCCTGGGTGGAAAGGTAGAGCTGGGGGTTGATTTCGGCGATGCGGCCCTCTTCGCGTAGCAACGCGAGCAGGTCGGGCACGGACGCGCCGAGAGCGCCTGCCTGGGCGGCGAGCTCGGAGACATCGGGCGGGCTCAGGCCGCCGCCCTCGATTTTCGCCAGGATGTCGCGCATCAGAACGCGCTCGGCCTGCGTGAGCACGGGTTGGTGGGTCGCGAGGGCCGCGGAGCGTGCGTCGGCGGCCACGATTCCCTGGTCGCGAAGGCGGTCGATGATCGTGCTCGTGATCTCGGGCGGGACGTCGGGGAGGGCGGCCGCGACAGCGGCCCTGGCGACCGACGAAAGCCGGGGCTGCACCGCGTGCAACCGCAGGATCGCCCGCCGCGCCCGGTCCTCGAGCTCGCGAACGAGCGCCTCGGGAACGCGGGACGTCCGCCGGGAACCGGCGGCCAGGGGCACGATCGCGCCCTGGGCCTCGAGCACTTGAATCGCCGGCTGGATCGCGCCCACCGCGAGCCCGGCCTGGGTCGCGAGCATGGCGTCGTCGAGTGGCGTGAGACCGCTCAGGCTCAGGAGGGCGGCCAGGCGCTCAAGCGGGTCGCGCGAGCGGAGGGCGCTCAGCCGCTCGAGCGTGAGCAGATCGCGCCTGCGACAGCGCCTGCTACCGACGGCGAGGATGCGGCCGCCGCCCAGGGTCGCGGGGGGGCTCTCCTCGCGGAGGACGAACGGCTGGCCGTGATAGGCGGCAGCCGGCTGTGCCAGGAGCAACTGCGCCAGCCGTGGCGCTGCCGGGTCGGCGCCTTCAGCCTCAAGGAATGCCACGACGACCGTCGTCTCGGCGGTTCCCAGGTGCAGCTTGTAGCGCCCTCGCTGGCGAAACGCGCGGGGAGCGGCGGCCGATCGGGCGAGCTCGACCGTGAGCACGCGCCCGGCCGCCAGCGCGCCCGGCGTGGCGAGCTCGTGACCGCGGCCGATCTCGGTGTGATGGACGCCAGCAAGATTGACGGCCGCGCGCGCCCCGCGCCCGACCGATTCCGCGGCTCGCTCGTGCCGCTGCAGGCCCCGAACCCGCAGGCGCCGGCCCAGCGGCTGCCACTCGACCTCGTCGCCCACCGCGACCCGTCCCGACGAAACCGTCCCGGTCACCACCGTGCCGTGCCCCGCCACGCTGAACGACCGATCGACGGCCATGCGAAACACACCCGAATCGACCGCCGGCCGCGCCTGCTCGCAGACCTCGAGAAGCGCTTGCTTGAGCGCATCGATCCCGAGCCCGCTCGCGGCCGAGGTCCGCACGACAGCCGCGCCCTCCAGAAACGTCCCCTGGACGAGCGCTCGCACGTCGTCTTCCACCAGGTCCAGCCACGACGGCTCGACCAGGTCGCATTTGGTGAGCACGATCAAGCCCCCGCGCAGACCCAGCAGACGCAGGATCTCGAGATGCTCGCGGGTCTGGGGCATCACCGAATCGTCGACCGCGACGACCAGCATGGCGAGGTCGAGCCCGGTCGCGCCGGCGAGCATGTTGCGAATGAAACGCTCGTGGCCCGGGACGTCGACCAAGGCCAGGCGAAAGTCGCCCAGATCGAGGGCCGCGAAGCCCGGCTCGATGGTGATTCCGCGCTCTTTTTCAGCGGGCAGCCGATCGGTGTCGACGCCGGTCAGGGCGCGGACGAGCGCGGTCTTGCCGTGATCGATATGCCCCGCCGTTCCCAGCACCAGATCCCGCGCCATCGACCCGCCCGTTTCTTGGTCGTCGTTTCGCTCGCCTTGATCCGCCCGCAACGACCGTTCTACCCGTTCGGTCGGCCGATGTCAGGGGCGCAACCCGCCGTGGCGGGCGATCACGAGCGGGCGGCGACGGGCGGATCGACCCGTGCGAATGACTTGAACATCCGTTTGAAAAGCCCCTGGCCGTTCAGGCTGGCGGCGGGCGCTTCGAGCTCGAGGATCGCGCGCAAGAGCTCGTCGATGTCGTGCAGGATCGGCGTGTGGGGCGCGACCAGCCGGAGCGGCCGGCCGCGATTCACGGCGAGGCTGACCGCCTGGTAGTCATTGGCGATCGTCATGATCCGGGGCGCGCCGATCATTTGCTGGATCTCGCTGATTCCAAATCCCTTGAGCCCAGGATTGAAACGATTGACGACGACCCAGAGCGAGTGCATCACCCGCTCGGGCGGCAGCGAATCGCACAACATCTTGACCGCGCGGATCGAGGGAATCGTCTGGTGGCCGACCAAAAGAACGTGGTCGCAAGCGCGGAGGATTTCGATTTGATTCTCATCAAGGCCGCCGGGCACGTCGAGCACGGTGACCTGGGCGAGCTTTCTGAGGCACTCGACGATCCTGGCCATGTGCTCCGCCTTCACGCCCGCGAGCGAGTGCAGCTCATGCGGGCCGGCCAGCACACGCAGCCGTTCCGAGACCGGAACGAGCGTCTTTTCGACCAGGAAGTCGTCGACCCGATGAATCTCGCGCAGCAGGTGAGGGAGTGTGACCTTGGGCTGAAGGTCGAGCATCGAGGCCATGGTGCCGAGCTGAAGGCTCATCTCGGCGAGAATCGTCGAGCGCTCGAGCTGGGTGGAGATTTCATGGGCCAGGTTGATCGACAGCGTGGTCGCCCCCGCGCCGCCAGCCGCGCCGACGACCGCGATCACGTGCCGTTCGACGTGGCTCGCCCCGAACTGTGCCCCGATCATCGCAAGCGCGCGGTGAAAATCGTCGCGATCGAGCGGCAAGGGGACCATCTGC
Organism: Planctomycetales bacterium; assembly: GCA_027459775.1. Lineage (GTDB taxonomy): Bacteria > Planctomycetota > Planctomycetia > Isosphaerales > Isosphaeraceae > JAKBAP01. Next base: position 4,600 of record DAIDHE010000180.1, on the reverse strand, counting down.
GCGGCCCCCGCGCGGTTGACCCGCAGGAGCATCTCGGCGGAATCGTCCTTGGGCGTGATCGCCAGGATCGGCCAACCGGCGAGGGCCATGCTCAGGCCGTGGATGGTTGCTTCCTGTCCAATCTCGTTGACCTGGGTGATCAGGAGCCGCGGTTGTTTCTTGGTTCTGCGCAGGCAGTCGAGTGCGACGGCGGCCGAGGCGAATTCCGATTCGACGTCCGCGGCCAAGCTCGCGAGCTCGCGCCTCAGCGGCGGCAGCAAGACGTCCTCGACCCCGACCAGCACGACATTGAGCGGATACATGGAACCTCATCCCGGATACAGCTTTGCCGATCGACCACTTTCGACTCGTCCAAGGCCGCGCGTGGACCAGCCCTGGCTTGGGCGCTCGGGATGGCGCGTCGACAAGCGTCGTCGTCCATCCTGGGAACACTGCAAGCAAACATAGGACAGATTCCGCGGGGATGTGATCTCGCGGCCGAATCGTCCGGCGAGCGCGGGACAATGCTGGTCGAAGGTTTCACCGCATCAACAAACGCCACGTTAGCGCCATGGGAGCGCTCTCACGCCGTTTCCGGCCGTTATGAGTCGCATCCTGACGCGATCACGGGTCAAGATGCTCATTCCCTGACCATGGCCCAAACCCCTGAAAAACACGACTCGGGACGCATGGTGACGCCCCGAGTCGTGTGTGGTCAGGAAGCGCGCCCGGTAGGATTCGAACCTACAACCTTCGGATTCGAAGTCCGCGACTCTATCCGTTGAGCTACGGGCGCTCATGAGAACGAGTCTACAGGAATCCCGGCCCCGGCCGCAAGTTGGTCGCGCGCCGCGGCCAGGCCTCCGCGGTCGTTCACGATTTCCGCGAGCTTCGACTAGCGAGACGGACGACGAATCTGGAGAATTCAGGTTAACGATCGTGGCTGAGGTGGACGCGGGTTCGACCGGGTGAAACTCGCCCACGCCGCCCCGCCGCCGGTCCTGGGTGCAAAAACGCTGATGTCGAAGTCGCCAACCATTGCTTTTGTCAGTCTGGGCTGCTCCAAGAATCTCGTCGATTCCGAGCGAATGCTAGGCCTGCTCGCCCAGGACGGATTCACCGTGGGAGCGGCCGTCGAGGGGGCCGACCTGGTGGTCGTGAACACCTGCGGCTTTATCGAGTCGGCCCGCCAAGAATCGATCGGCGTCATCGAGGAAATGCTCGACCATAAACGCGCCGGGGCCGTCAAGGGCGTGATCATCGCCGGTTGTTTGGCCGAGCGCGGACGCGAAGCGCTGCTCGAACAATTCCCCGAGGTCGATCAGGTCGTCGGCGTCTTTGGCCGCGAAGAGATCGCCCGGATCGCCGAACGGGTGCTCGGGGGCCTCCACGAACAACGCACCCTCTTTCGCCCCGCCCCCGTCCAGGCGCAAGACGACCGCGCGCGGCTGCGGATGACACCTCGCCATTTCGCGTATCTCAAGGTCTCCGAGGGCTGCGACCGCAATTGCACCTTCTGCGCCATCCCTTACATGCGCGGCAAGCACGTTTCCAAACCACTCGAACTGGTCGTCGACGAGGCCCGCGAGCTCGTCGCCGACGGCGTCCGCGAGCTCGTGCTGGTCGCTCAGGACATGACCTATTATGGGCTCGACCTCTACGGCCGGCCCCGTCTGGCCGAATTGCTCGAGGCGCTCCACGAGGTCGACGGGCTCGATTGGATTCGCATCCTCTATTGCTATCCTCAGTACTTCACCGACGAGCTTTACGACGTGCTGGGCCAGGGGCGGAAGATCATCCCCTACCTCGACATGCCGCTCCAGCACATTGATGACCGGATGCTCAAGTTGATGAATCGCCGCCACACCCGCGCTGAGAGCAAGGCGATCATCGAGCGGTTGCGGGGCACGATTCCGGGGCTGGTGCTGCGAACGACGTTCATCGTTGGTTTTCCCGGCGAGAGCGAGGCCGAGTTCGAGGAGCTTCTGGGCTTCGTTGAACAGACGCGATTCGAGCGGCTCGGCGTCTTCTGTTATTCGTTCGAGCCCGACACGCCGGCGGCTCGGCTGAGCGGCCATCTGGACGACGCGGTCAAGCTCGAGCGCCAGGCCCGGATCATGGCGGCGCAGCAGCCGATCGCGTTTGGGTTCAATCAATCGCTGGTGGGGCGCGAGCTCGACGTGATCGTCGACGCGCGGTCGCCCGACGATCCTCGAACCTGGCTGGGCCGAAGCTATGCCGACGCTCCCGACGTCGACGGGACGGTGCGGCTGAACGGGGCGAACATCAGTCCTGGAGACATCGTTCCTTGCGAGGTGATCGAGGCGACGGGTTATGATCTTGTCGCCCGCCCGATCGAATCGCGGGCGGCGGTGCGGCGAGCCCGGCCCAAGCCCAGGCGGAAGCCGCGGTCGGGGCTGGTGGTGCTCGACGAACCGTGACGCCCAGGGCCCGGTCGGAGCCCCGCCTCGCATCGTTCGGAGACGTCATGAATCGAGTTGGCCAGCCGCAGACAATGCTCGCCCCATCACCGCGTGGATTCTGGAACGTCCCCAACACCCTCACGATGGGCCGGTTGGTGCTGGCCATTTTCGTGTTCGCGCTGATCTCGCGAGAGTATTACGGCTGGGCGCTTGTGCTGTTCGCGGCGGCGGCCGTCACCGACGCACTCGACGGCTATTTCGCCCGGCTGCTGGGCCAGGACACGGCGATTGGGCGGCAGCTCGACCCGCTCATCGACAAGGTGATCGTTTCGGGGTGCTACATTTACCTTGTGACCGTGAAGGACACCGGCGTGATGCCGTGGATGGTGACCGCGATCGTGGTGCGTGAGCTTTTGATTCAGGGTTTACGGAGCTTGCTCGAGGGGCAAGGCCAGCCGTTTGGAGCACGTACGGCCGGCAAGCTCAAGACGGTCGTGCAGTGCGCATCGATCATGGCGGTCCTGTGGGGCCTGGGTCTCGAGCCCGCCGCGGCAGCCCGGCTCGCTCCGTTTCGCGACGGGCTCACGTACCTGGCGGTCGCGCTCACGATCTATAGCGGCATGGTCTACATCGTGATCGCCTGGCCGCGCCTTCACGGCGAGCCCTAGGCGGCGACTTCCCAGCACCCTCCGAGGCAAACACCGCATGGATTGGATCGAATCGCTCGTCCTGGGCGTCGTTCAGGGCCTCACCGAGTTCCTGCCGGTCTCGAGCGACGGTCATCTGCTCGTCACCCAGAACCTGTTCGCCCGCCTGACCGGCGACCGGCGATCCGGCGAGCAAAACCTGCTCTTCGATGTCATTCTGCACCTGGGCACCACGGTCGCGATTCTGATCTATTACCGGGCCGCGATCGCTCAGGGACTGAGAGGCCTTTTGGGCGATCCTCAAGTCGCCGAGGAATACCACCGCGGTCGGCTAATCCGGGTCGGGCTTCTGGCGATCGTGGCGACCTCGCCGCTGGTTCCGTTTGCACTCTTTTTCAAGAAGGCGATCGAGGCGACCTTTGAAGGAGTCGGCGTGGCCACGGTGGGGTTTCTGATCACCGCGGCTGTGCTGATCGGCACTGGCTGGATGAGCCGGCGCGAGGGCGCCAAGGGGCCGGCCGAGACGACCTTGCTCGACGCCCTCTTGATCGGGCTCGCCCAGACGCTGGCCCCCCTGCCCGGCGTGAGCCGGAGCGGGCTCACCATCGCCGCGGCGCTGGCACTTGGGCTCTCTCGAACCTGGTCTGTCGGTTTCAGCCTCCTGATCGCAGTGCCCGCCGTCGCCGGCGCGGTCGTGTTCAAGATCAAGGACATGACCCCCGCCGACTGGCAGCCCGATCGGCTCTCCCAGATCATCGCCGCCACCCTCCTGGCCGGCGTCGTGGGATACCTTGCGATCGCCTGGCTCGTGAGAGTTGTGCGATCGGGCCGGATTTGGTATTTTTCTGTATACCTCGTGATTCTGGCGATCGTGCTCTTCGCGGCCAGGGGTTGGTTGGGGGCGTCCGCGCATGACGGGTCAGCGACTACTGTATCTGGGGCCATCTGGGTCCGCGCTCGAGGAGCGGCCGCTGTCGGGGCCGGAGTGTACGGCGGGGGGGCTGTGGTTGGTCCCGTCGCCACTGGCTCGAGACCAGGCGCGGCGTCGGCTGGCGCTTGAGGGCAGAGCGGGAACGAGGGCTCGGGTGTGGTGCTGGAGCGACCTCTGGGAGGCGGTGCGCGCATCGGCGCGCGAGGGACCACGCGTTCTTTCCGAGGCGGCGTCGCGGGCGGTTTTTCTCGAGGCGATCGCAAGCGCTTGCCGGGCGGGCCGGCTGGGCGCGATCGAGCGCGTCCTGGAATGGCCCGGCTTTCGCCGGCGGCTGCGCAAGCGCATCGCGCGGTGGACTCTGGCGAGCGCGCGCGAGCGAGCTTTGTCCGACGACGATGCGATCGAGTCCGCTCAGTGGGCCGTTTTCGCGGAGTATCGCCGGCTGCTTGACAGGCTGGGCGCGGTCGATGGCGAGGGCCTCGAAAATTGGGCGTCCCGGCGGATGAAGGCGGGTGCCCGCGGATTCCTGGCGACGACCGAACACCTTATCGTTCTGAACTGGGAAGCTGCGCCCGGGTCGGCCCGGCGGTTTCTCGCGGGCATGCTCGAGTTTCCCGGGT
>DAIDHE010000117.1 GCA_027459775.1 Planctomycetales bacterium | reverse complement strand
CCGACGGGGCCGCCCCCTTCGATCGCACCGGAGGAGCCTCCACAGACCTCCGCCAACAAGCCCGCACCCAAGCCCGCGGCGGAACCCGTTCCCACGCCTCCGCCCGCACCCGCTGTTCCCCCGGCAGCGCCGGCCCAACCTCCGCCCGCCGCGACCACGCCCACCGCATCGCTCCAGGAAACGCGAGCGACCGCGCAGGCGCCTCCCGCCGCCCACTCGCATCACGAATCGTTCTTCAAATGGCCCTGGACGCACGCCAAACCCACTGTGTACGCTTCGCCTCAGTTCCCGCCCGTTCAGTTCCCGGCAGCCTACTACGCGGTCGCCCAGAAACCCGCCCCGGCAACTCGGAAAACGATGCCCGCCGCCGCGCCTCAGCAAACGATGCCAGCCGCCGCGCCCCAGAAAACGATGCCCGCCGCCGCGCCTCCGGAAGCCGCTCCGATCGCGTCGCCCCAAGCGACTGCGCCGGCGTGCGAGCACAACCACTGGCAGCCTGGGATGTATACGATGGCTTTCTTGCGGAAGTGCAAGGATCTGGGCCGGAGGCTTGGTCGGGGCTTTGGATGCTGCTCGTGCTGCACCTGCCCGAGCTGCAAGAAGACGGCGCAGCCGTCGCCCCAGGCCCCATCGCCGGTGGCGCCTTCACCCCAGGCCGCCCCCGCTACGCAGTCCGCGCCCGTGGCCAGCGTCCCGGCCAGGCCGGCCGCGACCGCGCCGGCGGGCATCACGCCCGCGAACTTGATCGGCCAGTTGTTTCCCGAGGGCGACCCGGTCGCCAGCTCGCCGTCGGTCCGGCTAACCCGACCCCAGCCGAGCGATCTCGCGCAAGGGGGGCAGGCCGTCGAGCCCGTCCTTGCCCAGGGCGTCGATGAAACGCCGAAGCGTTAGCTCGAGGTGCTCCGCGACCTCGCGATGCTGCTCGATCACGTTGTTTTGGTCCCAGCGGTCCTCGGGCTTGCGATAAAGCTCGGGGGATCGGGGCTCGTCGGGGTCGACCTCGACGGGCACGACGAGATGCCAGAGATGATTCCGAATGGCGAACTCGGCGGCGTCCATCCCGAGACAGGCATAGTCGCGCACCCGGGTCTGCTCGCCCCGGATGATCGGCAACAGGTCGTGGCCGTGGATGACGGCCTGATCGGGATCGATCGGCGGCAGGCCGAGTGCGCTCACGACGGTCGGCAGCAGGTCGACGGTCTGGACCAGGGCCAGCCGCCGCGTGCCGCCGAAAGCGCCCTTGGGCATCCGCACGATGAGCGGCGTGTGGATGAGCTCTTCATTGAGCCAGGGGCGGAACCTGCGCACATAGCCGTGCTCGCCCAGCGGCTCTCCCTGGTCGCTGGTGAAGACGATCATCGTGTCGTCCATTCGGCCCATCCCGCGGAGGGCGTCAAACAAGACGCCCAGCCAGCGATCGACCAGCGTGACGGCCCCGGCGTAGGTGCGCCTGAGGCGAAAGAGCTCGGCCTCGCTCAGGACGTCCCCGACCGCGCCGGCGGGTACGTCGACAAGTGATTGCACGTCCTCGATATCGATCTCTTCGTCGTCGTCGACCAGATCTCCCTCTTCGTCGGTTTCGAACTCGTCGGGCTCGATGGTCACGTACATATCGCGGTACGGGGCCGGCGAATCCCAGGGCCCGTGCGGGCTGAAAAGATCGAGCCAGAGCAGAAACGGTGACTCGTCGGCTTGATGGCGCTCGAGCCACTCGATCGCCGCGCCGACAGTCCTGGCGGGGCCGGATTGTTCTTCCTCGCGGCCGATGACCGCGCGATTCCGCAAAAGCTGCCGCCAGCGTCCCTTCCAGAGCTCGTGATCGGGGTCGTCGTCGGGAGGCAGGCGCAGGCCTGGCTCGTCCTCGAGCCGCACGTTTTTGGCCCGAGGGTCGCCGGCTGGAACCAGCGGGTCGTAGCCCTCGCCGCGGATCCAGATCACCTCGTCAAACCCCCGGCCATAGCCCAGGCCGACCTCGCGCAGAAGCGGCACGTCCGAGATGAACGCCGTCCGCACCCCCTGCCCCATGAGCAGGTCGGGCAAGATACGTTCGTCGGGCTCGAGCGGCGTCCAGCCCAGCTCGGGCTTGGGAAAGCCATACCGGCCCGTCCACCAGCTCCGCCGGGTCGGCAGCGTGGTGAGGTTTTCGGGGAAGTGATGATCAAACACCACCCCCTCGGCGGCGAGCCGGTCGAGATGGGGCGTCTCGATCCAGGCGTTGCCGTAGGAACCCAAGAATCCGAGATGCAGGCTGTTGCAGACAACGACGATGACATTCATGCCAGACATTCTAACCGATCCTGGCGCTGTGGCGGGCGGTCCAGAAGACAAAACAGCGCCGCGATCGAATCCGTTCTTGCGATCACCTTCATGGAAGGTTCAGTTGCCAGGAAACACCGAACCGATCAACGAGCCAACCGAACCGGGCGCTGAATCCGTAATCGCCGACTGGCATGAGAACGGCCCCTCCTTCCGACAGCCGGCTGAAGACCGCATCCAGCTCGGCCTCGCTCTCGCACTCGACGAACAGAGAAATGGCGGGAGTGAAGGTGAAGGCGTGCTTGATCGGGCTGTCGATGCAGAGGAAATCCCGCCCGGCGAGTGAGAATCTCGCCAGCTTGACGGTCCCTTCCGCGCCCATCTCGCCGGCCTTGTATCGCTCGATCGATTGGATCTCGGAATCGCCGAACAGCGAGACGTACAGGGTCATCGCCTCAAGGGCGGCGCCTTCGAACATCAAGTGCGTCGTGACGTTGCGCGCCATGGCGTTTTCGCTGCCTTTCCGTCGACTGGGACCACTCTCTAGGAACTCTGCCTGGGCAGGTATTTGATGGCATAAAACATCACCCCCTGCGGGGAAGTAATGCCGCAAAAGCGCCCGATTCCCGGGATGTCCATGGGCGGCACGCAGAGCTTCGCGCCGAGCTCTTCGGCCAGTCGGGCGGCCTCGTCGGCGTCGTTCACCGAGAAATACGTCCCCCAGTGCGGTGGAACGCTCTCCATGTGCGGTGGAATGGACATCATGCCAGCGATTTCCGTTCCGCCGTTCTTGAAGACCGTATACTCCATACCGGGCATCCGTCTCACCTCCGCCGTCCAGCCGAACAGCCCGCGGTAAAACTCCGTCGCCCGGTCGACGTCCGAGGTCATCGACTCGAACCAGCTTGGTGAACCGTGGAGCGTGCTGTCGGCGTCGGTGCCGGGCATCTTCCTGGGCTCCCAGACGTCGAACTTGCAGCCGTTGGGGTCGTGGCAGACCGCCATCCGGCCCTGGTCGCCAATGTCAAAAGCAGGTTTCGCACTGCCGCCGAGCGACCTCGCCTTTTCGCAAGTGGCGTCCGCATTTTCGACCTTGATCATCACGCCGATCACGGGCGACATCCCGGGTGGAGTATTCGGCCCATGGATGTCGAAAATGCCGCCGATGTTGCGCCCGTCGACCTGGATCCCGTGGCCGACGCCCGGCATCTCGAAGTACGTCCAGCCGAGAACCTGGGCGAAGAACGCCATCGCATCGGCCGGTTGGGGCGTCAGGATATTGATCCAGCAGAAATCGCCCGATTTGCGAATGCCCGTTGCCATCGTCGCTCCAGTTCAGAGATGGAAGCCACCTATCTTATGAAGCCACCTCGATCATACCCAACCGGTGCAGTCGAGGCGAGTCTCTGCCTCGTGCTGGCAAAAGCGACGGCGCAAGGCTCTTTCGGTCGCGCTCAAAGGGGATTAGGATCGTTGCGTCGAGCCTGACGTCACGCCCTCGCAGATGGAGCCCTCCCAGCCATGCTTCGCCACATGAAGATTCTCCAGCGGCTTGTGCTCTGTTCGTTCGCCTTCGCGGGCCTGGCGGCGAGCGCCGCGGCTCAACGCGGTGGGCTTGGGGGTGGGCCACGGCCGCCGGTCGTCAAATCCCCCGTCGCCTGGCAGGTCTTTCAGCGCGGGGCAGACGGCAAGGCCGACATCCCAATCGTATTCGACGACCCCAGCAACGGCGAGAAAATCAAGGCCTCGATCACTCTCTCGGGAAGCGCGAACTCGGTGAAGGCGGAATTCGCCGATGGCAAGCTCCTGGGCGTTCCGACCGGAGGGCCGTACACGGTCTTTCTTGTGGATGCGCATGGGGGTGTGCTCCATCAAGTTGCGAATATCTTCGTCGGCGACCTCTGGGTGCTCTCGGGCCAGTCAAACATGGAGGGCGTGGCCAATCTGATCGACGTCACGCCGCCGAACCCGCGGGTCGCGCTCCTGGGGATGGACGGCAAGTGGGCCCAGGCGAGCGAGCCCCTGCACTGGCTGGTCGATTCGCCCGACCCGGTCCATTCCGGCGACCCGAAGACGCGTGCCGCCCGCTCGGAACAACAGCACAAGACGCGGAACAAGGGGGCCGGCCTGGGCCTGCCCTTCGCCGCCACGATGGTTCAGGCCACCCGCGTGCCGGTCGGACTGGTCGCCTGCGCCCACGGCGGCACCAGCATGGAGCAATGGAACCCAGCCAAGAAAGACCAGGGGGGGCATAGCCTTTACGGCTCGATGCTCCGGCAGATCAAGCTCGCGGGCGGCAAGGTGAAGGGGGTCTTGTGGTATCAGGGCGAGAGCGACGCGATGGGCGGCGCCCAGCCGTGGAAGATTTATCCCAAGGTCTTCCGTGACTTCATCGCCGCCGTCCGCGGCGACCTGGGCCAGCCCGACCTGCCGTTTTACCTCGTGCAGATCGGCCGATTCGTCGCGCGGAACAATCCCGAGGGCTGGAACGCCGTCCAGGAAGCCGAACGACTGATCCCCGACCAGGTGCCCAACACAGCCGTGGTCGCGGCGATCGACCTTGAGCTCGACGACCCGATCCACGTCGGAACCCAGGGGCACAAGCGGCTCGGCCGGCGGCTGGCCCAGATCGCCCTTCGCGAGCTTTTTGGCCAGATCGGCGCCAGCACCCCGACGTTTGACAAGGTCATGCCGACCCAGGGGGGCCTGATCGTGA
>DAIDHE010000101.1 GCA_027459775.1 Planctomycetales bacterium | reverse complement strand
CGAGCGTGTCCTCGATGTCCGCCGTGTGCTGATGGACAAGACGCGCGGACGAAGCACCAAGGTAAACTCTAATCAGAAGGGCAAGCTCCGGTCGAGAGCCAAGACCGCCGGCTCACTTCACGCGGAGCGGCCGGGGCGTGGCGTCGGCGGGTCTGAGGCCCAGCGACCATTCCACCATCTCGCGCCACATTGCCTGCAATTCGGGCCGTTCCCAGGTTTCACGGCGGTGGCCCAGGCCGTTGTAGTGAACCCGGCCCTTGCCGTAGGTTCTGGCCCAGACCACGGCAAAGTCGCCGTCGGTACGATGGACGCCCTTCCGCGCCAGGTCGAGCTTGCTCGCGTCGAGCCGCACCAACACGCGCACTCGGTCGCGCGCGTAGTCCTTGATCTGGTAAATCTCGTCCGTGAGCGTGAACGAGCGTGGCAGGCCGGCCAGACCGGGGAATCCGGGATCCTCGACCACGAGCGGGGCGTCGAATTCACCCCAGGGATGGCCGTCGTAGCGCCCGCCCAGCATCTCGCCGTATTCCGGCCAGTGCAGGAACGTGATGGCCGCGCTGTGGACCCCGATGAAACCCTTGCCGTCGTCGCGGACGAACGAGAGCAGGTCGGCCTTTTGCGATGCATCCATGTCGAGATCGCCGTCGGTGAAGAAGACGATCGCGTCGAACGAATCGAGGTTCTTGGCCTGCCACTTGAGCGGCTTCTTGGTGATCGCCCCGCAATCGGTGCGCAGAACCGCGTCCCAACGGCCGGTGGCGCGGCCCAGGTTGTAAAGCGCCGCCATCGCGGCCGAGATCGATTCGTGCTGATAGCCCTTGCTCTGGCCGACCACCAGCAGCCTGCGCGGCTTTTCCTGCCCAAGGCCGGGGCTCGCGAATCCCAGACCGAATACGATCGCCACAATCCATGAGCTCCTGAACATGAGAATTCTCCATCGCGCAACGCCGGTTTAGACCCGCGCCAGTCGCTCGGATTCGACGGCGGCCGCGGGCGCTTCCGCGGCCAGGATCGAGCGCAGGAATTCGGCGGCGAGCTGGGCGTTTTGATCGGCGAAGCGGATATCCACGGTCTGGCCGTCGACCACGGGGAGCTGGTGGCAGAGCTCGTAGCTCAGGTAGCCCTCGTAGCCGATCTCGTACATGGCGCGGATGAATTCGCGGTAGTAGTCGTTGGTGTCGCCCTTGACGACGCCGTCGATGCGGTCGTAGCCGCGGATCGAGCCGTCGGGCCTGCGCTCGAACTCGCCGCCGAAGTGCGAGACGACCTGAAGCGGCCCGACGGCGCGGGCGGCCTCGCGGATGACGACCGGGCTCTTGTCGGGCATGAGCGGGACGTCCAGGCTGATCTTGAGCGCGGGCGAATCGACCTCGTGGACCATCCGTAATACGTCGTTGTGATCCTTGATGACCGGGGGGTGGTTTTGCAAGGCCAGGGTGACGCCGTGATCGCTGGCGTAGCCAGCGCATTCGATCAAGGCGTCGCGACACCAGCCCCAGATCTCATCGGCCGGGAATTTCTCGTGGACGGTGGGCCAGAGGCCCTCGGCGACGTCGTAGGTGGCGAGCCCGTGATGCAGGGTGACGCCCCACCAGGCCAGGAACACGCGGAGGGTGCTCGCGCCCAGGTCCGAGGTCATGCGGCAGAGGTCGCGGACCAGGCAAATCTGGGCTTCGCGGACCTCGGGGACAGGGTTGGAAAAGTCGTTGTTGGCGGCCACACCGAGGATCTCGATCCCCTCCCCGTCGGCGATCGCGCGCAGCTCGCGGCAGCGGGCGGCCGGCCAGTCGAGCGGGCAGCCGTGCGGCCGCTTGCCGTCGATCTCGATCCCGTCGTAGCCATAGTCCCGAGCCCGCTTGATCATGGCCGGCAACGCGAGCGCTCCCCCGCGATACCAGAGCCCCAGATACGTGATGCTGTAGAGACCTATTTTCATGATGATTCCTTTTGAGAGAGGTGGGTCGCGGCGGTTACCTGAGGCGTCTCGCCGACCAGAGAACGGCGTTCTTCACCAGCTTGCGATACGCCGGGTTGGAGAACGCGGTCGGTCCGTGGCCGAGCTGAATGGCGACCACGCGCGAGCCTTCGCCCGGCCCGATCCAGGCGATCACGGGGTCGCTCGCGGGATTGTCGGTCGTGAGCAAGGGCCGGGCGCTGGGTGAAAGATACATGCGTTTGTACGTTTCGTCTTCGATGTGAAACGGGCCGATTCCGGCGGTGATCGGGTGGTCGCCCGCGGGCGAGACGAAGAGCTGCTGGCCGTTCTTGACGGTCGACGACGGAGCACCTCCCTCGGGTTTCAAGCGATAGCGGCCGCCGACGATGTGGTTGGACCAGTGGTTCCAGTCGGGGTAATCGAGCAAGGCGTGGTGGAGCACGACCAGGCCCTTGCCGCTCGCGATGTAATCGAGCAGGTTTTTCCGGCCGGTCTCGCTCAAGGTCCGCGAAAAGTCGTAGAGGATGACGACGTCGTATTTGCCGCGGATGTCGTTCTGGAAGGCGGTCGCGCTGGTCTCGACGGGCATTCCGGCGATGTCGTCGTCGCCGGCGAAGAGGGTGTAGAACGCGGCTTCGTGGTCGTGCCCGCCGGTGATGAGCAGCCCCCTCACGGGGTTGGTCTTGGGGGCGAGCGTGGTCGAGACGGTTCCGGCGGCGGCCCACTGGGCGCAGCGGGTGAACAGGTCTCTGAACGTGTTTTCATGCATGGCCGCAAGGTCGTGGCCGAGTCCGCAGGCGACCGAGCGGCCCTTGCCGCGGGTGCTCGCGACCACGGCGGGTTCGCCCGGGCCGGGGCCGGTCGCGCCGCGGTCGCGCGCCTGGGCGATCACCACCGCGCCCGGCAGGGCGGCCGGAACGGCGATCGGCAGGTCGGCGGTCGTGAAGCGCGCGCCCAGGCCGTGCGAGATCGGATGGTCGGGCTGGCTGATCGCGACCTCGATCAAGCGATTGGACGTGGAGTTCTCGCCAGAGCCGGTCTTGGTCGAGCCGGTCGCGGCGAGCGCTCCGCGCGTGGTCATAAGACCATGGCCCGATTCCACGAACTCCTTGAGCGCCCTTTCGAGCTCGCCCCCCGTCGCGGCCCCGGCGTCGTCCACGATCAGGTCGAAGCCCGCGAGGTCGGCCGCCGCGAGCGCGCCCGGCGTTTCGCACACGCGGGCGTCGAACCGGCCTGTCTTCTCGAGAATCCGCCGCAGAATGGGCGTCGTTGTTCGCCATTGGGTGTTGCCCTGGCCCGAGAGAATCAGAATCCGCGCCGGGGGTTCGGCGGCACCGGATCGAGCCGGGCCGAGCAGCGTCAAGAGCACGCTCAGCGCGGGGGCGAGGATCCGCGTCATCGCGCGAGCGGAGGTGGTCGAGCGCGGCGGCTGGGGGGTCATTTTAACTCCCTGATGACGATGTTCTTGTACTGGACCAGGCTGGGGGGGCCGGCCCACTGGCCGGCCTTGTTTTTGCCGCCGTGGTGTTGGAAGGCGATGCGGCCGCGGTCGGGAAGGTCGGGGATGGTCGCGCAGGGGATGACCGTGACGCCGTTCAAGACGACCTTGACGGTCTTCCCCTTCACGGTGATCTCGAAGTGGTTCCACTCGCCGACGGGTCGATCGGCCTGCGTCCGCGGAGTCACGGCCGCCCGGAGCTCGGGCGAGGTCTTGGGGTCGGTGCGGACGCCGTACAACTCGCCGGAGCCGATCGGCCAGCACCAGATGTTGACCTGGAACCGGCCGTCGCCGCGGAGATAGACGCCGGAATCGGCGTCGGGGAGCGCGAGCTTGAGCTCCTTGCCGTGGACGTCCTTGGCGTGGGTACCGTCGGGGAGGATGTAGGGGACGTTTTTGTTGAGATAAGGCGCTTCCTTGAGACGCCAGTCGAGCGTGAGGACGAAATCCTCGTATTCGCGCTCGCTCCAGAGGGCCTTGTCGCCGGCGGCCTCGCTCTGGGCGTCGTAATCGATCGCGCCTGCCTCGACCTTCCAGTGGACGTGGTCGCCGGTGGGGACGGTCCAGCCGGAGA
>DAIDHE010000041.1 GCA_027459775.1 Planctomycetales bacterium | reverse complement strand
CCACGGGATTTCGGGCGGTTCCTCGAGGCGTCTGACGTCGAGCGGCGGCCGGATCAGCCGGGCGTAGCGGGTGTGAAACAAGACTTCGAGCACGCGCTCGACGATGATGGGGTCGACGTTCTTGTTGGCGATGAGCAGCATTGTCATGCCCAGCGTGTGCAAGGGCTCGGGGGGCTCGGCAGGGTCGGCCGCGTAGGTGAAGGCGGGAATGACGGCGTCGGGGATGTGCTCCTTGCGAATGACCAATGTTCGCTCGTTGGTTGGGGTGAGCTGCTCCCCGGTCTGAGGCGTTTCCGACATCGCTTGCAAGGCGAAGGCGTCGTGAAATGGCAGAGGAACCAGGCGGTATTGACCCTGCTTGACCAGCCGGGTGACGAGCGGCGAGGGGAGCGTCGTGGCGACGAAGACGGCGTCGGGGCGCGCCCTCGGCTGCACGCCGTCGCTTACTTCTCGGTGTTCGACGGCGACGTAATCGCCGGCGTCCAGCCGCAAGCCGGCGAACTCGAGCACGTCGCGCGCCAGCCAATACGTCGCGGAGTCCGAACCGCCCCCCAGATCCACACTCTTTCCTTTGAGCGCTCCTAGATGAGTAGCGACATCGGCCTCGAGTTCGTGTCTCACCAACAAATGCAGGGGTTGGATATGCAGCGAGGTCACTTCGCGAATATTCTTGTAGCGGGTAAAGTCGATGCCGCCGGGGATGATGGCCAGATCCATGATCCCGGCCTCGACCCCCTCCAGGGCCTCGGCCGAGCCCAGGGTTTCCTGGCTCGCGACCACGAGTCCCTGGGCGGCCGCCAGCTTGGTCAGGCTCGCGAGTCCGTCGCGCCGGGGCCAGTCGTCGCGGCTGGCGGCGATCGTGACCGTCAGCAATCGGTCCCGTCGGCCCCAATGCATCTGCATCGCCGCGGCCGTGCCGAACGCCGTCGCCGCCAGCAAGACAAGCGCCCACCCGCGAGCCCTTCGACTGGCGAGAAACCGGCTGATCCGCGACCCCTTGAGCGCCCGTCCCCCGATCGATGGCGCCATGGCTCGTCTCTCCTCTCGCGATACCGGCGGTTAGACCGCGCAAAACCCCTCGCGCCCCACCAGCACCCGGCTTGCTCCCAGGATACCCGCCAGGGCGTCGCGCGTCTCCCAGAGAACCTCGAGCCGGGCCCAGCGCTCCTGACCCGATCCCGCCAATCGCCCGATCAGGCTGGTTCGCCGCGTCCGCGCACCGCCGGGCGAGCCGTCTCCGATCAAAAAATGATCAAGAATCACGCGGTCGCACGCCGCGTCCAGCCGTCGTCCGAAATCCTCGACGTCGGCGAGCGGCAAGAGCGGGCTCACCGCGGCTTGCGTCAGGATTCCGCTCGCGCGGAGCCGCCCGAGCGTCTCCAGCCGCCGGCGTGGCGAACAAGCGTGGGGCGGAAAGCCGGGCAGCCGTTCTTGATCGGTCTCGACCGTGATCGACGCCCAGACAGGGCTCTTTGCCGAGAGCGCAGCGATCAGATCAAGATCGCGCTCGATCTGGATGTGATGCGTCTGAATCACCAGGGCGTCCGGCGGCCGCTCGAGCATTTCCTCGAGCAGCGCCCGCGTGAGGCCAAGCCGCGATTCCTGGGGCAAATAAGGATCCGTGGAACTGCTCATGTAGATCACAAGCCGCCCGGGTTCGCCCCGCCCTGGCCGCTTGATCCGGTCGTGGTCGCGGCGATAGGCCGAGCGCACGTCGGCCTTGGCCCCATACAGGCCCCATTCGCGGCCGTGGGTGATCCAGTGATTGTGCTGGGCGTAGCAAAAGGTTCCACACAAAGCGCCGGCGAACGAGCAACCTTGATAGGCGTTGATCGTATGCGTAAACCCTGGCGCGAGATAGCCCGAGGTCGGCGTGAGAATCGACTTGTTCTCGACCCAGGCGATAGGACCGCGGCCCGCGCGTTCGGGCGCGTCAGCGAGACTGGTCTCGTTCATGAGCCGCGCCCTCGTCGACCAGGCGGTGGATGGTGTGGTCGATCACCCCGCGAACCGCCGCGCCGGTTGGGGACGTGAGATCGTAGCCGAGCTCCATGCACCAGGTCGGGTGCAGGTCGGGGATCGCAAGCCGGACCAGGCGTCCATCGTCTGAAAGCCGAGCGGTCGTGATCTGAACCGGCCGTTCGTTCACGTGTTCCGAGCCGTAATTCGCCGAGCGCTTGAGGCCCCACGTCCGGGCCTGGTAACGAGCGGGGTCGATCGCCCGGGTGCGGTCGAGGGGGTCGGTGAACCGAAGCAAGAGTTCGCCCGGCCTGGCCTCGAGCCCGATCGGGACGTACATCGGCTTGCCTGTCGCCCGGATTCGATAAAAGCCGCCAGGCGAGGTCCGGTCGCCGGCCCAGGCAT